>NZ_JAHWIW010000036.1:0-59073 GCF_025377065.1 Pseudomonas sp. HD6422 | reverse complement strand
GCAGCTGTCTCCAATAGAGTATGAGAAACGCTATTTCCTGAGCTTGGAGAGTGTCTAGGAAACCAGGGGCGATTCAGCAATAGCTTTCACCAGCTCAGCATTTCCACTGACCTTCTGGCCAAACAGGCGGGTGGCGTCCGACATGTAAGCAAAGATCCATGGCACATTGCGAAGCGTCGCGCCGGTATAGAGGTAGCCACGCTCTCCCTTGTAACGCTGCAGCATGCCTCTCAACGCGTTCTCGGAAAGGACCAGTTGGGTCTCTTTCTCCAGGATGTAAACCACGCGATCGAACTGTTCGATCAATAGCTTGAGAATCTTCCGCGGGACGCCGTCAAACCTGGTTTTTCGTTCTGTTTTCTTATGCTGGCGAGGCTTGAAGTACGGGCAATCGTTACGGGCCTCACTATCAAATGGAGCGATGCCGCGAATGCTCTTAGTAGCATGTTTCCCGAATGGGTTCTTCACGTTAGGCGGTAGCTCATACAGCCCAACCAGCTGGACAGGGTTGTCGCATGCCGGGCATACAGCAAACTGAGCTAGCTTGCCCGCACTTCCAGGCTGGTACCACGGATCTCTGCGGAAGGTCTCGGCCTCGAAACCTTCCTTGTCGATGATCTTGCTTTCTGTGTCTTCGATGCGGAGCTTATAGACATCCATCTTTGCTGAAACCGTATCAATAGAGGGTTTCTGGATGGTAACGAGCGAGGATAGGCAGCAGTAGGCCTAACTGACCCTTTTGGTGGTCACCCACTGGTTTGAGGCCAGCCCAAAGCATGCCTGATCGACCTGGGCGGGCCCTAGAAACAACTAACCCCCTGATGCGCAGTACAGGTCTGGGACCTGCCCGAGGCGTGGGGGCTATTCTTGGAGCGACAGTGACACCGGCTCCGGAGAAAATCAATTGGTTTGTAGAGCAGCCGGTCAGCTAAGGTCAAACCCAGATCCTAAAGGGGAGGCCGATAGCAGCTCAGTCAGCATCATCGGCACCTTCTTCATCTTCATCGGTATCCCCAACACTGAGCCAGTCGTGAAGGTTGTACCGCACGAAGTCTTCCGCATCGAGCATGGTAAAGTCTTGTAGCACCGTGACGTCTGCTCCACCGAAGTACAGCCCATCGTTGAGATTTCTGGCCACCCCGAGCACTTCATTCAGCTGGTCGTGCAGCTCATTTGCGCGCCTGGCGTGCTCTCGTTTGGTCAAAAACCGGAACACCACCTCGTAGGGCTCAGGGGTGGTATTACCCGCTTTGCTTCAAGCCGCAGGAGTTGCAGGTCCGTTGCAGCTTGATGGTTTTACTTAAGGAGCCAAGCCAGCTCTCCAATCCGCAGATGCTGTGCACATTTTTTTGCACATATCTCACGCCACGATACCCCAGTAGATTCAGGCTTTTCGCAGCCTTTGCATAGGTGAGTCGCGATGGATTTCTACACATCTCAATGAGGAAACCTAAGCTCCGTTTTCCACGTATTCCTCCGCTACAGAACGCTTTTCTGCGGTGTGTCCCCTGACATTCGCTTTTCAGGGCGAGCTATGGGGGCCACTCAAGACGGCTATCTTTTGCCTGGCACCAATGAAAAGGCCCTCAATATTGAGGGCCTTAAATTCAATGCGGATCCGTCACGCGGGCATTTTTTGCAGCTGTCGAACTCGATCATGGACCACAAATTTAATGATTCCTTTGACATCGTTGGTGCAGTTTTCAAAGGCAAGGCGCGATACCACCTGGCGACCCTCCTTCAGAATCAGCGCCCCGATCAACTCGTCGACGAAGGACTGAGTGACATCGTTCCCAGCGAAATCTATGACAACGCTCTCACCACTGCTGAGCGAGCGTTCGATTTCGGTACGGTAGGGGATCGCTGAAGCTCGCATTCCGTACGTTCGGATAGAACTATCCCTACTTAATCGAATTTGAGTTTGCATGTCGTAACCCCTTGTATTGCATAATCCTTTTTTGCAGCCCGAGAGTTTCAGTTGACGCTGAATCTCCCATTTACCGCTCCTTGCATGATCGACTCTAGCCCTCGAGCTATCAAAAAGCCAGAGCTAGCGGAAATTCAGATCTAGGTCGAGATCGTCGTCAACCTGTCCTGCATCGTCCTTCGGCAGCAAGTCACTGATCGAAATGGTGGGCAGCAGCTCACGGGTACAGCTAAACGCGATCGATACACCATTCCACAGCGCATCATGCAGCTCCTGAGACTGCCGACGCTTTGTGTCATGTATGCCATTGCCGCTCACGATGATCAAACCACCGCCCGCCGCGTCTGCAATTTTTGCGGTAGTTGTTAACCCGATACCTTGGTTCTCGCTACCCAGGATCTGGGCCATCGCACCCCGGTTGCAGCTCACTCGCGGTTTGAGTGCCGCCTCGATCGCGTGCAAATGCGTGCGGTCATGAAGCTCAGGGTGATTCCTCAGTGTCGCGAGAAACCCACACCCATTATCGACGATGGCCATGCGTACAAGGTTCAATTTTGGATAAAACTGACAGGTCAGCCAAACGGCGGCGTCACCACGTCCCTCTCTGCGGGCGTGAGTAAGCGAGTTTTCCAATAGCTCCTTGAGCGAATACTCCAGAGGGCCCCGGTAGGAGTCAAACTCATTCCGTCCCGTGTGCTCGTCGACTGGGGCATCCGGGTCCGATTGAGTCAACCTTCCCGTAATAGCTCTAGCGAGGCGAGAGGCTGCAGCCTCTGCTTGATGGTGTTCGCTGATTTTGGTGATTTCCACCAACGAGGTGCTTCGGTCGTTTCGACGTCCTACCCCCGATAGATCTACACCCTCTACATCAATGTCCTTGAAAAAATCCATCCTGGCCAGGTAGGAGGTCAGGTCTCTGCTCAAAAACTGCATCGAAACTCGCTTCTGGACCAACTGGTTTTCAAACAACGCTCGCAGCGTGGCCATCCCTAACGGATCGATATACGAGAGGTTGCTAGCGTCTAAAACGATGTCACCAGGGCAGTTAATGATTTCTGCGCACACAGAAAACAGGTCATGGGGCGATCTTGAGCCAAGCCCCCAAGGAAGAACGATCGCGTTTTCAATATCGATGGCCTGCATGCAATTCCCTGGCAACGGAGCTAACCCTTTCGGATAGATATAGGGCTCGATAGTAGCCCATTGCCTGCCGGGTAAGCACTCACCTATTTTTTGACGAGTAGTGCCGGCATAGAATTGGCGCGCGGCAGTAGCGGCCTGTGGATGGTGGATCGCGCTCGCCTTGGGCTCAACACGCACGAAGAAAACACGGCCAACGCCCTGCCACGGGTCAGCCATTCAAGCAAAGATGGCCAGATCAAAGCCTTGTGCGAGAGCACTGGAGCAGGTTTGTGAGTCCGCCGAGCAGTTTCATCTCCGACGTCTGCTGTGGGCAAAGGCAAAGCTGGAAGGGGAACAGCGAAGAGTGACCCGATCAGCGCTGTACCGCACCGCATGTATCAGGTCTGGGGCTTGAGCTGTTAGATCGCATAAGGCTACCTTGGCCGGCAACTGGAGAACGAACTGCTCCTCGTCTTCCAATGCGTTGGCGTGGAAGTAACTGAGGAAGTACTCGCTTTGACGGAACTGGTCAGAAGCGATCTCCTCCAGGCGTTACAGCCCACTGGGCAGGCCTTCCTGACAGGCCTGGTAGAAGGGGTCGAGCAAGTATAGGCCGTCCAGGCAGGAAAGCATGGACGGCGTTCCCCACCGGGAGCCGGCGTCGTACTCCTCCAGCGGCTTGGGCACTCCCTCGCCGGGGTACAAGGCAGCCAGCGCATTGTCGAAGGGCAACCACTGGTGCAGCAGCAGGATCAGCAACCTCCAGAAATGATCTATGCCATGACGCTACACCACAACAATAATCGACACGCTTACAGGAGCATTGATTGGCGTCACAGCTGTTCAAGGAGATGTTGTCTAGGCTGGACAATACGGCAGCGGCCGATATTTCCCACCCAGCTTGGGAGTTGATCATGATGGAGCCCATCGCCGTGGTACAGATCTGGCAATACCTTTTTGGCGGACTAAAGGCGGTATTGCACTGATCATGCTGGCCATATTTGGCCTGTTTTATGTGGCTCGTGCACTATGGCCACCTGTCACAGGCACTACAGTTATTTAATTTTGTTGCTCTGTCCGCTGACGCAACTCTTCGGGCACAACCATGGCGGGTATTCTCACCAGAAGGGTGAAAACTCGTCCAAACCGGACAACAAAGGGAACTACTTCATGCACACCGAATCGTGCCAGCATGACCATGACCATGACCACTCGCACCCGTATGAGCAACCGGATGGTAGTCAGCGCGATTTGGTATGCGGTATGACGGTGCCACCGGATAGTCGCTACTTCGAGCTATACGAGGGAAGGACATACCGCTTCTGCAGTGAAAAGTGCCTGACGAAATTCCGCGCAGCGCCTGTGCATTATCTTAGCCCTCCCCAGGACCAAGAACACGCGGGCCATCTCCACTCGGCTGCCCCGCAGCCAAGCAACGCGGCGGACGCCGAATACACTTGCCCGATGCATCCCCAAATCCGCCAGCGTGGGCCGGGCAGTTGCCCAATCTGTGGCATGGCCCTAGAGCCGGTAATACCGGAGCTTGAGGAAGACGAGAACCCGGAACTCAAGGACTTCTCCCGCCGCTTCTGGTGGACCTTGCCCCTGACGGTCATCGTGACCGTGTTGGCCATGACTGCCCACCAACTCCAATTGCTGCATGGTGCCACACAGAATTGGGTGGAGTTGATTCTGGCCACTCCCGTGACACTATGGGCTGGCTGGCCGTTTTTCGTGCGTGGGGTCGCATCGATTCGTAATCGCAGCCCGAATATGTGGACCCTGATAGGTTTGGGAACGGCTGCGGCGTACCTATACAGCGTTGCGGCCACAGTGTTCCCGCAGGTTTTCCCGACGACTTTCATGCAGGATGGCCGCATCGGTGTCTACTTCGAAGCGGCTGCAGTCATCATCTCATTAACGTTGCTCGGCCAAATGCTCGAGCTCAAGGCGCGCTCACAAACCTCCGCCGCCATCAAGTCGCTCCTGGGTCTTGCCCCCAAGACGGCCCGTCGCATCGGGGCCGATGGTCAGGAGGAAGATATTCCGCTCACCCACGTGCATACGGGCGACCACCTGCGCGTTCGCCCTGGCGAGAAGGTGCCGGTCGACGGGGTGGTCCTGGAAGGCGAAAGTGCTATCGATGAATCCATGCTGACAGGCGAGCCCGTGCCAGTGATGAAGAAAGCTGGGGATGCACTCATCGGTGCCACGCTGAATACCCACGGCAGCCTTGTGATGGCGGCGCAGAAGGTCGGCGCCGAGACAGTGCTCTCGCAAATCGTGCAGATGGTCGCGCGGGCTCAGCGCTCGAAAGCCCCGATGCAGCGGATGGCGGACACCGTGGCCGGCTATTTCGTCATGGGGGTGATTCTGGTCGCGCTGGTCACGCTCTTCGGCTGGGGGCTTTTCGGACCGGAGCCTGGCTGGGTCTTCGGCCTGATCAATGCGGTCGCGGTCCTGATCATTGCCTGCCCCTGCGCGCTCGGCCTAGCCACTCCCATGTCGATCATGGTCGCTACCGGGAAGGCTGCCAGCAGTGGCGTGCTCTTCCGAGACGCCAGTGCTATCGAGAACCTCTGCAAGATCGACACGCTGATCGTCGACAAGACCGGGACCCTCACCGAGGGCCGGCCAGTGTTTCATAGCGTGGTCGGTACCGGGCAGTTCATGCCACCCGAAGTCTTGCGCCTTGCCGCCAGCCTGGACCAAGGCAGCGAGCATCCGCTGGCACATGCGATTGTCGATCATGCGCGAGCGCATGGACACAGCTTGTCCAAGCCAGAGGCGTTTGAGTCGGGCTCTGGGATCGGTGTACGTGGCCAGGTGAACGGCAAACGGCTGCAGCTTGGCAACACGACCTTGATGGAAGAGGCTGGCCTCGACACCAGTCCGTTGCGAGACCGCGCCGAGCAGCTGCGTCTGGAAGGCATGAGTATCATGTACTTGGCCGTCGATGGCGTGCTCGCTGGCCTGCTAGCGGTGTCCGATCCGGTCAAACCCACCTCCAAGGAGGCGGTAACCCGGCTACAGGCAGAAGATGTGAAGGTCATCATGGCCACCGGCGACGGCCTGACTACGGCACGTGCGGTCGCGAAACAACTCGGCATCGAGGAAGTCCACGGAGAAGTGAAACCCGAGGACAAGGAGCAACTGGTGGCGCTCCTGCAGGGCGATAAGCGCCGGGTTGCCATGGCAGGAGATGGGATCAACGATGCCCCTGCGCTGGCCCGGGCTGATGTCGGGATCGCCATGGGAACTGGCACCGATGTTGCCATGAACAGCTCCCAGTTGACGCTGGTCAAGGGCGACCTGATGGGCATCCTGCGGGCCAGAACACTATCCGTGGCCACGGTGAAGAACATGCGTCAAAACTTGGGCTTCGCATTCTTCTACAACGCTATGGGCATACCGCTGGCGGCAGGTTTGTTCTACCCGCTTACCGGCCATCTATTGTCACCGATGATTGCGGCATTGGCCATGAGCGTAAGTTCGGCTTCCGTGGTATTCAACGCACTGCGGCTGAAGCGCGTAGTCACAGACTGAAATGGGCACACCGCAACCTATGAGAGGAAGTTCCGCCATCAGCGTTTCAACGCCTGATCCATATGACTGACTGTCTAGGGCTTTGGCCTTAGCGGGTATGTCCGCGAGTTCGGCGCCAATCTGGTCCTGATGGAGGACATCGGGCAACTGCGACGTCCGCCATCTTCTGCCAAGATCGTAAGGGACAATTGTGATGCAGCAGGGGCCGCCGCCAGAGGAGTTGGACAAGATTTCAGGGCGAAGATAAATCCTTTGACCGGGCCTTGACCTTGTCATCGTGTCAAGGTTGAAGCTGTAAATGCGGCGAGAAAAGCCGTACCAGCATGAGAGGCCCGCTATGTTCGTTTTGGAAGTTTCCGGTATGGGATGTGGCAGTTGTGTCAACAAGATCACCAAGGCCATCCAGGCTGCCGATGGCGACGCGAAGGTGATCGTTGATCGTGCTGCCGGTACAGTGAGTGTCCAAAGCAACATCGAGGCGGAACGCGTCGGTGCACTGGTCCAGGCGCTTGGTTACCCAACCAAAGTCAGTCGCTAAGTCTCGTTACCGCTCAGATGGCAAGCCGCCGTGCCATGTTTCATGGCGCGGTTTCTTCATATACAGCCTGATGTCGACTGACTCCGGGTCGGGATAGCCAGCAATACTCCCCAAGAAATGGACGGCCTTCGATCACCCAGTGCCGAGTCAAGCTGTGGACGTTGACGCTGATCAAGAAAATGCTTCGCGATTGGTGTTTATCTTGAGTAAATGTATAGGCCAGCCTGGCTCACATACCCCGGCCCCTCGTTGGAGCTCATTCACAATGATGACTGCCAAGCGGTTTAGTTCTATGGCCTTGGGGATATCCCTGCTCATCCCTCTGGGGCTGGTCATGGCAAACCCTACGGGTAACGTCTACACGGCCAATGAACGGTCCGCTTCCATTAGCCAGGTAAATCTTGCGACAGGTGATGTGAGCACGGTCGCCTTGCCGATCGCACCCCACAACCTACAGGTTTCGCCCGACGGCAGCTTGCTTCTGGTTGTTGGAGTGGCTGGACATGCGGGGCATTCGAGCGGTGAAAAGCCCGGTGGGCAGTTGCTGGTGTTCAGTACCAGCGCGCTGGACAGGCCACCGTTCAGCTTCCCGGCAGGCGATCACCCGGCTCATGTGGTCACCGACGTCACCGGGCTGCGAGCTTTTGTGACCGATTCCGCTGCCAACCAGGTGCGAGTATTTGACCTTGAGCAGCGAATCGAGTTGCCCGGTATTCCAACTGGGCGTTATCCCCATGGGCTGCGCTTGAGCCCTGATGGCCGGACACTCTATATCGCGAACATGAAGAGCGACAGCGTATCGCTTATCGATGTCGTCACTCTCAAAGAAACCGCGCAGATTCCCGTGGGCAAAGGCCCTGTCCAGGTCGGCTTTGCCCCTGACGGTCGCCTGGCATTCGTCTCGCTCAGTGCGACAAATCAGCTTGGCATCATCGACACGGCCAGACGCAAGGTGATCAGCAAGGTTGATGTCGGCCGCACGCCAATCCAGATGATGGCCACCGTTGACGGTCGCCAGGTCTATGTCGCGAATCAGGGCAGTGGCCAGAATCCGGACGACCGAGTCTCCATCGTAGATCTCCAGACGCGTAGCAGCCTGGGCACCGTGACCACCGGCAAGGGTGCCCATGGTGTGGCCATCAGCAGCGACGGCGCTTATGTGTTTGTCAGCAATATTGAAGCGGGCACCGTATCTGTCATCGATACGAGCAGCCGAAAGGTCGTTGCTACCCATAAGGTTGGCGCCGGGCCAAACGGGATCAGCTTCGAGCCGCCGAGTGCCCAATAATAGCCCGTCGGTGTACAACCCGAGCACGACGCGAAAAATGAGCATTCACGCCGGCGCAGTAATTTGCTTGTCGTGCCAGGTGAGGCCTAGCGCCCAGACCAAGGCATCCGGCTTTAAAACAGTGCTAAGGAGATGATGATGAACAACGTTCGAAATTTACTGATCGGACTTTGTTTGGCCGCAGCGTCCGTGGGCGCCATGGCGCAAAACACCGATGAACACTCGACACATCACCCGGCCGATGCGCCAAGCGCGGCGGCTACCGAGAAGACGCCTTCTCAGCCAATGGACAAAGGGCAAATGGCGGCGATGGACCAGCAAATGAAGGCCATGCAAGCCATGCACGAAAAGATGGCTGCAGCCAAAACGCCGGAAGCCCGTCAGGCGTTGATGGCCGAGCATATGGCGCTGATGAAAAATGGCATGGCCATGATGAAGTCCATGGAGGGTGGCATGCCTGAAATGGGGGGCATGCATGGCGGCATGGGCGGGGATATGGCCGCCCGCCACCAGATGATGGAAAAGCGCATGGACATGATGGAGTCGATGATGCAGATGATGATGGACCGCATGCCATCTGCTGCATCGAAGTAACCCATCTCCTTTCCCAGGAGTCGCTATGAACCCTCACTTCGATGAAAACGGCTCACCACACAGTTTCTGGCGTTCACGCTATGCAATCGGCCTGGTGGTAATCGGTGGGATCGCCGTCTACTTCCTGCTCACCGAGCACCTTGCCCATGTCGTTGGAGCCCTGCCTTATCTGTTGTTGCTCGCCTGTCCGCTGATGCATGTCTTCATGCATCGAGGACATGGGGGACACCATCACCAGGGCCAGAGCAAACCGGCCCCCTCCGATAAGGCTGATATCCATAAGCCGGGAGATCCATCATGAATCATGGTGAAAGCGCGTATGGCCTCTGGTCGCTGGTTTTCATCAACTCCGCGATCTTCATCATGTTTGCCTTCAGTTTCTTCAAGCCGGCAACGGCGAGAGACTGGAGGAGCTTCGGTGCATTCTCGGCCTTCATCGTTGCCCTGTTTGTGGAAATGTATGGCTTCCCCCTGACGATCTATCTGTTGTCAGGCTGGTTGCAGGCCAGGTTCCCCAACCTCGATCTGCTTTCCCACGAATCCGGCCATCTGTGGTCGACGTTGCTCGGTGACCAGGGCAACCCACACTTCAGTGTTTTGCACATTGCCAGTTACCTATTCCTGGGTTTCGGCTTCTATTTGCTTTCTGCCGCCTGGAACGTGCTATATCACGCGCAACGCCGCCGTTCACTTGCAACGGTCGGGCCCTATGGCTGGATCAGACATCCGCAGTACGTGGCATTTGTGCTGATTCTTCTGGGCTTTCTCCTTCAGTGGCCGACGCTGCTGACGCTGGCAATGTTCCCGGTGTTGCTGGTGATGTACGGGCGTTTGGCGGTTTCCGAAGAGCGGGAAATGCACAAGCAGTTTGGCGCTGCCTACGAAGCTTATACCCGCGTTACGCCTAGGTTCGTTCCGCACCTGCGCGAAAGGTTGGGTGGGGGTCATAGAGGCTGAAGCGTAGGACGAAGGAGCTACATGCCAGGAGGGTTTCAGCGGCAGTGTTTCTAGCGGGAATAGGGTATCCAAAGTCTGTTTGCTCGGATAACACTCTGAGTTGTCGCGGGTTTTCTTGTCGACAAGCTCGGTGGAATCCTTGTTGGCGTTCGGATAACTCAGGCAGTTGGATGACTTTGCGATGCCCTGTCCGCTTTCGACCCATATAGATCGTGATGCACGAAGATCTCTGCTCAAACGTCAGCTACTACTCTGATCTGAATGCATCCCGGCTACAGAGCGCAAAGACCAACTAGCGTCCCGAGGCACAGAGCTGAAGGCGGCGCGGTCAGGAATTGCGGCAGCACTTTTTCCAAAGTTTGGCTAAATGACCCTGCCTATCAGCTCTAATAGGCAGGGTTAGAAGTCAATCCGTCACTGCTTGCGAATGCCTACGATCGTCGCTGTGCCCCCATTCATTCGGAAATCGAAGCTGACCTTGTCGCCTACCTTGAGTCCCTTGAGTTGCTGCTCGGTAGCGCTGAAGCCCATGGTCATTGCCGGCCATTTCAGGGCTGATACTGGTCCATGCGCCAAGGTAACTTTACCTGGTTCCAAAGCTTTGATGGTTCCCTCAGCCGATGCAGTCGGAGCCGCCTGGCTGCCTTGGGTCTCGTTGCCTTCCATGGGCATATTCTTCATATCCGTGCCATACATGTCTTGGGCCTGCACCGCCGCCGCAACGGCGAACACCAGGCCAGCGCTGATCAGTAGCTTCTTCATCGGGTTACTCCTGTTTGGGGGTTATCGTGTACAGCGAGTCCGCGGCGCCTGACGAGCCAGTAAGCCGCAGGGATTACAAATAGTGAGAGCAAAGGCGCGGTGAGCATGCCGCCGACCATGGGTACAGCGATCCGGCTCATGACTTCGCTGCCGGTACCGCTACTCCAGAGGATTGGCATCAAGCCTGCGACGATCACTGCTACGGTCATGGCTTTGGGGCGGATGCGCTGCACGGCCCCTTCGCGGATAGCATCCAGAAGCGCAGGTTGCCCCTGCGTACCGTTGCCGTTTCGTTCAGTCCAGGCATTGTTGAGGTAGATCAGCATGATGACTCCAAACTCTGCTGCGACCCCAGCCAAGGCGATAAAACCGACACCCGTGGCCACCGACAGGTTGTAGCCCATCATGTACAGCAGCCATACGCCGCCGGTTAGCGCAAATGGCAAGGTAGCCATGATCAGCAGCGCTTCACCGAGGCGGCCAAACGTGAGGTAGAGAAGGACGAAAATAATGGCCAGCGTCGCCGGTACTACCCATGCTAAGCGCGCATTGGCGCGCTCCAGGTATTCGAACTGCCCGGAATAGCTCAAGCTTATGCCAGGATCGAGCTTCACCTGCTGATCGACTAGCCGGCGCAGGTCGGCAACGACGGAGGACAGGTCCCGTCTCCGCACGTCGATATACACCCAGCCCGAGGGGCGCGCGTTTTCACTCTTGAGCATGGGTGGACCGTCCGCAATACGCACCCGTGCCACGGTTCCCAGTGTGATTCGCCCCCCTTGGCTGGTGTAAATCGGTAGCTGCCGCAGGGCATCAACAGAGTCACGCCACTCCCGTGGGTACCGAACACTGATGGGATATCGCGCCAGGCCTTCTACGGTTTCGCCGATGTTTTCGCCCCCAACGGCGCCGGCAACAATCGCTTGGACATCAGCAATGTTCAGGCCGTAACGCGCTGCGAATTGGCGGTCGATATCCAGATCGATGTAGCGTCCACCGGTTAATCGCTCGGCGAGGGCGGAAGTCACCCCTGGAACCGTTTTGGCCACCTTCTCGATAGCCAGAGTCACCCGGTCGATCTCATTCAAATTGCTGCCGGCAACCTTTACGCCGATCGGGCTTTTGATACCGGTTGCGAGCATGTCGATACGGTTTCGAATCGGTGGGATCCAGATATTGGTTAGCCCAGGTACCTGCACGGTACGGTCCAGCTCTTCGATCAGCTTCTCAGTGGTCATCCCTGCTCGCCACTGATCCTTCGGTTTAAGTCGGACAGTCGTCTCGAACATCTCCAGCGGGGCCGGGTCGGTCGCTGATTCAGCCCGGCCCGCTTTACCGAAGACACTGGCGACCTCCGGTACCGTTCGGATCAGCCGGTCCGTACGTTGCAAAAGCTCAGAGGCTTTCTGCGCCGAAAGACCTGGCAGGGCAGTCGGCATGTACAGCAAATCGCCTTCATCCAGTGGCGGCAAGAATTCGCCGCCGAGCTGGCTCAGGGGCCAGACACTGCTGAGCAAAATCAACAGTGCACCCGCCAACGTGAGCTTTGGCCGGCGTAGAACGATCTCCAATGCTGGGCGATAGAGCCGTATCAGGGTTCGATTGAGTGGGTTGCGCTCTTCTGCCGGTAAACGACCCCGAATCCAGTACCCCATCAGCACGGGTACCAGGGTAACCGAAAGGCCCGCTGCTGCTGCCATTGCATAAGTCTTGGTGAATGCGAGGGGCGCAAACAGCCTTCCCTCCTGAGCCTGCAAGGTGAATACCGGTATGAAGGACAGCGTAATGATCATGAGGCTGAAGAACAGCGCAGGCCCGACCTCGACTGCTGCCTCAGTCATCACTTTCCAATGATCTTCGCCACGCAACGACTTTCCAGGGTGCCACGTATGCCAAGCCTCAACCCGTTTGTGCGCGTTCTCAATCATCACCACAGCGGCGTCCACCATCGCACCGATTGCAATGGCTATGCCCCCAAGCGACATGATGTTGGCGTTGATGCCCTGGTGGCGCATGACGATCAGGGCAATGAGGACACCAACCGGAAGCGAGACGATGGCGACCAACGATGAGCGCAGATGCCAAAGAAATGCAGCGCACACCAGTGCGACCACGATGAACTCTTCAATCAGCTTCTGGCTCAGATTTTCCACAGCACGATCGATCAACTGGCTACGGTCGTAGGTAGTGACCAGCTCGACCCCGGCAGGCAGGCTTTTTTCCAGCGATTCAAGCTTGGATTTGACGTGAGCGATGGCATCTTTCGCATTCTTGCCACTGCGCAGAATTACTACGCCGCCCACCGCTTCGCCCTGTCCATCAAGCTCGCCGATGCCGCGACGTGCCTCAGGGCCCAGCTGTACAGTGGCTACATCGCCCAGTGTTACGGGTATACCCTTCGCAGCCAGGCGCAGGGGAATGGCTCGGAAATCATCGAGTGACTTCAGATAGCCGGAAGCCCTTACCATGAACTCAGCTTCGCCTTGTTCGAGCACGCCGCCACCGGTTTCCTGATTGGCCTTGGCGATGGCGTCCGAAACCTCAACTTGAGTGATTCCCAAGCTGGCCATGCGCAGCGGATCGAGCACTACCTGGTACTGCTTGACCATCCCGCCTATCGTCGCCACTTCGGCAACGTCCGGAAGAGTTTTCAACTCGAAGCGCAGGAACCAGTCCTGAAGGCTGCGCAGCTGTGCCAGGTCATGGGTACCACTGCGGTCCACCAGCGCATACTGGTAGATCCAGCCTACACCAGTGGCATCGGGTCCGAGCACTGGCTTAGCGGACGCCGGTAATCGAGACTGAACCTGGCTTAGGTATTCGAGCACCCTGGACCGCGCCCAATAGAGATCTGTGCCGTCCTCAAACAACACATATACGAAGCTGTCTCCAAATGCTGAAAAGCCCCGCACTGTCTTGGCTCCGGGTACGGAAAGCATTGTGGTGGTCAGGGGATATGTCACCTGATTTTCCACGATCTGCGGTGCCTGCCCTGGGTAGGAGGTGCGGATAATCACCTGCACATCTGACAGGTCAGGCAACGCGTCGATCGGCAAACTGCGCAGAGAGAAAACGCCCCAAGCTACGGCAAACAGTGTTGCCAGCAGGACCAGGACGCGGTTGCCAACCGACCAACGAATCAGGTTCGCGATCATGGCTGGTTCTCCTGCTGGGTTATTTGCTCGATGACCATGCCTTCATCGCGCTCGCGCACTCCAAACCGGATGCGTTCGCCAACCTTGAGTCCGGCAATCAAGCGGGGATCTGCCACAGGGAAAGTCATCGTCATACCAGGCATGCCCAGCGTCACGAACGGTCCATGAGCGATGGTCAGCTGATTACCTTCTATTTGAACGATGCGCCCATTGGCCTGATGTAGAGCCGGCTGTACAGGTTGCGCAAGTGGAGCATCGCCAGCAGTAACGGCCTCGATACCTTTCAAGCTCGCTTCGGAGTCCAGCAGAAACTGCCCGGACGCCACAACGCGCTGGCCCGCCTGAAGGCCTCGCAGCACGACCACCTGGCCAGCACTTTCCTGGCCGAGCACTACTTCCACCGGCCGGAATCGACCTCCGTCTTCTGACACCATTACGAGATCGCGTTTCCCCGTCCGAATGATCGCCTCGGCTGGCACCAGTAGGCTGTCATCCTGTTGCCCGGACGGATGGAGGGAAACCTGCGCGGTCATGCCTGGGCGCAACCGGCCGCCGGGGTTGGGCAGTTCTATACGAAGCCGCAAGGTGCGGCTTTGCAGATCCGCATCAGCCAGCAATGCGGTCAGCTTGCCGGGAACAGGTTCGCCTGGGAACGCTGCCAGATTCGCCTGCACTGCCTGTCCTTCCTGTAGGCCTTGGGCTTGCGCTTCAGGTACTGCGGCCTCAAGCCAGACGTTCGCGATACCATTGATCTTCGCCAACGTTGCACCCGGTGTCATTGTCATGCCTGGCCGCAATTCCAGAGCCTGAAGGACGCCTGCTGTTGGGGCCAAGAGCGTTACCGAATTCTGGACCCTTCCCGTACGGTCAATCCGGTTGATAAGATCGGCAGGCATACCCGCCAGCAGTAGTCGTTGCCGAGCTGCAGCGCGCAATTCATTGTCCCCAGATCGCTGAAGCGCCAGGTACTCTTCCTGCAAGCCCGCCCATTCAGGCGTCAACACATCTGCCAATGGGGCGCCCTTGGCAACCACGTCGCCTGTAGCGCGGCCATAGGTGCGTTCGACGTAGCCACCGGTACGAGCCTGCAGAACGCTAAAATCCCGCTCATCGAAGGTAAGCACGCCGCTCACCTGGAGGGTTCGAGCAAGCTGCCCTTTCGCTACGGTAGCCAGACGGACCCCCAGGTTTTGTTGGAGCCCCTGTGAAACTTGAACTGCGGGGCTCACCTCAGCAGCGGTGCTTTCCTGGTACTTCGGCACCAGTGGCATGTCCATGAAGGGCGACTTGCCCGGTGCTGGAAAGTGCTGCTGGGGGTACATCGGGTCATACCAATACAGCACCTTCTGTAGCGTTTCAGGGGAGGCAGTGGACACCTGCCCACGCTTTGCTAGCTGATAGCCAACGCCACCGCCGATAGCCAACGCGGCCAATACCACAAGGCTGATAGTTGAATTTCTCATGCGCGCACCTCTCCATACGCGAAGTGCAGCCGTGCAGCTGTCGCGGCCAACTGTCCTTGCAGATCGATGTCTTGCAGTCGTGTTTCAACCCGCTGACGTCGAGCGGTGAGAACCTCACTTAAGGGTGATTTACCGGCTCGATAGTCAGCAAGGGCGAGGCGGACTAGATCCTCCGCTAGCGGTAACAATGTTTCACGGCTGCGCTGCACTGCTCGCTGCAATCGCTGGTAATCCGCAAGATCTGTCTCCAGCTGCGCTTTATGCTCACGCAATGCCGCTTCCTGTTCGTCCTCCAGTTGCCGGACTTGTGCGCGACGTGCCGCGATCATCGGGTCCTGCCGTGAGCCAGCGAACAAGGGCAGTTGGAAACTTACCTGCAGGCTCACCATATTGCTGAATTCAGGCCCGCGCCGCTGGTAATCCACCTGCCACCCCCAGTCCGACTTCTTTTCTGCCAAGGCTTGGTGCACTTGAGCTTGTGCTTCCCGCGTAAGGGCGTTGTAGGTCGCCAATTCTGGATGTGCATGTATAGCGTGTAGATAGTCCGGCGCGCTCACTGGCCAGCGCGGAAATGCTTGAGCTTGCGGATCAGCATCCTCTCCAATCCATCGCTTGAGTGCAGCCCGTGCCTGAGCGGCCTGTGTGAGCAGAACATCTTTTTGCTCATCGAGTTGCGCAGCTTCCTGGTCAGGAGCAAGTGCGTCGGCCGTCGCGCCGGTACCGCCGGCCAGGCGTGCGCGGATTGCTGCGGCCAACAGACGGTTTTCTTTGTAGAAGTCCTCAAACTGCTGCAGTTTCCGTTGAACGGTGTACGCCGCGACCCAAGCTTGGGCTGTGGCAGCACGCACTTTTAAGCGCTCGAACACCGCCTCTGCATCGGCTCGCTCAACGCTCGCTCGTGCCGTCTCAACTCGTGCCTCCCGCTTGTCCCGGTTTGGTACTTCCTGGGAGAGGCCGACAACCTGCATCGTCATGAAATCGCGGTTCATGCTCCAACGATCACTGCCGTCAACAGGAAGGTTCTGCACTCCTAGGTTGAGACGTGGATCAGGCAGCTCGCCTGCTGGGATCACAGCGTGTCGAGCGGCCGTCATTTGCTCTTGCCTGGCCTGGAGGATGGGGGCATTGCGTTCGGCAAGTTGAAGCGCTTCCTCCAGAGACAACGGTGTAGCCTGAGCCGGTAACGTCGACAACAGGCTGATCAGAGCGGCCAGACATGCCATCCCTAATCGGTAACGTGGGGGAGTCATGGAAATGATTCCTCAAAAAATCAGCGCGCAAGCGCATGCCATCATCCGGCTGCAAAACAGGACGATGGGGTGAATTTAAGAGGTAATCAGGCGCGGGGTGGCCGCCAAGGGTCAGGAGGCGCCCTGTTTACGAGGCTCACCGCATAGGTATCTACTGGCCTAGGCGCAGAATAGGTGAGCGTGGGGTTAATTATTTCGACCTGAACTGTGCTCGCGGTTCTACACTCCTGGCCCACTTTGCAGGCTTTGGAGTGGTCGGCAGCTGATCCTGGATCAGTATCCTGGCAACAATCGTGATCCATCCCCGCCATCATCTCCATCCCCATGGTTTGCATGGGGCATGGTTCAATGGCTGAGTCGACTCCCGCCATGCCGTTGAGAGGAAGCGATGCGATTAGAAGCAGGATGGTGAACAGTCGTAGGAGCCGGTTCATGATGGCCGAGTATAGGTTACACGCATGAAATGAGCATTAAGCCGTTTGAGGCTTGGAAGTGGATTGTTTGGCGTGCGGCAGAGCGATGTGAAAACTCGTCACGCCGTCAGCGGAGGTACACCAAATTCGCCCACCATGAGCCTCGATGATCGAACGCGTTATGGCCAGACCCAAGCCGGCGTTGCTTGGGCTTCCTTCCCGCCTTGCAGGGTCAGCGCGATAGAACCGGTCGAAGATTTTGTTGATATGTTCCGGATCAATCGTGGCCCCATTGTTCTGGACGGACAGGTTCACTTGATCAGCCGCCTCGACAATCCGGACGGCGATATCGTGGCCTTCGGGGGTATAGCGCAAAGCGTTGGATAGAATGTTGGAAACCGCCCGGTCAATCATTAGCCGGTCACCACGGATCGTACCTTCGCCTTGAAGGGCAAGCCGAATGCTTCGGTCTTCGGCTGCAAGCTGGTAGTACTCAATCAGTCTGGACACTAGCCCGACCAGATCGATATCAACCTGCTCGGGGATGATCAAGCCGTTATCAGCTTTTGCCAGGAACAGCATGTCATCGATCATGCGCGACATGCGCTTGAGGTCTTCAAGATTGGAGTAGAGGTTGTCTTCGTAGGCATCGAGGTCGCGTTTTTTGGTCAGAACGACTTCGGTATGCGTCAGAAGATTACTTACCGGAGTCCGCAGCTCATGTGCGATGTCGGCTGAGAAGTTTGATAGCCGGACGAACGCGTCTTCCAGGCGTGCAAGCATTCCGTTGAAGGAGAGGATCAGCTCCTGCAATTCAAGCGGCACGGGCTCCAATGGAATTCGCTCGCGAAGGGACCGGGCAGACATGGATGTCGCCACCTTGGTGATCTGCCCAACCGGCCGAAGACCGCTCTTGGCCACGATCCACCCCAATCCTGCACTAACCAGAGCGCTGATGACCAAGCCAATGCCGAACCACCATTGCAGCGTCTTGAAAAAGTGGGCATGGCTGGTGACATCCAGCATCAACATGACTGTTACCGGCGCCTGCGCCTGCGCTATAGCCAGTTGAGAGGTAATCCCCCGGAAGTTCCGCGAGTCGATTTGCCAGTCCCAAACGGCGCCAGAAGAGGCCTGCTTAAAGCGCTCAGGGATGCGGGATGCCTTGGAGTCCGAGAACAGGACAGTACCGTCAGCATCAAGAATCTCCGCAGAAAGGTCCTGATGAGCCCCCAACAAAGCACGCAGTTGAGGCTCCTGATCCTCAAGTTCATCACGTGCTGCTGAAAGTGAAAGGATGTGCCGGGTGGATTCGAGTTTCTCGGCCAGGGCTTGCTCATCCAGCATCTGGAAATGGTGCTGACTGAGCATGTAGAAGCTCACGCCGGCAACGACCAATACGGCGATGACCGCGAACATGAACATGAGGGTAAGGCGTTTAACGAGCGACGATTGGGCGCGCATTACTCGGGAACATCCATCAGATAGCCCATGCCACGAACTGTATGTATGAGCTTGGGGGCGAAATCGTCATCAATCTTGGCCCGCAACCTACGAACAGCAACCTCGATCACGTTAGTGTCGCTGTCGAAGTTCATATCCCACACCTGCGATGCGATCAGGGACTTCGGCAGTACCTCGCCGCGTCGGCGCATGAGTAGTTCCAGTAAGGAGAACTCCTTGGCTGTGAGGTCGATCCGCTTGCCATTTCGGGTGGCCCGGCGCTTAAGCAGGTCTACCTCCAGGTCAGCCATCTTCATAGTGGTCTGAGCATAGCCACTGCTGCCTCTTCGCAGCAAAGTGCGCACACGCGCTAGCAGTTCCGAGAATGCAAAGGGTTTGACCAGGTAATCGTCAGCCCCGAGTTCTAACCCTTTCACGCGATCGTCCACGCCATCACGGGCCGTCAAAAACAAGACTGGGACCTCTTTCCCTGCCGCACGTACCATCCGCAGCACCTCCCAGCCGTCTAGCCCCGGCATCATTACATCAAGAATCAGCAGGTCATACGCCTCGCTCAAAGCGTATTGCAGCGCGTCGGTCCCTGTGACCACACGATCGACGGTAAAGCCTGCCTCCGTCAGCCCTTGCTGCAGGTAGGCCCCGATTTTTGGCTCATCTTCGGCTACGAGTAATTTCATCTGCTGCGCCCCCTTGGATGCCCTTCAGTGTGCAGCAAAAAAGGCACCCAACCAGAAGCTGACGGAAAAGTAATGTCGGGCTCAGCTTGCTGACAGTGCCGGGTAGCTAGCTTGAGCACTGTGAACGGCGCCAATCAGGCGAAACTGACCCTTAGAGGAAACGCAAATGAACATGATCAAAGCGATTGTGATGGTAGTCACCTTCGGCATGGCGAGCCTCGCCCTGGCTGAAGGCGGCGCGGATCGCACCTTCGCCAGGATGGAAGCTGCACGTGCATCTTCCATGCAGGCTTACCAGGTTGCTCAGGAGAAAAAAGCAGAGGCTCCTGTTACCGCCCAAAGCCAAAAGCACCCCGGCCACGAGAGCTGCTGAGCTTAGCTTACAGAAATGTAATCACCCCGGAATCTGAACTATGTCAGCTTTCGGGGTATTGCCTCCCGCAATCCTTGTGCTTTGGCGAAAGTCTACGAGGCTTGGGGGAGCTCAATTGAAACCAGATGGCTGCGGATCCCGCAGTCTGGATATCAGCGATCTACCTGATTGGACGCAACGGCATGCAAAGCAAAACCACGAGACGTTCATTCGTCAAAGGCCTGGCTGCTACCGGACTACTGGGTGGGCTGGGCATGTGGCGCGCGCCGGTCTGGGCCGTAACCAGCCCTGGCCAGCCTAACGTACTGACCGGCACCGATTTTGACCTGTACATCGGGGAGCTCCCGGTGAACATTACCGGGGCAGCTCGAACGGCGATGGCCATCAACGGTTCGCTGCCAGGACCAATACTCCGTTGGCGCGAAGGCGACACGGTCACGCTACGGGTTCGCAACCGCTTGAAGCAGGACACGTCCATCCACTGGCACGGCATCATCCTGCCGGCGAATATGGACGGCGTGCCGGGTCTAAGCTTCCATGGCATCGCTCCCGACGGCATGTACGAGTACAAGTTCAAGGTCCACCAGAACGGCACCTACTGGTACCACAGCCATTCGGGCTTCCAGGAGCAGGTCGGTGTTTACGGTGCGCTGGTGATTGATGCCAAGGATCCAGAGCCTTTCACCTACGATCGTGACTATGTCGTCATGCTGAGTGATTGGACCGACGAAGACCCGGCGCGGGTTATGTCCAAGCTCAAAAAACAGTCGGACTATTACAACTTCCACAAGCGCACCGTTGGCGACTTCGTCGACGACGTGAGCGAGAAAGGTTGGTCTGCTGCTGTGGCCGATCGAAAGATGTGGGCCGAGATGAAGATGAGCCCAACCGATCTCGCTGACGTGAGCGGGCACACCTACACCTACCTCATGAACGGCCAGGCGCCAAATGGGAACTGGACGGGAATCTTCAAGCCAGGGGAGAAAATCCGGCTTCGCTTTATCAATGGCTCGGCGATGACCTATTTCGACGTGCGGATCCCCGGCTTGAAAATGACGGTTGTCGCAGCCGACGGTCAGTACGTTAAGCCAGTGTCGATCGATGAATTCCGGATTGCCGTTGCTGAAACCTACGATGTCATTGTCGAGCCTGAAAACGAGCAGGCTTACACCATCTTTGCTCAATCCATGGATCGCACCGGCTATTCAAGGGGTACCTTGGCTGTCCGTGAGGGCCTGCAGGCACCGGTGCCGGCTGTAGATCCAAGGCCTCTCATCTCCATGAGTGATATGGGGATGGACCACGGCAGCATGGGTGGCATGGATCACGGCAGCATGGCCGGTATGGACCACAGCAAGATGGCTGGCATGGACCACGGCAGCATGGCCGGTATGGACCATAGCAAGATGGCTGGCATGGACCACGGCAGCATGGCCGGTATGGACCATAGCAAGATGGCTGGCATGGACCACGGCAGCATGGCCGGTATGGACCATAGCAAGATGGCTGGCATGGACCACGGCAACATGACCGGTATGGACCAAAGCAATATGGCCGCCAGCGGTGCCATGCAGAACCATCCCGCCTCCGAAACAAACAACCCTCTGGTCGATATGCAGACCATGACCCCTACGCCAAAGCTGAGCGATCCGGGGATCGGGCTTCGCGATAACGGGCGTCGGGTTCTCACGTATTCGGATTTGCGTAGCACCTTCATCGACCCTGACGGCCGGGAACCTGGCCGGACAATCGAACTGCACCTTACCGGGCATATGGAAAAGTTCGCTTGGTCCTTCGATGGGATCAAGTTTTCTGACGCAGAGCCGCTGCGGCTCAAGTACGGCGAGCGCCTGCGTATTACCTTGGTCAACGACACCATGATGACTCACCCCATCCATCTGCACGGCATGTGGAGTGACCTGGAGGATGAGGACGGCAATTTCATGGTGCGAAAACACACGATCGATATGCCGCCTGGCTCGAAACGAAGCTATCGCGTAACCGCAGATGCACTCGGGCGCTGGGCCTATCACTGTCACCTCATGTACCACATGGAGATGGGCATGTTCCGAGAAGTCCGCGTGGACGAATGAACTGGAGATACGAGATGAGCAAACCAATGAAACGAAGCGCCTTTTTCCTCTCTGCCGCGATGGTTGGCCTGCTCGCGGTGTACGCCCCGTCTTCCTGGTCCAGTGACAACCATGATCAGCACTCTCAAAAGTCGTCCAACGCGGCGCAATCGAACGGCTCGAAGAGCAAGCAAGCCCAGGGCATGAACCATGAAGGCATGGATCACGGCTCCATGAAAGGCATGGATCATGGCTCTATGGAGGGCATGGATCATGGTTCCATGGAAGGAATGGATCACAGCAAAATGATGGAATCGCATGGCAGCGACAAAGCTAAGGCAGGGAAAAATGGCCAATAGCGTTGCACGACCATCGCTGCTGGCATTCGCCGTTTCTTTAGGTGTGCTGGGCGTTTCGCCCAGCTTCGCCGCTGAAATGGATCATTCCGGAATGGACCACTCGGCAATGGGCCACGGTGCCATGCAGATGGACCACGCCTCATCACAGGCTGCGATGCCGGGCATGGACCACAGCCAGATGGGCGCGAGCAAGCAACCCACGCAACCTGCACCCGTTGATCACAGCAAAATGGGCCATGGCCAGCCCAAAGCGAAACCCGCCTCGATGGACCACAGCAAGATGGACCATGGAAGCATGAAAGGCATGGATCACGGGTCCATGGAAGGCATGGATCATGGCGCGATGGGTCATTCCACGATGGGAAACGGGAACGCTGATTCGCCGACCCCGACCAGCCGTACGCCAATCCCGGTGCTGACTGATGCCGACCGGCAGGCTGCCTTCCCCCCGCTTGACGGGCACAAAATGGATGACAGCGGGTTCAACAGCTTTTTCTTGCTAGACCAACTGGAATACCAAGATGCCGATGAAGGTAGCACGCTTGCTTGGGATGCATCCGGCTGGGTGGGCGGCGATATCAATAGGCTCTGGATTCGCTCGGAAGGTGAACGAACCAATGGTGTGACTGAAGATGCTGAGCTGCAGCTCCTCTATGGCCGCTCGGTAAGCCCGTGGTGGGATGTTGTCGCCGGCGTCCGGCAGGATTTCAAACCGGAGGATCCGCAGACCTGGGCTGCGTTCGGTATTCAGGGCCTGGCCCTGTATGACTTCGAAGCTGAAGCCACCGCCTTTATCGGCGAGAACGGTCAAACCGCTGCCCGTCTGGAGGGCGAGTACGACATCTTGCTAACCAATCGTTTAATTCTTCAGCCAACCGCTGAGGCCAACTTTTATGGCAAGAACGACCCGGAACGCGGCGTCGGCTCTGGCCTGGCAAACACCGAAGTCGGGCTGCGGTTACGGTACGAGATTGTTCGCCAGTTCGCGCCATACATAGGTGTCACCTGGAGCCGTTCCTACGGCAAAACCGCCGATTTCATTCGGGATGAAGGCGGGGACGTGGACGAAGCTCGTTTTGTGGCCGGTATTCGGATGTGGTTTTGAGAACTCAACATGAAAAAAACAATTACAACGCTGGTGGCGGCAGGTGCTGTTACTAGCGCAGCAGTGCTAGGTGCTGCTTACTTCGGTCTCGTGAACGTTGGTGCGGACGACCCACACTTCCCCGCTGTGCATGCGTTTTTGGCCATGGCGCGGGATCGCTCGATTGAAGTCCGAGCAAGCGACATTGAGGTGCCAAACCTTAAAGATCCTGCTCTCATCCAAGCAGGGGCAGGCAACTACAACGCCATGTGTATCGGTTGCCACCTCGCGCCAGGGGTGGAGAAAACTGAACTCAGCCAAGCCCTATACCCATCCCCACCAAACCTCACCGAGATAGGTGTAAGCGGTGACCCTGCTGCTGCGTTTTGGACCATCAAGCACGGTATCAAAGCGACAGGCATGCCAGCCTGGGGTAAGAGCATGGACGACCAGTACATCTGGGGAATCGTCGCGTTCCTGGACCAGCTACCGCAACTCAATGCTGAGCAGTACCAGATGATGGTCGCTTCCAGTGGTGGTCACCAACATGGCGGTGGCGAAAGCGATATGCATAACCATGAAGGCCAACACGGTGGTGCGAAATCAGGTCATGGAAATCATGATGATTCCGCAGCAAACGGCGTGGCTGAGGAAAGTCATGATCATGGCAGTTCGCATTCGGAGTCTTCATCAGTAGCGGAGCACCACGGTGAACACGAGTCCGGCGAGGCGCACTCGGACCACCACACAGGTTCTACTCCCAAAACCCATGTGCACAAAGACGGGAAGGAGCACACTCATGACAAGTAAGCGCCGCTTCCTCGGTTTAAGTACCGCAGCGTCACTTCTAATCGCCTCAGCCGCCTTTGCTGCGGAGCCCCTGACTATCGATGTGCACCGGGACGCTAATTGCGGTTGCTGTAAGAAATGGATAGCGCACTTGGAGGCAAACGGCTTCAAGGTCGTCGACCACGTTGAAACGGACATGAGGGCGGTGAAGCAAGAGCTAGGAGTAGCTCCGAGGCTGGCTTCGTGTCACACCGCGGTTATCGATGGCAAGTTTGTGGAAGGTCACGTCCCCGCAGCCCAGGTGCAGGAGCTCATAAAGCGCAACGACCTGGCAGGCGTCGCGGTACCTGGCATGCCCGCTGGCTCACCAGGTATGGAGGTTGATGGCATGAAACACGCCTATCAAGTCATCGGCCTCACCAAGAGTGGGGACGATCAAGTAGTTGCCAGTTATCCTGACACGTAATGCAAGATGCCCCGGGGGAAGGGCTTCTGCCGGCCAGCCGACCAGCTGCAGCGCTGGTCGTGGTCAGCTTACTCCAAGACTTACCCTGTCCCTTCGGTCAGTTTTGACCTCTACAGTTAATTCCAGCAGAGCGATATTCGAGGATTTTCAACTCACCTGTTGAGTCCTCGTAATTCATCTGTGTCGGCATCACGTCGCAGCTACCTTTGAGCGAAGTCATACTGATAACTCTCGCCACATCCAGTTTCATTCCGTAGCGATAATGGATCACTTCAGGTGGTTTTTTTCCATTGGCAGCGGCGTAGGCACGCATTGCTTGCTCATTTGCCTGAATCATCTTTCCGTGTAAGCGATCAGATCCTCCTTCAGCTAAAGCGGATGAGGAGGCGATTACGAGCATGAGGGCGGCAATGCTTTTAGCGGTGTTCATTTCTGTTACTCCATGAAGACATGAGTGAAGCTTACCGACTGGGAGCTGTCATCCACGTGATCCAGGAATTACATGTTTGTAAGCAGGCTATCGATAATGATGGCTCTGAATACACGTGAAAGCCGCGTCGTTTCAGGCTGCGACAGTTTTAATTCTCTAGCGAATCAGTCTGAACCGGCGTTTTGGGTGATTGCGACAGTTTTGCGTTTCCTCTCCAAATGGCTGCAGGCCGCGAAAGACGGGACCCTCTAGCGACAGTTTTAATTCTCTAAATCCACCACCCGCAGAAAATTTCGTCACGCCCCAGAATGGGAATTTGCATTCGGGGCGCACCACGATTCATCTCGTGCCAGAAGCCGCCTGCAGTGCAATCAATTGGCGAGCCAAGACTCGACTACCTCAGCGCCATACTCGTTTTTCCAGGCCTTAAGCGTACGCTGATTACCACCCTTGGTCTCAACAACCTCTCCGCTGTGTGGATTCTTGTAGACCTTCACTTCGCGTGGTTTCCGAGAGGTTTTTGGGGCCATATCAGTGGAAGCCACCGCTTGCGGATCGAGGATCAGCACCACTTGGCGCAGGCCGTAGCCATACTCGTTGAGCAAACTGCGCAGCTTCGTTTCAAATTCCATTTCCTGCTTCAGGGCAGAGTCATTTTTCAGCGCTTCCAGCTCCGCCAGTTGGGCTGCGAGCTGTTGTTCGAGCAGGCGGAATTCAGCGAGACGGGACATAAGATTCTCCAAAATGGGTTCGATGATTTTAGCAATCAAGAAAGAAAGCGTGCTAACTATCTTGATCCCACATGCCTGAATCGGCAATCACGAGGCTGAGCGATCGGTGTGGATAAAAACGTGATGGCTTCAGGATCGTCGATCTGGGCGGCTTCACTTGCGAGGTAATCGATCAGCTTTTTGCTTCTTACCCAAACGTACTGCCGGCAAGCCGCGTTTGGAATGGATGGCCCCGCAACGGGGCGAAACCTGGCCTCCCAAAGGTGCTTGAACGCCTCCCTGGTCGACTTCCCCAAATACACCGCAATCTCCGGTCCCAAGATATAGCCACGTCTGAATCTGTCGATGGCTTGAGGCTTAACCATCAATTGCGTACGCCGGCCTCGTTCGACAGCAGTGCTCCATAGCAGACCCAGTCGAACGAACGCGTATGCGCATTGTTCTTTGACGCCTAACAGCGCAGCAGCCTTGACTACCGACAGGCCGGGAAAGACCGGACTCTTGTTCTCAGCTCGGGCTTGTTGCCACGCTGCAAAATCTTGCGGCTTGAGTAACCACGCCCCTACCGCAACCGAGCCATTCTCAGCTGGGCCGTAAGCGCGAAGTTCACCTGCACGTATTGCCTGAACCAACTCGACCAACCCACCCCCCTTGGGCAGAGAATGCTTGGCCAAGTAGTTGATCGACACCAGGCTCTGGTCAGAGCTGGTAGGCAGCTTCTCATCAATCAATTCGTTGATCGAGCGGCAGTCAATCAGCCACCTTTCGCCTGGGCGCGGTTCTCCACCAAAGAACTGGAGGGTACCACCAGCTAGCAGCTGCCTAACCCGATTGCGACAGAGGCTTAGCAAAGTCGAGGTTTCTTTCATATCAGCCACGCCCTGGAGATGCTGCGAGATTGCCTTCAAATGATCCAGGTCCACGACCGTAAAGACTCGATCTTCATGGACCTTCTCCCGATAGGCGATTTGTCCCTCCTGATGAAGGCGTTTTATGACTGATACCCCGAGACCACAAGCTTCAGCAGCAGAATCGAACGACACCCAACGATGTCTCTCAATCGTCTCCTCACTCAAATTGCGATTTCGCTTCGCTAACGGTGCTTCCCACGCATGCTGCAGAAATGATTCGAACTCTCGACGAAGAAAGTCAAAACAAGAGTCATCCAGATCACGGTGGATGTCGTGGTATATCGGGCCGAACGATCTGCTGAGCGTCCAATGTTCGTTATCGGAATGGACTGCCTTGAGGCCACTCAGCAGTTCTCTGAATGCGAGAGGCCAGTTCATGAGAACCACGCCCGCCGCGTTTGCCATAAGCCGCGATATCTCTAGCGAACCCGAATCAGCAACCTTCAGCGGCTGGGTTCTTTCCGTAGGCAAACTTCTGACAGCGAGACGCGATGACAACTCGTGAAACTGTTCGTAGGTGAGGGCCGCCAATCCCGCGTCAGCTGGCAACGAGTCGGCGTAAAACCTATCTTCAAAGCCAGAGGTGAGCCAGGCGGCCGTATCACTCGCCGGCGCGATCTCAAAATTGGTCCCACTCAATGAGGTGCCACACGCTTGGCAACTATTCGCACTCATTGCGCTTGGATCGGTTTCCTTCAGACAGTTGGGGCACCGCCCGTGGAGTTCAGTGCCGTGGACAGAACACGTCGTAACCAGGGTCAAGCCCCAGCTTTCTCTCCAATAACCGGCTTCGCCCAAACAGATCGGACAGTAACGAGCGTGATGAGTCGTCCATAACTTGACCCCCTTGGGCCTTGGATCACGAAACTCAGCAGATACCGCAGGCCAGCTCAGTGGTCCTTCCATCATCTGCAGCCAGTCCGCAACATCGGTCTCGTCGGCTCGTGCAAAGGCGGTGAGCAGTTCCTTTCTGGGTAATCCGTTGGCTTTCGCCAGGCGCTGCAGGTACCCCAAAAGACTTTCGTCTTGGTGTGGTCGTGGGTTGATTAAAAGACCAAACATTCCTACACATCCATGAAATCGAAGACATAAAAATCAGGGGAGTAGAGCCGGGCCGATAAGCCCGGCCCTTGGCCGTCAGGTACTGCTCTCTTCGAACGTCTCAAACGGCTCCCGCTTCCCGAACAGAGGCTGGAAATTGAAGCTCGCACTGAAGGGGTTTCGATCCTCGGTGGCGTAGCTCCAAACCTCGTCTTCAAAAGCCTGGGCCAGCACAGGAAGTTCAATCCCGACAAGGTCCTGGACTTGAACCAGCCAAACAGCCCTGTCCACAATCTTGATGAGGTAGTCGATCAATCCATAGGAAGCCAGGTAGAAGCGTTTAATCATCGCTGGCTCTACAAAACTGATGGTTTGAACAGGCAGTTCGCCCTCGATTGCCTGCAACAACATCACGAAATGAAGAGACGTATTAGCGGAGAAGGTGAAGCGATCGTATGCCACCGTGGCCGAAAACCTGCGTCGCAGTTGCTCGTTTGCTAGCAGGAGATTTTCGGTGCGCTTCAGCCCAATCAGAACAAACGCGATACTGGTTTCATTCATCAGACTCTTGATCCAGTCTGCTGCCTCATACGCACCATTACGACGATAATCGACCAGGTGCTGCGCCTCATCGAGGACCAACATCTCCACGCCAAGGTTCTTCAGCAGCAGGACTACTCGCGCAAATTTAACCTCTGCCGAATGTCCTCGTGCCTCTGCGAAGGGATCCTTCAGCTCTGCCAAAATGGCTGCTGCCAGGTTCTTTTTGGTTGGAGACGAAGGCATCTCGACGAACAGAACTGTCCGCTTCTGTGGGTCATGGCTCTCCAATTCCTCCAATGACCGAATGTACTCCTTGACCAATGTGCTCTTGCCCACTCCGCTTGGACCTTGGATCAGCAACCCTTTACTTGCTCTGGTACGCCGACTATCGCCGTGGATATCGCCTAGTCGCGTCAACGCTCGCTCGACTTGAGGGCTGTGAATAAAACGATCGCGGAGCGTAAAGCTGTATTCACCATGCTCGTAGCATTCGTACAGATTGATGGCGTTCATGGCTTAGAACTCCCAGCAGGGCGACGAACCGAGACCTTGAAGGCTGCTGGCGGAATGTTAGGAATAGAGTCACCGGTCCATTCCACTTCAGCGAGTACCTTGGGTGGAGGCGTGCTTTCGGTCACTCGACCCTCCTTGTCGATTTTCGCTATGGCAGCTGCGCGTCGTTTTCTGAGCGTCTGCGAACGGCGGGCCTCGTCTGCATCTTCCATAATTTCCTGGTAGCACCTGTGCGTAGCCTCGAAGCTAGGCTGCTCATTATATTTTTCTCGCAGCGCTTTCTCGGCAGCCTTCCACACCTCCCTGCTCTTACCGGCCATTCGCTCATCTTTGGCGGGCACTTTGAAGAACAAGTTTCTGAAGCGGTCGTGAACCCAAACGTGCCCGGCTTCGTCTCGATAGCGGACGTTTACCTTTTCTCCGTCTGCCAAACGCATACGGAGCTCAGCAAGTTCCGTAGAGTGGTAGCCCACTTTGGCAACCTCGATGCCGTAATGGTGAACCTTCACCGAGGCCCGCTTGGCCAGAATGCACTCCAACGAGTCCAGGTCGACGGGAAGGCTGATGACATGGTTCGCCTCGCTAGTCCCCCAGACTTGAGCCGGTGTTCTGTTGTCCAGCCCCCGATGAGGAGTCTGGTGGTAACCATCGACGATCCATTTCACTACCACCGCCTCCAATTGAGGGAGCGTGAAACATGCATTCTTCTCCGAGTCGTAATCGCCACGCTGCTGGATATTCGAGAAGGTGGTACCCGGGAGGTTGTGGATAAGCCCCAGGTTCTGTGTGCTGAAAAAGCGTTCGACGGCACCTTTCCTTTGAGGGGCCCTTGAAGCGGGATACATGATCTCGATACCCAACTCGTTGAATCCCATGATGAGATCGCCCGCGTGAAATTCCGCTGCGTTGTCTGGGACTATTCGAGCCGGCAGCCCACGTGCCCACCATTCATTTCTCACTTTCGGAAAGCGCTTCAGCAATTCGGCTTTTGGACGGATTGAGCGTTCGATCACACGAAGCACGGTTTCCGTATTTGGCGCCGACAGGTGGAGCAAATATCCCATCACCATTCGAGAGAAGCGGTCGAGGACGATCGTCAGATAGGGGCGCCCAATGCACAGCCCCGAGGTTTCATCCACAAGCTGGACGTCCAACAAGGTGTGATCAATTTCCCAACGTTCCAAAATCTCATGGACACGTAGGACACCCGCCGCAACACGGTGCTTCTTGTCTGCTGCGTGTTTTCCGAGCCTCTCCTTATCCACAAGGTACGGATCCAGCTTGGCGATGTACCTTCGGACAGTCATTCCGCTTGGGATCTTGAGCTGATCCGAAGGCAAACGACTTTTGTTCCTCTCTTTTATCTGATCCTCGAATTCTGAAACGACCACGCTGACCGCTGGAATCGTATCCTGCAGGTAGGTTTTATTAATCACCCCTTCAAGAATAACTTCGAGCTCTCCCTGTATCGCGGCAGCCCGACCCTTTTTGGCATGCTGAGGGATAAGCTTTACTACGTTCTGGCCAATGTATTTGGCTGCCCAACGTCGAATAGTGGAAACCGAGGGTGCGCACGCATCCCCAATCTTTTTGGCGATATCTCTAAGCTTCTTGATCATGTCTTCGTCACCCGGTAGCTTGTATTTACCGCGCTTAGTTAGGTCGTCCAGATACTTGCGTCGACGCAATGCCTCATCTCCATGTTTTTTGGGGAAGCATGAAATATCTGGAGGGACGTTCCGCACATACGGAACCCTCCCAAGGTATGGCTGATCAGCGGAGATCTCGATCTCGCGCTTCTCGTAGGCCTCATAGAACTCCTTCTCGGATAGCTTCGTGGGCTCACCAAGCTCATCGAAAAAGAGCAGCTTCCGGTCAATAAGCCTCTTCTCAAGCACCATCAGTACGCCACGAACGATGACGACCAATTTCACCCTAAGGGAAAAGGTTTGCATGACGGTGCCCCCCTTGCAGGAAGACCGGGGAGTCAGTGTCAATTGACCTATCAAGGTCAATGCCCACCACCCCAAGGCCTAACAAGCGCCAGGCTTTCCCCTCACCAACCACGTAGAGCAGATCTGCAACGGTCATAGGCGGCCATTCGTTGAAGGTCGCCATTACCTCCTCCAACGCCTGATGCGAAAGCTCTGGACCGCGCCGGTGATACATCAGCCTTCTAAGATTGGTAGCCAGGGGTTCAGCTTCAATTAACTTTTCAGTGATCACCGAAAAGTTACGGGCAGTGGCGTTGAAGTAGCGCTCAGCGGCATCCAGTCGCTGCCTGACGCTGGCAATCTTCAGTCGGTCGTGAGGCTTCACTTCAAACCACCACTCGCGCCCATCCGCGAGGAAAACCTGTACGTCTGGGTAATATTTGAAGTAGCCCTGGAGCGATGGAACACGTTCCTCACTGGGCTGCGGGACGTAGCCGATGACCGCAGGAGACAGCTCAAGAAGCCGAAAAAGAGCGCCTTCGAGCTGGGACTCCCAGGGCACAGGCTTTTTATTTTTGAGCGATGGGAAGTAGCCGCGGTAATGGTTGGACCGCCGCGTGACCACCTTTCGTACTGTCATGAAACACCTCCGAAAATCTCGAAACGAGCGCCGACGCTGCGCCAAAAAATCAAGGCGCAGGGCGGGCGAAGTGAGGCCTTTCGACAGGCAACACTGTGCCGTCGAGTAACCTCGCTAAGGTCGAAAAAATGGGAGAGGATTGACAGTCGCTTCGAAAAAGCAGACATTGCGGGTTCTGAGGACGCAAGTCTGCTTCGCTAAGCGCGGTCAGTCCTCTCGGGATTGATCGCGTTTTTCTACATTTTCAGGTCTCCTTTTCTCTCATTGGTCATGACTCTCATGACTGATCAGAATCTAAAGCAATCGGCTTGCTCTCTTTATTTCTAAACGGCCACTTCGTGATCGCTGGAGCAATTTGGATCAGGTCTGAAGCTCTCGCTTCAAACAGCTGATTTGGCTGAAAATCTTCAGTGCAAAGCGGAAAAGTTGGTCATAGATCTTATTCCAACATCCCTTCGAAATCTACAAAAAATCCAAAATGGCAACTTCCACCAAATTCCATTTCCATACTAAATTGTTCAAATTAATACTTAACACGTACGCTTAATTAACTATTAAGGTGTTCAAATATTAGTTTTAAAGTCCTCTCAATCTCTCTGCTGCTCAGATCCGCCCGCCGACCCTCTCAGCACTTCCAGCGCCCCATCAAATCACTTCCTCAAATCCCCCCATCTGCATCATTTTCCAATGAGCGGAGTAGGGCGCCCCGGCAGGAATTCCAGGCAAAAAAAAGCCCGCGAAGGCGGGCTTGATGGTGACCGACAGGGGCCATGGTTGAAGCCCGGCCGGTCATCTATTTGTGAAAGCGTGCAGCTTTTCTGTGAACCTACACTCGATCAGAAGTCCAGGTTCGAAACCGACAAGGCATTGCTCTCGATGAAGTCACGACGTGGCTCGACCGCATCACCCATCAGGGTGTTGAAGATCTGGTCAGCGGCGATGGCGTCTTCGATGGTGACCTTGAGCATGCGGCGCACAGTCGGGTCCATGGTGGTTTCCCACAACTGATCCGGGTTCATTTCACCCAGACCTTTGTATCGCTGGATGGTGTGGCGCTTGGTGGTCTCGTTCATCAACCAATCCAGGCCTTCCTTGAACTCGACGATCGCCTTACGACGCTCACCACGCTGCACGTACGCGCCTTCGCCCAGCAAGCTGGCGAGTTTGGCGCCGACGTTGACCACGGTGCGATAGTCGTTGCTGCCGAAGAAGTCGCGGTTGAAAGTCACGTAGCTCGCCAGTCCATGGGAGATGATCTCCACTTCAGGCAGCCAGATATTACGTTCTTTATCCTCACGCAGGCTGGTCTTGTAAGCCAAGCCCGACTTCTGGTTGTTGCTCAGACGCTCCTGGAACTTGGCCAACCACGCCTGCATGACGTCGTGATCACCCAGCTGCTCCAAAGTGACTTCCGGCAGATAGATGAAATGCTCGGTCAACTCTTCCGGATACAGACGCGACAGACGCTTGAGGGTCTTCATCACGCTACGGAACTCATTCACCAGGGCTTCCAACTGCACGCCGGAAACAGCAGGGGCCGATTCGTCCAGGTGCAGGCTAGCATCTTCGAGGGCCGACTGAGTCATGTATTCTTCCATGGCCTCGTCGTCCTTGATGTACTGCTCCTGTTTACCTCTCTTCACCTTGTACAGTGGCGGCTGAGCAATATAGATGTAGCCACGCTCGACCAGCTCTGGCAACTGACGGAAGAAGAAGGTCAGCAGCAGGGTACGAATGTGCGAACCGTCGACGTCAGCATCGGTCATGATGATGATGTTGTGATAGCGCAACTTGTCGATGTTGTACTCTTCGCGGCCAATACCACAGCCCAACGCAGTGATCAGCGTGCCCACTTCCTGAGACGAGATCATCTTGTCGAAACGGGCTTTCTCGACGTTCAGGATCTTGCCCTTGAGCGGCAGGATCGCCTGGGTACGACGGTTACGACCTTGCTTGGCCGAGCCACCTGCGGAGTCACCCTCCACCAGGTACAGTTCGGAAAGAGCAGGGTCCTTCTCCTGACAATCCGCCAGTTTGCCTGGCAGGCCGGCGATATCCAGTGCGCCTTTACGGCGGGTCATCTCGCGGGCTTTACGGGCCGCTTCACGGGCGCGGGCAGCGTCAATCATCTTACCGACGACGGCCTTGGCTTCGTTGGGATTCTCCAGCAGGAAGTCTGCGAAGTACTTGTTCATCTCCTGTTCCACGGCAGTTTTCACTTCCGAGGAGACCAACTTGTCCTTGGTCTGGGAGCTGAACTTCGGATCCGGCACCTTCACGGAAATGATCGCGGTCAGGCCTTCACGTGCGTCGTCACCAGTGGTGGCGACCTTGTTCTTCTTGGCCAGACCCTCCTGCTCGATGTAGCTGTTGAGGCTACGTGTCAGTGAGGAACGGAAGCCCACCAGGTGGGTGCCGCCATCACGCTGCGGAATGTTGTTAGTGAAGCACAACAGGTTCTCGTTGAAGCTATCGTTCCACTGCAGGGCGATTTCGACACCGACGCCATCATCACGCTGAACGCTGAAATGAAACACCTGAGAGTTGATCGGCGTTTTATTGGTATTCAGGTATTCGACGAAAGCACGCAGGCCACCTTCGTACTTGAAGAACTCTTCCTTGCCGGAGCGCTCATCTTTCAGCAGGATGCCGACGCCCGAGTTGAGGAACGACAACTCGCGAATACGCTTGGCCAGAATGTCCCAGCTGAAGTGAATGTTCTTGAACGTTTCAGCCGAAGGCTTGAAATGAATATGGGTACCGGTGGTTTCGCTATCACCTACCACGGCCATCGGCGCCTGTGGCACGCCATGAACGTAGGTCTGCTCCCAGATCTTGCCACTGCGGCGAACGGTGAGGACCAGCTTCTCCGAGAGAGCATTGACGACCGAGACACCTACACCGTGCAATCCGCCGGAAACCTTATAGGAGTTGTCATCGAACTTACCGCCGGCGTGCAGTACGGTCATGATGACCTCGGCGGCGGAAACGCCTTCCTCTTTATGCACATCGACAGGGATGCCGCGACCGTTGTCGCGCACACTAATGGATTCGTCCGGGTGGATGATCACCGTGATGTCATCGCAGTGCCCGGCAAGGGCTTCGTCGATCGAGTTGTCGACCACTTCGAAGACCATGTGGTGCAGGCCGCTACCGTCATCGGTGTCGCCAATGTACATGCCGGGACGCTTGCGCACGGCATCCAAACCTTTCAGCACCTTGATGCTGGAGGAATCGTACGTTTGATTTTCGCTCATGCCTTCACTCCCGATGGTCGTGGGTCTGGGTGATACGGCCCTGTTCCACGTGGAACAAAGCAACTGGCGTTTCCGTCTGCCAGCCTTCCCTCAGTAATTCGTGATCCACACAGGTGATGAACACCTGGCAGCGTAATTCTTCTAGCAAGCGACACAGCGCACGGCGATGCTGGTCATCCAATTCGGACGGCAAGTCATCCACCAGATAAATACAGTGACCGCGACGAGCCTGGCTGACGAGGTGGCCTTGGGCAATGCGCAGTGCGCACACCACCAACTTCTGCTGACCACGAGACAAAATGTCAGCTGCGTTATTGGCAGCCAAACGCAGGCGTAGATCAGCACGTTGCGGGCCGGCTTGGGTATGGCCCATCTGCTGATCACGCAGGAGAAAGGAGGCGAGTACTTCGTTGAGTTCCCGGTCCTTGTCCCAGCCTCGGTAGTAGCTAAGGGTCAACCCATCCAGCTCGACCAGTTCGCTCAGGGTTTGCTCGAAGACAGGCTTCAAGGCCTTGATATAGTTGCGACGGTATTCATCTATTTCCGCGCTGGCCAGGCATAATTCCCGGTCCCAGGCGGCTTGCGAAGCTGGGTCAAGTGTACCATGCCGCAACCATGAGTTCCGCTGCCGCAGCGCCTTCTGCAAACGCTGCCATGCGGGCATGAACCGGGGTTCCACGTGGAACACTCCCCAGTCGAGGAACTGCCGGCGAATTTTTGGGGCTCCCTCCAGCAGACGGAAGCTGTCGGGGTTGATCAGCTGAAGCGGCAACAATTCTGCCAACTGCGCCGCACTGCGGGCATTCTGCCCGTCGATACGGATGGTGAACTCCCCCTGACGTTCCCGGGAGACGCCCAAGTTACTGGTTCCACCCTCGATCAGCTGCACTTCGCCGAACACCGTGCAAGCCGGCTGTTCGTACTGGATTACCGGATTCAGACGTGTGCTGCGAAATGAACGGGCTAACCCGAGCAAATGCACAGCTTCTAGCACGCTGGTTTTGCCGCTGCCGTTAGCGCCGTAAAGAATGTTGATGCGGGGGGAGGGAGAGAGAGTCACCGGGTGCAAGTTGCGCACCGCGGTGACCATGATACGTCGAAGAGACATTGTGCCTATTACGGGTTACAGACGCATCGGCATGACAACGTAGGACGAGTCGTCATTGCCAGCCTCCTGCAACAGGGCGCTGCTGTTGGAATCCGACAGAATCAGGCGCACCTGCTCGGTCGTCATCACACCCAGCACGTCCAACAGGTAGCTGACGTTGAAACCGATCTCCAACGAGCTGCCATCGTAATCGACGCTGATTTCTTCTTCTGCCTCTTCCTGCTCGGGGTTGTTGGCCTGAATCTTCAGCTGACCGGCCGCCAGTTGCAGCCGAATACCGCGGTACTTCTCGTTGGACAGAATCGCGGTACGGCTGAATGCCTCACGCAGCGCCTGGCGATCACCCAGCACCAGCTTGTCACCGCCCTTGGGCAGCACGCGCTCGTAGTCGGGGAACTTGCCATCCACCAACTTGGAAGTGAAGGTGAACTCGCCGGTGGTGGCACGAATGTGGTGCTGGCCGAGGACGATGCTGACCATACCTTCGGGGTCGGTGAGCAGGCGAGCCAGTTCCAGGATGCCCTTGCGTGGAACGATGACCTGGTGGCGATCGGATGGGCCGATCTGCGCCTGCATCGAGCACAGTGCTAGACGGTGACCATCGGTAGCCACGGCGCGGAGGGTGTCGGTCGACACTTCCAGCAACATGCCGTTGAGGTAGTAACGGACGTCCTGCTGCGCCATGGCGAAGCTGGTGCGCTCGATCAGGCGACGCAACTTGCTCTGCTCGAGGTTGCAGGTCAGCGAGCCAGGGCCTTCCTCAACGGTGGGGAAGTCGTTGGCCGGCAGGGTCGACAGGGTGAAGCGGCTGCGGCCAGCTTTGACCAGCAGCTTCTGCTCATCGACCTTGATGTCGATCAGCGCATCGCTGGGCAGGCTCTTGCAGATGTCCATCAGCTTACGCGCCGGGACAGTGATCTCGCCCGGCTCGGCCGGCTCTTCCAGTTGTACCCGACCAACCAGCTCGACTTCCAAGTCGGTACCGGTCAACGACAGCTGCTGGCCTTGCACGACCAGCAGTACGTTGGACAGCACCGGCAAGGTCTGACGGCGCTCGACGACACCGGCGACCAGTTGCAGAGGTTTCAACAGGGCTTCGCGTTGAATGGTGAAATGCATGGTCTAGTCCCTTGCCTTCAATAAGCTGCGCCGACGCCCATCAGGTCGTCAGCGTGCGCAGCAGGTTCTTGTAGTCCTCGCGGATGTCCGCGTCGGATTCCTTCAATTCGTTGATCTTGCGGCAGGCGTGCAACACCGTGGTGTGGTCCCGACCACCGAACATGTCGCCGATCTCCGGCAGACTGTGGTTGGTCAGCTCCTTCGACAGTGCCATGGCTACCTGGCGCGGGCGCGCAACAGAGCGTGAACGGCGCTTGGACAATAGATCGGCGATCTTGATCTTGTAGTACTCGGCTACCGTGCGCTGAATGTTATCCACACTCACCAGCTTGTCCTGCAGGGCGAGCAGGTCTTTCAGCGATTCGCGAATCAGCTCGATGGTGATGTCGCGGCCCATGAAGTGGGAGTGTGCAATGACGCGCTTGAGCGCGCCTTCAAGTTCACGCACGTTGGAACGGATACGCTGGGCGATGAAGAACGCGGCATCGTGAGGCAACTCGACCTTGGCCTGGTCGGCTTTCTTCATCAGGATCGCTACGCGGGTTTCCAACTCGGGCGGCTCTACCGCCACGGTAAGGCCCCAGCCGAAACGAGACTTCAGGCGCTCTTCAAGGCCTTCGATCTCCTTCGGATAACGGTCGCTGGTGAGAATCACCTGTTGACCGCCTTCGAGCAGGGCGTTGAAGGTGTGGAAAAACTCCTCCTGCGAACGCTCCTTGCGTGCGAAGAACTGAATGTCATCGATCAGCAATGCGTCCACCGAACGGTAAAAACGCTTGAATTCATTGATGGCATTGAGCTGCAGCGCCTTCACCATATCGGCAACGAACCGCTCGGAATGCAGGTAAACCACCTTGGCATTCGGATTTTTCTTCAAAAGATGGTTGCCGACCGCGTGCATCAAGTGGGTCTTGCCCAGGCCAACGCCGCCATAGAGGAACAGCGGGTTGTAGCCATGCTTGGGATTGTCGGCGACCTGCCAGGCAGCCGCGCGCGCCAGTTGGTTCGACTTACCTTCCACGAAGGTCTCGAAGGTGAAGGTGCGGTTCAGGTAGCTGGTGTGCTTGAGCGCCCCCTCGACCTGCACGGTGCGTTGTTCGGTACGTCCCGTTGCAGACGGCGCAGGAGCGTTGTCGGCCATGGCGTCGAAGCTATCACGAGAAGACGTCTCTGTATCGTCATTGACCGGCGTGGGCTCGGCGACAGGTGCCGCAGCGGGTTCCACAGGCATGGCCACCGCTGCAGCTGGCTTGGCCTGGCTCTGCGCCAGCGAAGCTGCCACTGCGGCGCTGACCGGCGCATTGGGCGCCGCGCGTGGCGCGGAACTGCGACGGCTGCCTATTAATAAGGAAAGGGCAGGCGCCATCCCACTGCCTTGCTCACCCAGCAGCTCGAGCAAACGCCCCAGGTACTTTTCATTGACCCAATCGAGAACGAAACGGTTAGGCGCATAGACGCGCAACTCGTCGCCTTCGGCTTCGACCTGTAGCGGACGGATCCAGGTGTTGAATTGCTGGGCAGGCAGTTCGTCGCGCAGAAGCTCCACGCACTGCTGCCAAAGTTCCACTGACACGGATATCCCCTGAGTTGAAAGCCGGATGAGGCAAAAACAAACCGCCATTGTACCGGTCGAGAGCGCACTTATCCACATGTGGAAACGCTAGGAATCGCGACAAAACAGCCATTTAGCGACCGAAATGTCTTTTCGACTCGGTGAATAAGGTCTGTGGATAACCCACCATGAGGGCTATGCACAACCCTGGTCACCAGCCTGTTGATAACTCGCCTGTGGATAAGCACGCATTCGTTCCACAGGTTCTACCCATGTCCAGCACAAGCGCGGCACCTGTTACCGACAAGGTTTCGATTTTCTGTACAGCCCATGAATAAAGGGCTGCAACTAGTTATCCACAGAAGGTTATCCACTTAAGATCTATAAGTTCTTCAGAAAAGCTTTTTATATGTCTCTTCTTTTTTTAAGTGTTTGTCGATCTGCTTGCCTGCCCCAAGCCGACCGCTGCCTGACATCTCGAGGGTCCACTACTTACCTGTTCAGCAACACCGTCCGGCAAGGAAAGGCTGGTTGGAAATTGACCTATGGGCTTGCTTTCTCTAGAATCGCCGATCTCTTAAAAAGGGGGCCATTCCGGCCCGTAGTCGACAAACCCAGGTAACACGCCATGAAACGTACTTTCCAACCAAGCACCATCAAGCGCGCTCGCACCCACGGCTTCCGTGCCCGTATGGCTACCAAGAACGGCCGTGCTGTTCTGTCGCGTCGTCGTGCCAAAGGCCGTAAGCGTCTGGCCATTTGATTTTTCGGCACAGGTGGTGAGTCAGGACTTCAGTCGGGAAAAGCGACTGCTTACACCCCGGCACTTCAAAGCGGTCTTCGACTCCCCAACCGGCAAGGTTCCAGGGAAAAACCTGCTGATCCTTGCACGCGAGAACGGTCTCGATCATCCACGCCTTGGCCTGGTGATCGGTAAGAAGAGCGTCAAGCTCGCTGTTCAACGCAATCGCCTAAAGCGCCTGATGCGCGATTCCTTTCGTCTGAACCAGCAGATGCTCGCTGGCCTGGACATCGTGATCGTCGCGCGCAAGGGATTGGGTGAGATAGAAAACCCGGAATTGCACCAACACTTTGGCAAGCTCTGGAAACGCCTGGCCCGTAGCCGGCCTAAGCCAGAGGCAAACGCCGATTCCGCAGGGGTAGACAGCCGAAATGCGTAAACTGGCACTCGTTCCGATCCAGTTTTACCGTTATGCCATCAGTCCCCTGATGGCCAGCCACTGTCGTTTCTACCCCAGTTGCTCCTGTTACGCCTATGAAGCCATCGAAAACCATGGCCTCTTGCGTGGTGGGTGGCTAGCCGTTCGTCGCCTGGGGCGTTGTCATCCGTGGAACGACGGCGGTTTCGATCCCGTTCCACCCGCTCCTTCCTCCCGAACTTCTTCGATAGCCGAGTAATCATGGATATTAAACGCACGATCCTGATCGTCGCCCTGGCAATCGTGTCCTACGTCATGGTCCTCAAGTGGAACCAGGACTACGGTCAGGCTGCTCTGCCGACTCAGCATACTGCTGCCAGCACCCAAGCCCCGGCCTTGCCCGATGGCGTGCCGGCCGGTTCCGCCGGCGCCAGCGCCGATGTGCCGAGCGCTAATGCCGAATCCAGCCCTGCGGAACTTGCCCCGGTCGCGACCAGCAAGGACCTGATCCGGGTCAAGACCGATGTCCTGGACCTGGCTATCGATCCGGTCGGTGGTGACATCGTCCAACTGACCCTGCCGAAATACCCACGTCGCCAAGACCATCCGGACATTCCGTTCCAGCTGTTCGACAACGGCGGCGAGCGCGTCTACCTGGCACAAAGCGGCCTGACCGGCGCCAACGGCCCGGACGCCCGTCCTTCCGGTCGCCCCCTGTACGCTGCCGAACAACGCAGCTACCAGCTGGCCGATGGTCAGGAACAACTGGTGGTCGACCTCAAGTTCAGTGACAACGGCGTCAACTACATCAAGCGCTTCAGCTTCAAGCGCGGTGAGTACGACCTCAACGTCACCTACCTGATCGACAACCAGAGCACCCAGACCTGGAACGGCAACATGTTTGCCCAGCTTAAGCGTGACGCCAGCTCCGACCCATCGTCGAGCACTGCCACCGGCACCGCCACCTACTTGGGCGCGGCCATGTGGACAGCGTCTGAGCCGTACAAGAAAGTGTCGATGAAAGACATCGACAAGGGTGGCCTGAAAGAAAGCGTTTCTGGTGGCTGGGTTGCCTGGCTGCAGCACTACTTCGTGACCGCCTGGGTACCTGCCAAGTCGGATACCAACACCGTCCAGACCCGCAAGGACAGCCAAGGCAACTACATCATCGGCTATACCGGCCCGACCATCAGCGTTCCGGCTGGCGGCAAGGTCGAGACCAGCGCGATGCTGTACGCCGGTCCCAAGATCCAGTCCAAGCTCAAGGAACTGTCCCCAGGCCTGGAGCTGACTGTCGACTACGGTTTCCTGTGGTTCATCGCCCAGCCGATCTTCTGGCTGCTGCAACATATCCACAGCCTGTTGGGCAACTGGGGCTGGTCGATCATCGTCCTGACCATGCTCATCAAGGGTCTGTTCTTCCCACTGTCGGCTGCCAGCTACCGTTCGATGGCGCGTATGCGTGCCGTTTCGCCGAAACTTGCTGCACTGAAGGAGCGCTTCGGTGACGATCGCCAGAAGATGTCTCAGGCGATGATGGAGCTGTACAAGAAAGAGAAGATCAACCCGCTGGGTGGCTGCTTGCCGATCCTGGTGCAGATGCCAGTGTTCCTGTCGCTGTACTGGGTACTGCTGGAAAGCGTCGAGATGCGTCAGGCTCCGTGGATGCTGTGGATCACCGACCTGTCGATCAAGGATCCGTTCTTCATCCTGCCGATCATCATGGGCGCGACCATGTTCATCCAGCAGCGTCTGAACCCGACTCCGCCCGATCCGATGCAGGCCAAGGTGATGAAAATGATGCCGATCATCTTCACCTTCTTCTTCCTGTGGTTCCCGGCTGGTCTGGTGCTGTACTGGGTTGTGAACAACTGCCTGTCGATCGCACAGCAGTGGTACATCACCCGCAGCATCGAAGCAGCGAGCAAAAAAGCTGCTGCATAACGGGCTACTACGCTAGCCTGTGAATAAAACGCCCCCTCGGGGGCGTTTTTGCTATCTGTCGTTTTGTCGTAGAGGCTCTCGAGCATGAACACTGTGCGTGAAACCATTGCTGCCATCGCCACCGCCCAGGGCCGCGGCGGGGTCGGTATCGTCAGGCTGTCCGGACCGCTGGCCAGCCAGGCCGGGCAGTTGATCACCGGCCGCACACTGACGCCGCGCCATGCCCACTATGGGCCGTTCCGTGACGAGCAGGGGTTGGTGCTGGATGAAGGCATCGCGCTGTTCTTCCCCGGTCCCAACTCGTTCACCGGTGAGGATGTGCTCGAACTACAGGGCCATGGCGGTCCCGTGGTGCTGGACATGCTGCTACAGCGCTGTGTACAAGTCGGCTGCCGACTGGCGCGCCCAGGCGAATTCAGCGAACGTGCATTTCTCAACGACAAGCTCGACCTGGCTCAGGCCGAAGCGATCGCCGACCTGATCGAAGCCAGTTCCAGCCAGGCTGCCCGCAACGCCTTGCGCTCGCTGCAGGGCGAATTCTCCAAACGTGTGCACAACCTGACCGAGGCGTTGATTGCGCTGCGTATCTACGTGGAAGCAGCGATCGACTTCCCAGAGGAGGAAATCGACTTCCTTGCCGACGGCCACGTGTTGTCGATGCTCGATGCCGTGCGTGCGGAGTTGTCCACAGTCCAGCGTGAGGCCGGGCAGGGCGCCTTGCTGCGTGACGGGATGACCGTGGTGATTGCTGGCCGGCCCAACGCCGGTAAATCGAGCCTGCTGAACCAGCTGGCCGGGCGCGAGGCCGCGATCGTCACCGATATCGCCGGCACCACCCGGGACATTCTTCGCGAACATATCCACATCGACGGCATGCCCCTGCACGTGGTCGATACTGCCGGCTTACGTACCACCGATGATCATGTGGAAAAAATCGGCGTGGAACGTGCGCTCAAAGCCATCGGCGAGGCGGACCGCGTGTTGTTGGTGGTGGACTCGACCGCGCCCGAGGCCGACGATCCCTTCGCGTTGTGGCCGGAATTTCTCGACCAACGGCCAGACGCCGCCAAGGTCACGCTGATTCGCAACAAGGCTGATCTCAGCGGCGAGCGGGTTGCCCTGGAACAATGTGATGACGGCCATGTCACCATCACCTTGAGCGCCAAGGGCGATGATCAAGGTCTCCAGCTACTGCGCGACCACCTCAAAGCTTGCATGGGTTATGAGCAGACCGCAGAAAGCGGTTTCAGCGCCAGACGGCGTCATCTGGATGCGCTGCGCCAAGCCAGCTCGCACCTGGAGCACGGACGCGCCCAACTGACCCTGGCCGGCGCAGGCGAGCTGCTGGCCGAAGATTTGCGGCAAGCGCAGCAGGCATTGGGTGAAATCACCGGCGCGTTCAGCTCCGATGACTTGCTGGGGCGCATCTTCTCGAGTTTCTGCATCGGTAAATAATCCACAGCCACTGGCTGACCAAAGCCGCTCCTTCGGGGGCGGCTTTTTTTTGCCTGTGAATTGTGCAGATGGCGAGGATGAGCGGAAAAATGCTTCAAGGTATTTCATGCACAGGCACGATGACGCCCTCAGGAGGTCTGTGGATAACCGACCTTCAGCTCCGTTGATAACCGGGCTTTTTTGTTGAGGACAATCACGCTTGTGGGTAAACAGGCATTTAATCCACAGGCTGAATGACGTTATCCATAGCCCTCAGGGTCGCTAAGCCACAGGGTTTAGTTTCTCTGTACAGCACGTCGATAAAGGGATGCAGCATCTTATCCACAGAAAAGGCTGTGCATAAGAATAAACATAAAAACAAAGCTTTTATAAATTTCTCTTCTTTGATTTCTGTTGTCTGCCACTCATCCACAGACTGTTCAAATTTTGCTCAGAAGGTTCCTTTGCAGGGGGTTAAGTCCCTATACTTGTCCGCTTATCTTCTCTATTCGCAAAACAGGCACGAGGTGCGTGGTGGATTTCCCTTCCCGTTTTGAAGTGATCGTCATCGGCGGCGGCCATGCCGGTACCGAGGCTGCGCTTGCGTCTGCACGCATGGGTGTGAAAACCCTGCTGCTGACCCACAACGTGGAAACCCTCGGTCACATGAGCTGCAACCCGGCCATCGGTGGCATCGGTAAAAGCCATCTGGTCAAGGAGATCGATGCGCTCGGCGGCGCCATGGCGCTGGCTACCGACAAGAGCGGCATCCAGTTCCGTATCCTGAATAACCGCAAGGGCCCGGCGGTGCGCGCTACTCGCGCCCAGGCCGACCGCGCCATCTACAAATCGGTGGTGCGGGAGATCCTGGAAAACCAACCCAACCTGTGGATATTCCAGCAGTCCTGCGACGACCTGATCGTCGAACAAGACCAGGTCAAAGGTGTGGTCACCCAGATGGGTCTGCGCTTCTTCGCCGAATCCGTGGTCCTCACCACAGGCACCTTCCTCGGTGGTCTTATCCACATCGGGCTACAGAACCATTCCGGTGGCCGCGCCGGCGATCCACCTTCGATCGCCTTGGCTCACCGCATGCGTGAACTGCCGCTGCGCGTCGGTCGCCTGAAAACCGGTACCCCACCGCGGATCGATGGTCGCTCCGTGGACTTCTCGGTCATGACCGAGCAACCCGGCGACACGCCGATCCCAGTGATGTCCTTCATGGGCAACGCGCAGATGCACCCGCGTCAGGTCAGTTGCTGGATTACCCACACCAACGCCCGCACCCACGAGATCATTGCCTCGAACCTCGACCGGTCTCCGATGTACTCTGGTGTGATCGAAGGCGTCGGTCCGCGTTACTGCCCGTCGATCGAAGACAAGATTCATCGCTTCGCCGACAAGGAAAGCCACCAGGTGTTCATCGAGCCGGAAGGCCTGACCACCCACGAGCTGTACCCCAACGGTATTTCCACTTCGCTGCCATTCGATGTGCAGCTGGAGTTGGTGCGCTCGATCCGCGGTATGGAAAACGCCCATATCGTGCGTCCGGGATACGCTATCGAGTACGACTACTTTGACCCGCGTGACCTCAAGTACAGCCTCGAGACCAAGGTCATCGGCGGTCTGTTCTTCGCCGGCCAGATCAACGGCACCACCGGTTACGAAGAAGCCGGCGCTCAGGGCCTGCTGGCCGGGACCAACGCCGCGCTCCGCGCCCAGGGCCGCGAAAGCTGGTGCCCACGTCGCGACGAGGCGTACATCGGCGTATTGGTTGACGACCTGATCACCCTGGGAACTCAAGAGCCGTACCGCATGTTCACTTCGCGCGCCGAGTACCGCTTGATTCTGCGCGAGGACAACACCGATCTCCGCTTGACCGAAAAAGGCCGCGAGCTGGGTTTGATCGACGATGAGCGCTGGGCCGCCTTCTGCGCCAAGCGCGATGGTATCGAGCGTGAGGAACAACGCCTGAAATCCACCTGGGTGCGGCCGAATACCGACCTGGGCCAGGCTATTGTGGATAAGTTCGGCACGCCGCTGAGCCACGAGTACAGTCTGCTCAACCTGCTGGCCCGTCCGGAAATCGACTACGCTGGCCTGATCGAGGCGACGGGGGGTGAGGTGATCGATCCACAGATTGCCGAGCAGGTCGAGATCAAGACCAAGTACGCGGGGTATATCGATCGCCAGCAAGACGAGATCGCCCGGCTGCGTGCCAGCGAAGACACCCGCCTGCCTGTGGATATCGACTACACCACCATTTCCGGCCTGTCCAAGGAGATCCAGGGCAAGCTCGGCCAGACCCGCCCGGAAACCTTGGGCCAGGCTTCGCGCATTCCCGGTGTCACCCCGGCGGCGATTTCCCTGTTGTTGATACATCTGAAAAAACGCGGCGCTGGCCGCGAATTGGAGCAAAGCGCTTGAGTTCCCTGGTCACCCCGCAACACGCTGAAGAGTTGTCCACAGGTGCGCGCCAGCTCGGTGTCGAGCTTGGCGCCGAGCAGCACGAGAAGCTGTTGGGTTACCTGGCCCTGTTGATCAAATGGAACAAAGCCTACAACCTGACCGCCGTGCGCGATCCCGATGAAATGGTGTCCCGCCATCTGCTCGACAGCCTGAGTGTCATGCCGTTTATCCACAGCGAGCGTGAGCGGTGGCTGGATGTCGGCAGTGGCGGTGGTATGCCTGGAATCCCTCTGGCGATCCTGCATCCGCACAGGCAGGTGACGGTGCTCGACGCCAACGGCAAGAAAACCCGCTTCCTGACCCAGGTGAAAATGGAGCTCAAGCTGGACAACCTCACGGTTATCCACAGCCGGGTCGAAGCCTTCCAGCCTGCACAACCGTTCGACGGCATCATCTCCCGCGCCTTCAGCAGCATGGAGAATTTCACCAACTGGACCCGCCATCTGGGCGACACCGGGACGCAATGGCTTGCAATGAAGGGGCTGCATCCTGCCGATGAACTGGTAGCATTGCCCGCAGACTTCACAGTGGAAAGCGAGCAGGCCCTGACCGTTCCGGGTTGCCAGGGCCAGCGCCATCTGCTGATACTGCGCCGCAAGGCTTGACTGGGAACACACGCAACAATGGCTAAGGTATTCGCAATCGCGAACCAGAAAGGTGGTGTGGGCAAGACCACCACCTGTATCAATCTCGCTGCATCGCTGGCTGCGACCAAGCGTCGTGTGCTGCTGATCGACCTCGATCCGCAGGGCAACGCGACCATGGGCAGCGGTGTGGACAAGCACGAGCTCGAGCACTCGGTCTACGACCTGCTCATCGGCGAATGCGATCTCACCCAGGCCATGCATTACTCCGAGCACGGCGGCTACCAACTGCTGCCGGCCAACCGCGACCTGACCGCCGCGGAAGTGGTACTGCTGGAGATGCAGGTCAAGGAGAGCCGCCTGCGCAACGCGCTGGCGCCGATCCGCGAGAACTACGACTTCATCCTGATCGACTGCCCGCCGTCGCTGTCGATGCTGACACTGAACGCATTGGTCGCCTCTGACGGGGTAATTATCCCCATGCAGTGCGAGTACTACGCACTGGAAGGTCTCAGCGACCTTGTGGATAACATCAAGCGGATTGCCGCCCGTCTGAACCCTGAGCTGAAAATCGAAGGCCTGCTGCGGACCATGTACGATCCGCGGTTGAGCCTGAACAACGACGTTTCGGCCCAGCTCAAGGAGCATTTCGGCGAGCAGCTGTACGACACGGTGATCCCGCGCAACATTCGTCTGGCCGAGGCGCCGAGTTTCGGCATGCCTGCACTGGCCTACGACAAGCAATCGCGCGGCGCGCTGGCCTACCTGGCCCTGGCCGGGGAAATGGTCCGCCGGCAACGCCGTCAGTCACGCACTGCACTAACAACTTAAGGAATCCGCATGGCCGTTAAGAAACGGGGACTCGGACGTGGGTTGGATGCACTGCTCAGTGGTCCTTCCGTCAGCGCGCTCGAAGAGCAGGCTGTCAAGATCGACCAGAAAGAACTGCAACACTTGCCCGTCGAGTTGATCCAGCGCGGCAAATACCAGCCGCGCCGCGACATGGACCCGCAGGCGCTGGAAGAACTGGCGCACTCGATTCGCACCCATGGCGTGATGCAGCCGATCGTGGTTCGCCCCATTGGTGACAACCGCTACGAGATCATCGCCGGCGAGCGCCGCTGGCGCGCCACTCAGCAGGCCGGCCTGGATACCGTTCCGGCCATGGTCCGCGAGGTGCCTGACGAAGCCGCCATCGCCATGGCGCTGATCGAGAACATCCAGCGCGAGGACCTCAACCCACTGGAAGAGGCCCTGGCACTGCAGCGCCTGCAGCAGGAATTCGAACTGACCCAGCAACAGGTTGCCGATGCCGTCGGCAAGTCGCGGGTGACCGTGGCCAACTTGCTGCGCCTGATTTCACTGCCCGAGGCGATCAAGACCATGCTCGCCCATGGCGACCTGGAGATGGGCCACGCTCGTGCCTTGCTCGGTCTGGAAGAAGATCGTCAGGAAGAGGGGGCGCGTCATGTTGTCGCACGTGGTCTGACCGTGCGCCAAACTGAGGCACTGGTGCGCCAGTGGCTCAGCGACAAACCTGATCCGGTCGAACCGAGCAAGCCCGATCCGGATATCGCACGCCTTGAACAGCGGCTCGCAGAGCGCCTGGGCTCTGCCGTGCAGATTCGCCACGGCAACAAGGGCAAAGGCCAGTTGGTTATTCGTTATAACTCGCTTGACGAGTTGCAAGGCGTGCTTGCTCACATCCGCTGAAACAATTCCAGTTGTAGCGCGCAGTCGGAAATCACTACCCAATAGTTGAATAGGGGTTAATCCACCCCTATACTCTGCGCGCATTTTGTCGGCACAAATTATGCCAAGTCATAGCTGACTTGTTGGTCGACTTCGAAGGAGCAGTTGTGATGGAAATACGCACGCCAAACCGCTTGCCTTTCCATCGCTGGGCGGTTTTTCCCGTACTGCTGGCCCAATGCATCGTGTTTCTGTCGGCAACCTTGGTGTTGTGGCAGTGGCAAGGGGGAGTCAGTGGTTACTCGGGTCTCTGCGGAGGTCTGATCGCCTGGCTGCCCAACGTGTATTTCGCCTGGAAGGCATTCCGCTTTAGCGGAGCCCGGGCAGCGCAGGCCATCGTCAAGTCGTTTTACGCGGGCGAGGCAGGCAAGATGATTTTGACGGCAGTGCTGTTCGCACTGACCTTTGCAGGAGTGAAGCCATTGGCGCCGTTGGCAGTATTCGGCGTCTTCGTGCTGACCCTTTTGGTCAGCTGGTTCGCGCCCCTGCTGATGAATAAAAGACTTTCGAGACCTTAGGGCGTTTGAGGCAACCATGGCAGCAGAAACCGCTTCGGGCTATATCCAGCACCACTTGCAGAACCTGACCTACGGTCAACTACCAGACGGCAGCTGGGGCTTCGCCCATTCGGCTGCAGAAGCCAAGGCAATGGGCTTCTGGGCGTTCCACCTGGACACCCTGGGTTGGTCCGTCGCGCTGGGTCTGATCTTCCTGTTCATCTTCCGCATGGCGGCCAAGAAGGCGACTTCCGGCCAACCAGGCGGTCTGCAGAACTTCGTGGAAGTCCTGGTGGACTTCGTCAACGGCAGCGTGAAGGACTCCTTCCACGGCCGTAGCCCAGTGATCGCCCCACTGGCACTGACCATCTTCGTCTGGGTGTTCCTGATGAACGCCATCGACCTGGTACCGGTCGACTGGATTCCTCAACTGGCCATCCTGATCTCCGGTGATCCGCACATTCCGTTCCGCGCCGTGTCGACCACCGACCCGAACGCGACCCTGGCCATGGCCTTCTGCGTGTTCGCCCTGATCATCTTCTACAGCATCAAGGTCAAAGGCCTGGGCGGCTTCATCGGTGAGCTGACCCTGCACCCGTTCGGCAGCAAGAACATCTTCGTGCAGATCCTGCTGATCCCGGTGAACTTCCTGCTGGAATTCGTCACCCTGATCGCCAAGCCGATCTCGCTGGCACTGCGTCTGTTCGGCAACATGTACGCCGGCGAACTGGTGTTCATCCTGATCGCCGTGATGTTCGGCGCAGGCATCCTCTGGCTCAGCGGCCTGGGCGTGGTGCTGCAGTGGGCGTGGGCTGTGTTCCACATCCTGATCATCACCCTGCAAGCCTTCATCTTCATGATGCTTACCATCGTCTACCTGTCGATGGCTCACGAAGATAACCATTAAGACCGCCTGGCGTGTCTGAATAGCCTTCCCCGCTCGTTTGGGGGGAAGGCTTTATAAAGTCCGCAAGGGCAGCTGTACCAAACGATTTGTTTTACCGCTTCAAACTAAAAACCTAACCAATACGACGTAAAAGTCGGGAGGAAAGATGGAAACTGTAGTTGGTCTGACCGCTATCGCTGTTGCTCTGCTGATCGGCCTGGGTGCTCTGGGTACCGCCATTGGTTTCGGCCTGCTGGGCGGCAAGTTCCTGGAAGGCGCTGCTCGTCAGCCTGAAATGGTCCCGATGCTGCAGGTCAAAATGTTCATCGTTGCCGGTCTGCTCGACGCCGTAACCATGATCGGTGTTGGTATCGCCCTGTTCTTCACCTTCGCGAACCCCTTCGTAGGTCAGATCGCCGGCTAATCACTCGTTTCCAACGAGTTGATTGATGTGATGGACAAAGACCGAGCGAGGTGTTGGCGTGAACATTAATGCAACCCTGATTGGCCAATCCGTTGCTTTCCTGATTTTTGTACTCTTCTGCATGAAGTACGTATGGCCTCCGGTCATCACTGCTCTGCAAGAGCGCCAAAAGAAGATTGCTGACGGCTTGGACGCTGCCAACCGCGCAGCTCGCGACCTGGAGCTGGCCCAAGAGAAAGCGGGTCAGCAACTGCGTGAAGCTAAAGCACAGGCAGCCGAAATCATTGAGCAAAGCAAGAAACGCGCTGCTCAGCTTGTCGAGGAAGCCCGTGATCAGGCCCGCGTCGAAGCTGACCGTGTGAAGGCTCAGGCTCTGGCCGAGATCGAACAGGAACTGAACAGCGCTAAAGACGCTCTGCGTGCCCAAGTGGGTGCTCTGGCCGTTGGTGGTGCTGAAAAGATCCTTGGCGCCACAATCGATCAAAACGCGCATGCGGAGCTGGTTAACAAACTGGCCGCTGAAATTTAAGCGAGGGCGATCATGGCAGAACTGACCACGTTGGCCCGACCTTACGCTAAGGCTGCCTTTGAGCATGCCCAGGCCCATCAGCAACTGGCCAATTGGTCAGCCATGCTCGGCCTGGCTGCTGCGGTGTCGCAAGACGACACCATGCAGCGCCTGCTCAAGGCCCCGCGACTGACGAGCGCAGAAAAGGCCGCCACGTTCATTGACGTGTGCGGTGACAAGTTCAATGCACAGGCACAGAATTTCATTCATGTTGCCGCGGAAAACGACCGTCTCCTGCTTCTGCCGGAGATTGCCGCCCTGTTCGACCTGTACAAGGCCGAGCAAGAGAAATCCGTGGACGTGGAAGTCACCAGTGCCTTCGCGTTGGACCAAGAACAGCAAGACAAACTCGCCAAGGTTCTCAGTGCACGGTTAGGCCAGGAAGTGCGCCTGCACGCGTCGGAGGATGCCAGCCTGATTGGCGGCGTCGTCATCCGCGCAGGTGACCTGGTAATCGATGGCTCTGTTCGCGGCAAGATCGCGAAACTGGCCGAAGCATTGAAATCTTGAGTTTGAAGGGGCAGCAGAGCAATGCAGCAACTCAATCCTTCCGAAATTAGTGAAATTATCAAGGGCCGCATCGACAACCTCGATGTGAGCTCCCAAGCCCGTAACGAAGGTACCGTTGTTTCGGTATCCGACGGTATCGTGCGAATCCACGGTCTGGCCGACGTCATGTACGGCGAAATGATCGAATTCCCCGGTGGCGTCTACGGCATGGCCCTGAACCTGGAGCAAGACTCCGTAGGTGCAGTGATCCTGGGTGCCTATGACACCCTCGCCGAAGGCATGAGCGCCAAGTGCACCGGCCGCATCCTGGAAGTTCCGGTCGGTAAGGAACTGCTGGGTCGCGTCGTTGACGCACTGGGCAACCCGATCGATGGCAAAGGTCCACTGGGCAACACTCAGACCGACGCGGTCGAGAAAGTCGCTCCGGGCGTGATCTGGCGTAAGTCGGTAGACCAGCCTGTACAGACTGGCTACAAATCCGTCGACGCCATGATTCCTGTCGGCCGTGGCCAGCGCGAGCTGATCATCGGTGACCGTCAGATCGGTAAGACCGCCATGGCCATCGACGCCATCATCAACCAGAAAGACTCCGGTATTTTCTGTGTTTATGTTGCTGTCGGTCAGAAGCGCTCCACCGTCGCCAACATCGTTCGCAAGCTGGAAGAGAACGGCGCCCTGGCCAACACCATCGTGGTCGTTGCCAGTGCTTCGGAATCCGCTGCGCTGCAGTTCCTGGCTCCTTACGCTGGCTGCACCATGGGCGAATTCTTCCGTGACCGCGGTGAAGATGCCCTGATCGTTTACGATGACCTGTCCAAGCAGGCCGTTGCCTACCGTCAGATCTCCCTGCTGCTGCGCCGTCCACCAGGACGTGAAGCGTACCCAGGTGACGTGTTCTATCTCCACTCCCGTCTGCTGGAGCGTGCTTCCCGCGTTTCGGAAGAGTACGTCGAGAAGTTCACCAATGGCGCAGTCACTGGCAAGACCGGTTCCCTGACCGCCCTGCCGATCATCGAAACTCAGGCTGGCGACGTTTCCGCGTTCGTTCCGACCAACGTGATCTCGATCACCGACGGTCAGATCTTCCTGGAATCGGCCATGTTCAACTCGGGCATCCGCCCTGCAGTGAACGCCGGTGTTTCGGTATCCCGTGTAGGTGGTGCCGCTCAGACCAAGATCATCAAGAAGCTGTCCGGTGGTATCCGTACCGCTCTGGCTCAGTACCGTGAACTGGCTGCATTCGCCCAGTTCGCTTCCGATCTGGACGAAGCGACCCGCAAGCAGCTGGAGCATGGTCAGCGCGTAACCGAGCTGATGAAGCAGAAGCAGTACGCGCCGATGTCCATCGCAGACATGGCTCTGTCGCTGTACGCCGCTGAGCGTGGTTTCCTGACTGACGTAGAAGTCTCCAAGGTCGGCAGCTTCGAGCAAGCGCTGATCGCCTTCTTCAACCGTGATCACGCTGAACTGATGGCGAAGATCAACGTGAAGGGTGACTTCAACGACGAAATCGACGCAGGCCTGAAAGCCGGTATCGAGAAGTTCAAGGCCACCCAGACCTGGTAAGCCGCAGCGGGGGCCCTGGCCCCCGCTTGCTAACCTGATAGGTGATACATGGCAGGCGCAAAAGAGATTCGCAGTAAGATTGCGAGCATCAAAAGCACGCAAAAAATTACCAGCGCCATGGAGAAAGTGGCGGTCAGCAAGATGCGCAAGGCACAAATGCGCATGGCTGCTAGCCGTCCTTACGCGGAGCGTATCCGCCAGGTAATCGGTCATCTGGCCAACGCCAACCCGGAATACCGCCACCCGTTCATGATCGAGCGCCCTGTAAAGCGCGCCGGTTATATCGTGGTGAGCAGTGACCGTGGTCTGTGCGGTGGCTTGAACACCAACCTGTTCAAGGCCCTGGTCAAGGACATGAACGTAAACCGCGAACAGGGCGTTGAAATCGACCTGTGCGTGATCGGCAGCAAGGGTGCGGCATTCTTCCGTAACTTTGGCGGCAACGTCGTAGCTGCGATCAGCCACTTGGGCGAAGAGCCATCGATCAACGATCTGATCGGCTCCGTCAAAGTGATGCTGGACGCCTACCTGGACGGCCGCATCGATCGCCTCTCGGTGGTTTCGAACAAGTTCATCAACACCATGACCCAACAACCGACGGTCGAGCAATTGGTACCGTTGGTGGCAACCCCGGATCAGGATCTCAAGCATCACTGGGATTACCTGTACGAACCCGACGCAAAAGAGCTGCTGGACGGCTTGATGGTGCGTTACGTGGAGTCTCAGGTCTACCAGGCGGTGGTCGAGAACAACGCTGCTGAACAAGCGGCCCGGATGATCGCCATGAAGAACGCCACAGACAACGCCGGTGATTTGATCAAAGAGCTGCAATTGATCTACAACAAGGCGCGTCAGGCTGCGATCACCCAGGAGATCTCGGAAATCGTCGGCGGCGCTGCCGCGGTTTAACGGTTCACATATTCAGAGGATCCAGCTATGAGTAGCGGACGTATCGTTCAAATCATCGGCGCCGTCATCGACGTGGAATTCCCACGTGACGTCGTGCCGAGTGTATACAACGCGCTGAAAGTACAAGGCGCGGAAACCACCCTCGAAGTTCAGCAGCAGCTGGGCGACGGCGTGGTTCGTACCATTGCGATGGGCTCCACCGAAGGCTTGAAGCGCGGTCTGGATGTCGTCGACACCGGCGCTGCCATCTCCGTTCCTGTTGGTAAGGCCACTCTGGGCCGCATCATGGACGTTCTGGGCAACCCGATCGACGAAGCCGGCCCGATCGGCGAAGAAGAGCGTCGCGGTATCCACCAGCCAGCGCCTTCGTTCGCTGACCAGGCAGGCGGCAACGACCTGCTGGAAACCGGCATCAAGGTTATCGACCTGGTTTGCCCGTTCGCCAAGGGTGGTAAGGTTGGTCTGTTCGGTGGTGCCGGTGTCGGCAAGACCGTTAACATGATGGAACTGATCCGTAACATCGCCATGGAACACAGCGGTTACTCCGTGTTCGCTGGTGTGGGTGAGCGTACTCGTGAGGGTAACGACTTCTACCACGAGATGAAGGACTCCAACGTTCTCGACAAAGTAGCGCTGGTCTACGGTCAGATGAACGAGCCACCAGGAAACCGTCTGCGCGTAGCGCTGACCGGCCTGACCATGGCCGAGAAGTTCCGTGACGAAGGTAACGACGTTCTGCTGTTCGTCGACAACATCTATCGTTACACCCTGGCCGGTACCGAAGTATCCGCACTGCTGGGCCGTATGCCGTCGGCGGTAGGTTACCAGCCGACCCTGGCTGAAGAGATGGGCGTTCTGCAAGAGCGCATCACCTCCACCAAGGAAGGTTCGATCACCTCCGTTCAGGCCGTATACGTACCTGCGGACGACTTGACCGACCCGTCGCCAGCCACCACCTTCGCCCACTTGGACGCCACCGTCGTTCTGTCCCGTGACATCGCCTCCCTGGGTATCTACCCAGCGGTCGACCCACTGGACTCGACTTCGCGCCAGCTGGACCCGAACGTGATCGGCAACGAGCACTACGAGACCGCTCGTGGCGTTCAGTATGTTCTGCAGCGCTACAAAGAGCTGAAGGACATCATCGCGATCCTGGGTATGGACGAACTGTCCGAAAGCGACAAGCAACTGGTTGCCCGTGCTCGTAAGATCCAGCGCTTCCTGTCGCAGCCGTTCTTCGTGGCCGAAGTCTTCACCGGCTCGCCAGGCAAGTACGTGTCCCTGAAAGACACCATCGCTGGCTTCAGCGGCATCCTCAAAGGTGACTACGACCACCTGCCAGAACAAGCGTTCTACATGGTCGGCAGCATCGACGAAGCGATCGAGAAAGCCAAGAAACTGTAATCCCGGCGCCCCGCAAGGGGCGCTAATCAGGTTGAGGCAAGCAGATGGCTATGACAGTCCATTGCGATATCGTCAGCGCGGAAGGAGAAATCTTCTCCGGTCTGGTCGAGATGGTGGTTGCGCACGGCAACCTGGGCGATCTGGGTATCGCTCCGGGCCACGCGCCGCTGATCACCAATCTGAAACCAGGTCCGATCACGTTGACCAAGCAGGGTGGCGATCGCGAGGTGTTCTACATCTCTGGTGGCTTCCTCGAAGTGCAGCCGAACATGGTCAAGGTACTCGCCGATACCGTGCAACGTGCCGCCGACCTGGACGAAGCCTCCGCTCAGGATGCCGTCAAGGCAGCTGAGAAGGCCCTGCATGAGAAAGGCGCGGATTTCGACTACTCAGCCGCATCCGCACGTCTGGCCGAGGCCGCAGCCCAGCTGCGCACCGTCCAGCAGATCCGCAAGAAGTTCGGCGGCTAACACCGCTGGCTTCATGTAGATTGAGAAAAAGGGTAGCCATCGGCTACCCTTTTTCTTTTTCTGTTCCCCCTCAGTCGGTCGTGTCTGACCGCCCCGGATTGGTAGCCAGTCAATGTCACTCGATATCGTTATCCTCGCCGCCGGCCAAGGTACCCGTATGCGCTCGGCGCTGCCCAAGGTGCTCCACCCGGTCGCCGGCAACTCCATGCTCGGCCATGTTATCCACAGCGCTCGCCAGTTGCAGCCGCAGGGCATTCACGTGGTGATCGGCCACGGCGCCGAGCTGGTGCGTGAGCGCCTGGCCGCCGACGACCTGAACTTCGTCATGCAGGACAAGCAGCTGGGTACCGGCCACGCCGTGGCCCAGGCCCTGCCGGCGATCACTGCCGACACCGTGCTGGTGCTCTACGGCGACGTACCGCTGATCGAGGTGGAAACCCTGCAGCGTCTGTTGGCCAAGGTCAGCGACCAGCAGCTCGGCCTGCTGACCGTGACCTTGCAGGACCCTACCGGCTACGGCCGCATCGTGCGCGACGCCCAAGGTCAGGTGACCGCCATCGTCGAGCACAAGGACGCAACCGACGCGCAGAAGGCGATCAAGGAAGGCAATACCGGCATCCTTGCCTTGCCAGCCGCCCGCCTGGCTGACTGGATGAGCCGTCTGTCCAACGACAATGCCCAAGGCGAGTACTACCTGACCGACGTCATCGCCATGGCCGTGGCCGACGGCCTGGTGGTGGCCACCGAACAGCCCCATGACCCGATGGAAGTGCAGGGCGCCAACGACCGTCGCCAGCTGTCCGAACTCGAGCGCCATTACCAGCTGCGTGAAGCCCGCCGACTGATGGCCCAGGGGGTGACGCTGCGTGATCCGGCACGTTTCGACGTGCGCGGTGAGGTAACGGTTGGGCGTGATGTGCTGATCGACATCAACGTGATTCTCGAAGGCAAGGTCGTCATCGAGGATGACGTGCAGATTGGCCCGAACTGTGTGATCAAGAACAGCACCTTGCGCAAGGGTGTGGTCGTCAAAGCCAACAGCCATCTGGAAGGCGCGGTGATGGGCGAGGGCAGCGATGCCGGCCCGTTCGCTCGCCTGCGCCCGGGCAGTGTGCTGGACGCCAAGGCCCATGTGGGTAACTTCGTCGAGTTGAAGAATGCACACCTGGGCGAAGGCGCCAAGGCCGGCCATCTGACCTACCTGGGTGATGCCGAGGTCGGCGCACGCACCAACATTGGTGCCGGTACCATCACTTGCAACTACGATGGCGCCAACAAGTTCAAGACCGTGATGGGGGAGGACGTGTTCATCGGGTCCAACAATTCGTTGGTGGCGCCTGTGGATATCAAGGATGGCGCGACTACCGCAGCCGGTTCGACCGTTACCCAGACCGTGGAAGCAGGTCAGTTGGCCGTGGCGCGGGCGCGTCAGCGCAACATCGATGGGTGGAAGCGTCCCGAGAAGATCAAGAAGAGCTGAGTTATACACAGCTGCTTCGATCGAAAGCCGACTTATGTGCATAAGTCGGCTTTTTTATTGCTTTACCGCTCCTACAGGGGACGAATTCGTCTTTAAACTTATCCACAGCTTGACGAATCGATGATCTTAGGTTTTGATTGCAACCATTATCTTTCGAATCGAAACTTAAGCGCTCATGTCGAAACGCAATACCCCTCAGCGTCGTCACAATATCCTGGCCTTGCTCAACGAGCAGGGCGAGGTGAGCGTGGACGCCTTGGCACGGCGCTTCGAGACCTCGGAAGTGACCATCCGCAAGGACCTCGCCGCCCTGGAGGCCAACGGCCTGCTGCTGCGTCGCTACGGTGGAGCGGTGCCTGTACCACAGGAGATGCTCGGTGAAACCGCGCAACCGGTATCGGCCTACAAGAAGGCCATCGCCCGCGCTGCGGTCGCACGCATTCGCGAACACGCCCGCATCATCATCGACAGCGGCAGCACCACTGCCGCCATGATCCCGGAGCTAGGGCGCCAACCCGGTTTGGTCGTGATGACCAACTCGTTGAACGTCGCCCGCGCCATCAGCGAACTCGAACACGAGCCGGTGCTGTTGATGACCGGCGGCACCTGGGACCCGCATTCCGAGTCGTTCCAGGGCCAGGTCGCCGAGCAGGTACTACGCTCCTACGATTTCGACCAGCTTTTCATCGGCGCGGATGGGATCGACCTTACCCGTGGCACCACCACCTTCAACGAACTGCTCGGCCTGAGCCGGGTCATGGCCGAAGTCGCCCGTGAAGTGATCGTGATGGTCGAGTCCGATAAGGTCGGGCGAAAGATCCCCAACCTCGAGCTGCCCTGGAGCAGCGTGAGCACCCTGATTACAGACGAACGCCTGCCCGCAGCGGCACGCGAACAGATACAAGCCCGCGGCATCAATCTGATCTGTGCCGCGATCAGCCAGGAGCAATGACTATGTGTGGAATCGTCGGAGCAGTAGCCGAGCGCAACATCACCGCCATCCTGATCGAAGGCCTCAAGCGCCTGGAGTACCGCGGGTACGACAGTGCCGGTCTGGCCGTCTACACCCAGCAAGGCGAGCTCCAGCGTCTGCGTCGCATCGGCAAGGTCGCCGAGCTTGAGGCGGCCAATACCGCCGACCCACTGATCGGCCAGTTGGGCATCGCCCATACCCGCTGGGCCACCCACGGTGCGCCGACCGAAGGCAATGCCCACCCGCATTTCTCCGGCAACGAAGTTGCCGTGGTGCACAACGGCATCATCGAAAACCACGAAGAACTGCGTGAAGAGCTCAAGGACCTGGGCTACGTGTTCGCCTCGCAGACCGACACCGAGGTGATCGTCCACCTGATCCACCACACCCTCAAGTCCATTCCGGACCTTGCCGGCGCGCTCAAGGCGGCAATCAAGCGCCTGCACGGTGCGTACGGCCTGGCGTTGATCAGCGTGAAACAACCCGACCGCCTGGTCGCCGCCCGCAGCGGTAGCCCGCTGGTGATCGGCCTGGGCCATGGCGAGAACTTCCTGGCCTCCGACCAGCTTGCGTTGCGTCAGGTCACCGACCGCTTCATGTACCTGGAGGAGGGTGACATCGCCGAGATTCGCCGCGACCAGGTGACCATCTGGAACCAGGCCGGTGACCCGGTTCAGCGTGAGGTGGTGCAATACCACGAAGGCGCCGAGGCTGCCGACAAAGGTGCCTATCGTCATTTCATGCTCAAGGAGATCCACGAGCAGCCGGCTGTGGTACAGCGGACTCTGGAAGGGCGCCTGGGCAAGGACCACGTGCTGGTGCAGGCCTTCGGTCCACAGGCGGCCGAGCTGTTCGCCAAGGTGCGCAACGTGCAGATCGTCGCCTGCGGCACCAGTTATCACGCCGGTATGGTCGCCCGTTACTGGCTCGAGAGCCTTGCTGGTATTCCTTGCCAAGTCGAAGTCGCCAGCGAGTTCCGCTACCGCAAGGTGGTGGTCCAGCCTGACACCCTGTTCGTCTCGATCTCCCAGTCCGGCGAAACCGCAGACACCCTGGCCGCCCTGCGCAATGCCAAGGAATTGGGCTTCCTCGGCAGCCTGGCGATCTGCAACGTCGGCATCAGCTCGTTGGTGCGTGAGTCTGACCTGACCTTGCTGACCTTGGCCGGTCCGGAAATCGGCGTAGCCTCGACCAAGGCCTTCACTACCCAGTTGGTATCGCTGATGTTGCTGACCCTGGCCCTCGGCCAGGTACGCGGGACCCTCGAGGCCGGGGTGGAAGCCGAGTTGGTCGAGGAGCTGCGTCGCCTGCCGACCCGTCTGGGCGAAGCCCTGGCCATGGACAGCACTGTGGAAAAGACCGCCGAGCTGTTCGCCGACAAGCACCACACCCTGTTCCTCGGCCGAGGCGCGCAGTACCCGGTGGCGATGGAAGGTGCGCTCAAGCTCAAGGAGATCTCCTACATCCATGCCGAAGCCTACCCGGCCGGTGAGCTCAAGCATGGCCCGCTGGCGCTGGTGGACAGCGACATGCCGGTGGTGACCGTGGCGCCGAACAACGAACTACTGGAGAAGCTGAAGTCGAACCTGCAGGAAGTCCGTGCGCGGGGTGGTGAGCTGGTGGTGTTCGCCGATGAACAGGCGGGTATGACCAATGGCGAAGGTACCCATGTGATCAAGGTGCCGCATATCGCCGATGCCCTGGCGCCGATTCTCTACACCATCCCGCTGCAGTTGCTGTCGTATTACGTGGCGGTGTTGAAGGGTACGGATGTGGATCAGCCGCGGAACCTGGCGAAGTCGGTGACGGTGGAGTGAGGCGCTGACGGTCGCGTCGTGGTTGCTCGCATCATCCTTTGAATGCCCCGCAGGCTTACGCCTGCGGGGCATTTTCGTCAAACGGCCTTGGCCTTCATCAGCCCGATCTCAGCATCGTCGAGCAGTGCCTTGGCCAGGGCTGTGAGGT
>NZ_JAHWIW010000035.1:0-61440 GCF_025377065.1 Pseudomonas sp. HD6422 | reverse complement strand
CTGACGACTCATGGCACCTCCTATTTGGGCCTCATTATGAGGCTTGGAGGTGTCTACGAAACTAGGGGCGATTCAGTGTTCACCAGCAGTTGATTGGAAAGCCTCAGCTGAGCGCACTGTAGGTAAAACAAGATCTCGGATAAACTGTCTGATCTCGGTTTATTTGTACGGGTTGTCGCATAATGGCGTTGGATCGATTGGAGGCAATGCGCGCGTTTTGCCGGATCGTGGAAGTTGGCAGCTTCAACGCTGCCGCACAGTCGTTGGGGGTGGCCAAAACCACGATCTCAGGGCAGGTGCAGGCGCTGGAGGCGTTGCTTGGCATCAAGCTGCTGCATCGCACCACCCGGAAAGTCTCGCCGACGACCGAAGGCGCGGCGTACTACGCAAGGGCCCGTACGGTTATCGATGAAGTCGATGAGCTGGAAGCCTCGGTGTCGCATAGCCGAAACATGGTGCATGGGCGGGTGCGCATCGAAATGCCTTCGCCTGTGGGCGTGCTCTGTGTAGTGCCTGGCCTGGGTGACTTCATTGCTCGATTTCCGCAGATCCATCTGGACATCGGTTGCAGCGAACGTGTCGTCGATCTGGTCCAGGAAGGCGTCGACTGTGCGATTCGTGGCGGCGTGATCGCCGACCAGGATCTGGTATGCCGGCCCATAGGTCGGATGCGTTTTTCGCTCTGTGCCGCTCCTGCTTACCTCGAAGGCGCAGGTGTTCTTCGCACGCCTGCGGACCTGGCGACCCATAAACACTTCGGTTTCAAGTTTCCGGCCACCGGCAGGCGCTATGTTCCCACTCTCACATCCGGGGAGGTCCGATTTGACCTGGACCTGCCGCCTTTTCTTTACTTCAACAACGGAGGCGCCACGGCAGCAGCGTTGCTCGCCGGACTGGGTATCGGATTCTTGCCTACTGCGCACGCCCGGCCATATCTCCAAAGCGGTACGCTGATCGAGGTATTGCCTGATTGGCAGATGGCGAGCATGCCGCTTTCCATCGTGTATCCACAAACCCGGCATCTTTCGGCCAGGGTGAGGGCGTTCACCGATTGGGTGGCGGCATTGATGGCGAACGATCCGTTGTGGACGCTTTGAGCAGTTACTCATTGCTCTCTGGGGGTCACTGCCCTTTCGGTCGTCCATCGCACTGGATCGATTGTTCTCGCCAGTACTGCCACACTCGATCCCATCCGCTTTCATGCGTGACACCGGGTATCACGACGGTTTCGAGGCATGCGGCAGGCTCTAATCGTTGGCGATAGAAGACTTCGATCGCTGCAGGAACCACCCGATCGTCAGCGCCTGACAAGTGTCTTTGGGGAATCTTGGCCAAGCGCTGGCGGTACTGCAAGGGCTCAAGTGAGCCGGTCAGAGGTGAGAGTTGGTGTATTCGAACCCATTCTGTCGGGCTAAGGTTGCCGGCCAGTGTTTGTATCTGACTGACATCATCGCGTCGGGCGGCCAGTAGCAGAGCCACTGCGGCGCCACCGGAGTAGCCAACCAGTTCGAAACTCTTGTTGTGATAACGCGCTTTGAACAGATCGAGCGCTTGGTCAAGGCTGGCAACGACCTCTTCGGAGAATCGCTGGTTTGTCCACATCTCGTTCGTACATGTCGGTACGCTGACGAACTGACAGGGACGGGCAAGATAGATTGATGGCGTTGGATCATTCAGCGCCAATCGCGTGACCATCAGTTGTCGGGGGCTGGGATCGGTACTTGGCTGCGTTGCTGTCGCCCAGGCGCGGCCATCACCTTCCAGATAAATGCGTAGGTGGGTGGGGGCCTCTTGCTTGACCGCAGCGACCATCGCCAGAGGAAAAGGGCGGGTGGCCAAAATTTCCAGATGCTGGCCATGATTGGCTGCCAGCGCCTGAAGTGCCTGCTGAGGTGACTGGCATCCGCTCAGCACGGCACTGAACATCAGTGCCGTGCCTTGCAGGCAAATCCCAACCCAGCGCAGTGGGCCGAGTTTTGCAAGGGGCATCAGAAGTCGTAGCGCACTTTGGCTGTGAAGGTGTTGGCTTCGAAGTCCGACTTGCCGACATAGTCGTAGTTCAAGCCGACCGTGACAGCGCCCAGATGATAATCGGCGCCTACACCCGCTTCATAGCTGTTGCGTACGGCACTGGCACCGCTGGTCACGAAAGGCGTATTACCCGAGACGAAGGTCGAGGTGCTGCTGACTTCGTCACCGATGAAGTCGTGGTAGGCCATGACTTTGGCTTGCGGCTCAAATGTACCATTGCCCAGGGGGAAGCTGCCGGCAACGCGCAGACCCGCACCCAATTCCGCCACTTCAAAACGCTGATCTTCGACCTTCAGTGCGGCGGAGCTGCCTTTTTCACGGTACCCGTCGATATCCACGAGGCTGTATCGCGCGGCAAGGCGTGGCTCGACCAGAACCGAAGGGGAGATGTGGTAGGTGTAGCCACCGACCAGATTTACACCGAACAGATTGCTGTCGTAGTCCGCTTTGGCGGTTGTGCCGGCAATGCTGCGTTTGCTTTCGTTGTCGTTCAAGCCATAGGTCAGACTGGCATCAACGAAGTAGTTGCCCTGCTCGAAACCGCCGTACAGGGTGAAGGCGTGCCCGTCGACCTTGGTTTTGTCACCGGTCTTTCCGTTGACATCGGTGTTCAGGTAGCTGTACGCCACACCCAAGGTCACCTGATCGTTGAGCTTGCCGTCGGCACCCACTGCAATACCACGGCTGTAGGCGTTATAGCCGGCGACGTTGTCGCGCAGATCCTGGCTGGCATCGCTGTACAGGGTTTGCACCCAGACCCCGGTCTCCTTGAAGCCTTCGCCAGAAGACATACCGTGTGCGCCGGAGGTGCGGGCGCCGGTGACGTTGCTGATCAGGGTCTGGCCGGTAGTGGCCGCCTGGGTCGCACCGCCGTTGACCTCGGGGGTCAGCTGTTCGGCCAGCGCGCGCAGTGCCTTCGCGTCCTGGGAAGCATTGACATAGGACTGGAACACCTTGTCTTGCGGGTTCAGTGTAGCCAGTTGGGCGGCAACATTGCTGAATGCGGAAGCGGCGCGCTGGGCATTGTTGGAGCCACCGATGTCCTTGATCACCTCGCCGACTTCGGAAGCCGATTTGCTGGTGACGGTGGCCACGACCTGGTTACCTTCGATGACGTAGGTGTCGACATTCAGCAGCGAGGAGCGGCTGCTGACCAGTTTGCCGTCCTCGGTCTGGTTGTCCAGCGAGTCTGCCTGGACCAAGGTGTAGGTGCTGCCGTTGGCACTGAAATCGCTGCCTTGGGCAGCGAGGGTAATTTGCGAACCCTTTTCGAATGTGGCCGTGCCATCGACGCTCAGCACTGCTTTGCTGGCATCCGTCGCGCTACTGAGGTTCAGGTCCAGCGATGAACCGTTACCTACCAGCAGATCACCCTGCAAAGAGGTGTGGGCATTGACCAGCTGCAGATGGCCGGCTGTACCCTCGGTGCCAATCATCAGCGGGCCATTGTCGAACATCCGGATGTTGTAGCCATCGGCATCAGTGTTGGTGCCTTTGAACAATGCATCACCGGTGACATAGATGCGGTCCAGGTCGATCAGGTTGCCGGTAATCGATCCACCCTGCCAGTCCAGCACCACGGTATCGGACGCTTCGGATGCGTCGATCGCTTCATCTTCTGAAATCAGCGTGCCTCGGTTGACCAGCGTGAGCGCGCTACCTTCAGCTTCACCATCGAGGTCAAAACCACCGATTTCAATTGCAGCATCGGTTGCCTGGATCAGGCCATTGTTGATGAGCTGGGCGGACGAAGAAGTAAAGCTCACACCGTCAAGTTCTACGCCAACGGCGTCGTCGCCTGTGGCGATGATGCGGCCATTGTTTTCAATGCCGCCGATATCGACCCGATCGGTGTAGATGAAGTACTCATTGGAAGTGGCATCCAATGCAGTGGCGTTCTTTCCGCTGACCTGAATCAAACCGTTGTTGATCAGCTTGCCGTCAATCTCGCCGCCTTCCAGCAAGATGCCCTTGGCGTTGGTGCCGCTCGCTAGAATCTGCCCGGTACTGGCGTTGATCAGATCACCATGCAATTCCGACTGTCCGGAGAATTCCAAGGCTCGGATGCCATCACCTTCGAATTCATTACCGCTAACGCTCAGGGTGCCTTCGTTGATCAGGTCACCGTGGATGATGGCAGGGTCGACCAGCATCGCCGACACACCATCGCCGCTCACCGTGATGCTGCCTTTGTTCACCAGATTGCCCAGGATTTCAGTGGCCGGGCCGAACGATGAAGGGTCTTCGTCCTCTCCTGCCATGGACAGGTCCAGGCCATCGGAGTTAGTGCCATTCGCCTTGACGGTGGCGTTGATCACCAGGTCTTTGTTGAAGGTAACGCTGTTGAATTCGATGGCGTCCAAGTCGCTGTTGTTCGAAGAGAACGCGCCATTGACTTCCACGTGGTCTGCATAGGAGGCGTTTTCTATCTGCACGCCCGCGTTGGTCAGTGCGATAGTTTCAGCATAGACGGGATGTGCTGCGGCGGTGATCGCGAGAGCAATGAGCGTTTTTTGTAGGTTAACGACAGCCACTTTTCATTCCTTGACATCGATTTGAGAAAGCTTCCTTGCATGGCTCCACCTTGCATAGGTGGCCAATGGCCATGCTGGAGGCGCGCGGAGTATATATCCTGTGATTTATCATGGATATACATTTCTGGCGCCATTGTTATGGCTCATTCAGCAGGTGGGAATAGCTGGGAAACGGAGCCGTTATAGAGGGCGCGAACAGGTCAGCGAAACGGCTCTAAGCGGGGCCAATAGACACCAGCCCTTTGCGCTTTGTCGGGTCTGCTCCCTCGTCAAATGTACGCGGATGAGTAAACACATACTCCAACTCATCGGCCAATAATCTGGCCGGCCGGGTGATCAACTCCCGGTTCCGATAGACCATCGATATATCCAGACCCGGCACCTCTTCCTCGATCGTCAGTGCTTCGAGCACCGGACCGCTGCGGTTCATGTAATCGAACATGCGCAGCGGCCAGTAGCTGATCACATCCGTGCTGCAGGCCAGTTCACAGAAGATGATCCCGGCTGAACATTCGAGCAGGTCCTGGGGTGGCGCCAACTGGTAGTGCGTGAACATCAAGCCGATCCGTGAGCTGTCCAGCGGCTCCTGCAGCAGCCATCGCTGGTCACGCAACTGCCGCAGGGAATGGGCGCTGCGTAGCGGGTGGCCGCAGCGTACGGCCAGTACGGTGGGTTGGCTATACAGCGCCGTCCACTGGAAGCCATCAGCGTAGCGGCTGGCCGGCTGGCACGACAGCACCAGGTCCAGTTGCCCTTCACGCAGGCCCTCCATCAACTTGGAAGGGCGCATCTCATGGATGCGCAGGCGTACTTCAGGATTGCGCTCGATGAACTGGTTGATTGCCGTGATCATCTGCGTTCTTGGCGTTGCCGGGGAGATACCGATCGATACGGTGCCGCCGGTTTCGCCTTTGAGCACGGCAATCTCTTCGCGGGCGCGGCGGGCCTCCTCCAGCATCAGGCGTGCCCTGCGCACCAGGCGCTCGCCGTATTCGGTGGTGGTGATACCTCGGTTGGAGCGCACCAGCAGGGGTACGCCAAGCGACGCTTCCAGCTCTTTGATCGTTTTCGAGAGAGCGGGCTGGGAAAGGTGCAACAACCGGGCAGTTTCCTGGATGCTGCCGCTCTCGCAGATCGTGATCAGCACCTTCAGTTGATGGAGCTTCATAGGCTTTTTGTTTTCTTGGAAGGAGTCTGGCGTATTGCCATGAGGCGAAGATTAAACCTGGTGCGAAACAAGGTGCAACCTGGTGCAACCAAATTGACACTCATCTTTTAATTGGAGGTTTGTTCAATAAAAACAATGATGTCTTATCAATGAGCAGCAAACGTTTGGCCCTGATCATCCATGCGCCATACTGGTGCAATGGCGGCTGATTCGTAGGTTTGGTTATACCTATGAAAAAGTATGTGGTTGCACCTATAGCCTTCAGAAAACTAGGATTCTCTAGCAAGGTGCTACCCGGTAATACCTCGCCGAGTAGTGTGCCCATGACCACTAAGAAAAATAGTCGGCCCACAAGCCACGTCTGTATGCAGTAACCGAAGAGTTCGCACTTCGGATTGACCTGTCGCCACTCCGCATCCTTGACCCAGGCAGCCACGCTGGCCTGCCTTGTGGACAAGTGCGTCCTGAAAAAAAAGAAACACAAGGGAGAGTCGCTTCACATGAAGAAAAAACTATTGAGCCTGGCCATTCTTTCGGCCATGGGGGGCTTCGGCGGGCAGGTGCTGGCCGGAGGATTCATCGAAGACAGCAGTGCAAAGCTCGAGCTGCGCAACTTCTATTTCAACCACGACTTCCGCGACACGCACACCGAGACCCAGGACGAATGGGGGCAGGCGTTCTTGCTCAACGTTCAGTCAGGGTTCACCCAAGGCGCCGTCGGCTTTGGCGCCGATGCCACCTATACCTTGGGCGTCAAACTCGATGCACCCGGGGCACGGTCGATATTCCCGGCCGACTCCGACGGGGAGGCGGTGGACAACTTCAGCCGATCTACATCCCCACCGAGGGCTGCATGAACCTGGCGGCTCTCCAAGACCGAGGCCCGCTACGGCATCCTCACCCCAAAGTTGCCGATTCTCTGGTCCAACGATGGCCGGATGCTGCCGCAACTGTTCGAGGGTGGACAGATCACCAGCAACGAGATCGACAACCTGACCCTTACCGGTGGCCAGATCGAACACGTGGTTGGACGGATGTCGAGTAACTTCACCGGAATGTCGATCTCCGGTGGTACCCAGCAGAGCAACCAGTTCCGTTTCGTCGGCGGTGACTACAAGGGTATCAAGGACCTGACTCTGCAGTACTACTTTGCCAACCTCGAGGACTACTACGACCAGCATTTCCTCGGTGCATTGCACAGCCTGCCGGTGGGTCCGGGCGTGCTGAAGACCGACCTGCGCTACTTCCGCACCACCTCCGATGGCAAGAACGCCGACCTCGCTGCCGGTTATCGGGCGGCCACCAGCGGCAGTGGCAACGATGGTGAGCTGGACAACACCACCTGGAGTGCCAAGTTCACCTACGCCTTGGGTGGCCATGCCTTGAGCCTGGGCTACCAGCAGGTCTCGGACGACAGCATTTTTGCCCAGCTCAACCAGGGAGGCCTGCCCAACGAAGGGGCCGGTGGCGCCAGCACTTATGTCATCACCGACAGCCTGGTGCAGAACTTCACCTACGCCGGTGAGCGCACCATTCTCGGCGGTTACGCCTATGACTTCGCCGCCCTGGGCGTGCCCGGCCTCAATGCCAGCGTCACCTGGCTCAAAGGCGACCAGATCAAGACCGCCGTCGGTTCCGACCGCGAGGAATGGGAGCGCGACATCGTGCTCAGCTATGTGGTGCAGAGCGGCGCACTCAAGGGCGTAGGCGTTGCCTGGCGCAACGGGATGCTGCGCAGTGACGTGCTCGGCGACATCGACCACAACCGCCTGACCATCAGCTACACCTTGCCAATCTGGTAAGCACCCGACGCGATCACGTCAGATCCTCCCCCCGCCCGGCACCCCGGGAGGACCGGAGCGGTGCATCTGCGATTCGCCACGAGCGACTCGGGGAGCACCGGTACTTGAGCTGTTTTGCCCCGCAAATGCCGGGGGCTGCATGACGCAGTGAGCGACGGCCCGCGCCGTCACGATCATTCCAAGGAGACAGTTATGCCATTCAAGTTCCGCTCCATGCTTACCTCGATGTCCGTGTTGTTCACCCTCGGGCTGGCGACACCATTCGCCCATGCCGCCGATGCTGTGCAGATGGGCGCGGTGCTGTCGCTGACCGGGCCCAACGCCACCGTCGGCGAGGATGTGCGGCGGGCGGTCAAGCTCGCCGAAGACAAGGTCAACGCCGACGGTGGTGTGCTCGGCAAACCCTTCAAAGTCATCGTCGAGGACTCCGGCGGCAACCCCACGACCGCCATCAACGCTGCCCGCAAACTGGTCAGTGTCGACAAAGTGCCGGTGGTGATCGGTGAGTACTCATCGGGAATCAGCATTCCGATGGGCCAGTACCTGGTCAAGGAAGGCGTGGTGCATATCAACATCGCCAGCACCAGCGTCAAGGTCCGCGACCTGGGCAGCAGTTCGTTCAACCTGATCGGCCTGGAAGACAAGGGCAACAAGTTCTCCTCCCAGGACGCCTGGGACCTGGGCTTTCGGAATGTCGCCATCCTGGCTCCGAACAATGCCTACGGCCAGGGTGTAGCCCATGGTTTCCGTGCGGAGTTCGAGAAGCTCGGCGGCAAGATCGTCAACGAGACCCTCTACACCGCGGGTCAGTCCACCTACCGCCGCGAGCTGCAGCAGATCGCCCGGACCAAACCGGATGCCTACATCTACACCGCCTATGGCCAGGAATCGGCGGTCATCAACCGTGAGGCTCTGGAGCTGGGGCTGCGGGATAAACCGTGGTACGCGATCCTGCTTTCGATGAGCCTGTCGGACACCCCGGCCAACATCGCCCAAGGCCAACTGGGCATGGAAGTCGGCTCTTTCGTCGGTCCGACCGGCAAGGCCTACGCCGATGCGTTCGCCGCCAAGTACAAGGAGGGCATGAAAACCTCGTACACCGGTTATGCCTACGATGCCGTGCTGATGACGGCCAAGGCCATCGACAAAGCGGGTTCCACCGACCCGGCTGCCGTGCAGGCCGCGCTCAAGGATGTGGGCAAGGGTTATGACGGCGTGACCGGCAAGGTCGCCTTCGACGATGGCCGTCAGCGTATCGACCCACCCTACGCCAAGCTCAAGTACGACGGCGGCAAGGTCGTGCCTCGATAACTACGCAACACACCCGCCCGGTCCGCCGGGCGGTTTCTGCCTGCTCTTGCGGAGTGCTTTCCATGTTGCAGTTCCTGATCGATACCTTGCTTCGGGCAACCGACTTGGCGCTGATCGCTTTCGGCCTCAGTCTGGTATACGGGCTGGTCAAGTTTCCCAATATCGCCCATGTGCAATACGCCATGCTCGGCGCGTACCTGACCTACGGTCTGAATGGGGTCGGTGTGCCGCTGCCCGTGGCGTTGCTGGGGGCCGCACTGTTGGTCGGTGCACTGTCTCTGGCGTTGCAGCGCCTGGTGTTCCAGCGTCTGCTCAAAAGTGGCCCGGCCATCGCCATGATCGGCTCGCTGGCAATCGCCATGCTGTTGGTCGCGACCGTCCAAGGTTGGGCCGGTAGCTTCCCGCGCATGTTCCAGTTGCCGCTACAGGCGCCGCTGGTGCTGGGCGATGCGCGTATCACTCATACCCAGTTGTACTTCTTCTTCACGACCCTGGGGTTGCTCGCGGTGTTCACCGTGGCGCTGTTCCATACCCGCCTGGGCCGCGCCATGCGGGCGCTGGCGGGCAATCCGGCACTGGCCAATGCCTGTGGCCTGCATGCTGCGCGCATCACCCTGATGGTCACCTTCGCCAGCGGCGCCGTCGCCGGGCTCGGCGGTGGGCTGCTGGCGCTATCGACCGGCGCCCATATCAACCTTGGCCATGATCTGCTGCTGCCGGTGTTCGCCGCGGCCATTCTCGGAGGCTTGGGCAATCCGCTGGGCGCGGTCGCAGGCGCGTTGTTGATCGCCCTGACCGAGACCCTGGTCACCAACCTCGATTTCGGCTGGCTGGTGGGTCGGGAGATGGCCTTCCTGCCGGTCTCGTACATCAGTGGTGCAGCGTTCCTCATCCTGCTGCTGGCACTGCTGTTCAAGCCTTACGGCTTGTTCGATCGGGAGGTCCGCCGTGTTTGATTTCCTCGTTTCAGCGCTGACCTTCGCCAGTCTGTATGGGCTGATGGCGCTCGGGCTCAACCTGCAGGCCGGCTATGGCGGCTTGCTCAACTTCGGCCATATCGCCTTCGCCGGACTCGGGGCCTACGCCACCGGCATCGCCGTGCAGGCGGGCTATTCAGCGTGGCTGGGCATGAGTATCGGCGTACTGGCGGCCATGGCGCTGGGCGCATGCGTGGCACGGTTGGGGCGCAGCCTGGCCTCGGACTACTGGGGTATCGCCACGCTGGCCATTGCCGAAATCCTACGCGTGGTAGCCACCAACGAAGGCTGGCTGACCGGCGGTGCCCAGGGAATAGGCGCCATCCCGACCTTGTTCGAGGGCGGCGGCTTCCTGTTACTGATGCTGGCGTTGCTTTGCGTGGCCACGCTGCTGTGCCGGCGTCTGGCCGATGGACGCTTCGGGCGTGCCTTGCGCTTGATGCGCGAGGAGCCGCAACTGGCGGCTTGCATGGGCTATGACCTGACGTCGCTGAAGTCGCGGGCGATCATGACCGGTGCCGCGCTCACCGCCATCGCCGGTTCGCTGTACGCCCACTTCATGAGCTATGTCGGCCCTGATTACCTGCTCGCCTCCGAGACCTTCCTGCTCTGGACCATGTTGATGATCGGCGGGCTGGGCAATCTGCGCGGTGTGTTGCTGGGCGTGTTGCTGGTCCAGGCTGCCTACAGCCTGGTGCCGTTCGCCAAGGACTACCTGGGCTTCGATTCCGATTTGGCCGGTGCCCTGCGTCTGGGCTTGATCGGTGTGATCCTGCTGGCCTGCCTGATGTGGCGCAGCGAAGGCCTGATCCCTGAAAAAGTAAGGAAGATCGCATGAGTGCTTCTCGCACCAACCTGCTCAGTGTGCGTTCGGTCGCCAAAGCGTTTGGCGGCAATCAGGTGCTGCGTGACGTCAGCTTCGATGTGCAGCGAGGCGAAATCGTCGGCCTGCTGGGTCCCAACGGCTCGGGCAAAAGCACCTTGCTCAACTGCATCACCGGCTTCGAAGCGGTCGATGGCGGTGTCATCGCCTTGGGCGGTCAGCGCATCGAGCGGTTGCCCGCTCACCGGATCGTCCGCCACGGTGTCGCTCGCACGTTCCAGTTGCCATCGATGCCCACCAAGATGTCGGTCTTCGAAGTGGCGCTGGCGGCCAGCGCCGCTCAGCACGGCGTGTTCGCCACATTGCTGGGTACGCCGGCGCTGCGCCGCGCCGAGGCAGAAGCTCGGATCAAGGCTGAAGGATTGATCGACGCTTTATTGCTCGGGGCGGTACGCGATCTACCCGCATCGGCATTGTCGGGTGGGCAGAAGAAACTGCTCGGGATCGTCTGCGCGTTGATGGGTGAGCCTGAACTGGTACTGCTCGACGAACCGACCGCCGGCGTGCATCCCAACCTGCGTCGTGATCTTGTCCAGGCACTCAAGCGCCTCAACAGCCAGGGCATGACGCTGGTCATCGTGGAGCACGACATGCACTTCATTCGCGATGTCTGCAGCCGCTGCGTGGTGCTCGACCGGGGGGAGATCGTCGCCAGCTGCAAGCCGGACAAGCTCGCCTCCAACGAGCGGGTGATCCAGGCCTACCTGGGTGGTCGCCATACCCCACAAGCCCTCGAGGAGAATGCGCCATGATCGAAGTGAAGGACGTCGTCGCCGGCTACAGCACCGAGGTGGATATCCTGCGAGGCATGACCTTGCAGGCCAAGGCGAAGGAAATCGTCACCTTGCTGGGGCCCAACGGCTGTGGCAAGAGCACCCTGCTCAAGACCATCGCCGGCTACCTGCTGCCGCGCCAAGGCCAGGTGCTGCTGGAGGGGCGTGATGTGTCGCGGGTGCCGGTGCACGAGAAGATCCGTCGCTGCCGGTTGGGCTTCGTGCCACAGACCGACAATGTCTTCGCCAACCTGACCATTGCCGAGAACCTCAACGTGGGCGGCCATCATCAGGGCAAGCAGGACAATCAGCAACGCATCGAGGAACTGTGCACGGCGTATCCGATTCTGGCGAAGAAATTCAACGCCCCGGCCGCGTCGATGTCCGGAGGCGAGCGGCAGATTCTGGCACTGGCCCGGGCGCTGATGCCGAGGCCGCGTCTGCTGCTGCTCGACGAGCCCTCGGCGGGGTTGTCGCCAAAGGTCTTGCTGGAAGTGTTCGAAGCCATCGAGCTGATTCGCGCCCAGGAGGGCGTGACCATCCTGATGGTGGAGCAGAACGCGATGGAGGCCCTGCGGATCTCCGACCGCGCCTACGTGCTGTCGCTGGGGAGTGTGGCGTTGACCGGCAACGCCCGCGAGTTGATGCACGATCCTCAAGTCAGCGAGTTGTACCTGGGTGGTCGGGTCGCCTGACGTGCAGGTGGGGATGTCTGGCCGCGCAGCTGCCTGCGCGGTCCATTTTTGAGCGTTTGATGATGAAATTCAGCCACAAGATCCTGCTGGCCGCTGCCCTGGTCGTGATCAGTGCATTCGCCTCGTTCACCTTGTTCAACTACCTGTGGCAGCAGCGCGTGCTGGCTCGCGAGCTGCAGAGCCAGCTCCGCGAAGTCGGTGCGCTGTCTGCCGAGAGCATTCAGAACTGGCTGGGTGGCCGTGTGTTGCTGGTGGAAAGCCTGGCGCAACGTCTGTCGGCCGATACCGGCGAGGCGGCGGTGGAGCAGGCGTTCGACCAGGATGTCCTGAAAAGTACGTTCAATATGGTTTACCTCGCGCGTGCCGATGGCAGTTTCAGCATCCGCCCGCAACAGGACATGCCTGCCGGCTACGATGCTCGCCAGCGCGACTGGTACCAGCGCGTACAGGCACGCAACGACAGTGTGTTGACCGAGCCCTATGTCAACGCCGCCACCCAGGAAATGATCATGGCCGTCGCTGCCCCCGTGGTGCGCTCCGGTGAACTGGTGGGGGCAGTGGGCGCCGGCATGCCTATCGATACCCTGGTGCAGATCATCGGCAGTGTCGATCTGCAGGGCAAAGGTTATGCCTATCTGGTCAACGGTGCCGGTAAGATCCTGGTGCATCCGCAGACCGAGTTGATCAACCGCCGTCTGGATGAACTGGACCCGGCGCAGCCGCTCAAGGTCAGTCGGCAGTTGCAGGAACATCAAGTCGCTGGCCGGGCTCGTGTCGATACCTTCATTCCGGTCGCGGGCCTGCCGGGGGCAGATTGGTACGTCGGGCTATCGGTCGATCGGGATCTCGCCTACCAGTCCCTGCGTGACTTCAGTCGCTCGGCGATGATCGCCATGTTGGTTTCCGTCCTGCTGGTCATGCTGGCCCTTGGCGCGTTGCTGCGCCTGCTGCTCAAGCCGCTTCTGCACATGACCGTGGCGATGCAGGACATCGCTGCAGGCGAAGGCGATCTGACCCAGCGTCTGCCTGCTGCCGGACGTGATGAGCTGTCGCTGCTGGCGCAAGCATTCAACCGCTTCGTCGAGCGGATGCAGAGCACCATCGGCCAGGTCGCCAGCGGCAGCGTCGGCGTCGATGAAGGTGCGCGCAGCGTGGTCCAGGCCAGTCAGAGCACGTTGCACCAGTCAGACGCTCTGGTGCAACGCAGCGACAGTGTCGCCGCTGCCATCGAGCAGCTCGGAGCAGCCGCCCAGGAAATCGCCGGCAATGCTGCCAACGTTTCGCTGCAGAGTGCCGAGGCGCGTAGCCAGGCCGAGCAAGGCCAACGCATCCTCGGTGAGGGCTCGATTGCGCTGGATGCCCTGGCCGCCCAGGTCGACAGCGCCCGGGCCAGCATGGAGCAGTTGGGTGGCCAGACTGAGGCCATCGGCCAGATTCTCGAGGTCATCCACGGCATTGCCAAGCAGACCAACCTGCTCGCCCTCAACGCGGCCATCGAGGCCGCGCGGGCCGGGGAGGCTGGTCGTGGTTTCGCCGTGGTGGCCGACGAAGTGCGACAACTGGCCCATCGCAGCCAAGGCTCGGCGCAGGAGATCCACACCATGATCGAAGCCTTGCAGGCTGGTGCCCGTGAGTCGGTTGCCGCGATGGTCGCCAGTCACGCCCATGCCCAGAGCAGCGTGGCGGTCATCGCGCAGGCCTGCGACGGTATCGGCACGGTGATCGGGCGTCTGGTCGATATCGACGAGATGAACCAGTCAGTGGCTGCCGCTACCGAGCAGCAACGGACGGTAGTCGAGTCGATCAGTCGCGAGGTGGGCGAGATTTCGACGCTCAATCAACAGGTGCAGGCCAGCCAGCAGCAGGCGTTGCAGGTGTGCGAGCGCTTGGACGGGCGCTCGGCGCAGTTGCGCCGCCTGGTGGACAGTTTCCGCATCGTGCAGCGTGGCTGAACGCCGAATACCATTCCCGAGGGAATGCCTCAGCGCATCGCCACCAGCTTGATGCCAAACCCCAGCAGGCATACCCCCGCCAGCCGCTCGAACAGGTTCGCAATGCGTGGGTTGGCGCGCATGCGTTCGGCCAACAGGTGGGTCAGCACCACGGCGAGCAGCCCGTACAAGAAGGTCACCACGGCCACTGTCAGGGCCAGGAAGCCGAAGGTCACCAACCCTTGGTGCTTGACCGGATCGACGAACAGGGGAAAGAACGCCATGTAGAACATGATCGCCTTGGGGTTGAGCAAGGTGATCATCATCGTCTGGCGCAAGTAATGGCCGTGGTCCATGCGGCTGGCGCGCGGTGCGCCGCCCGGCTTGCTCAGCAGCATGCGCAGGCCCAGGTACGCCAGGTAGGCCGCGCCGGCCCATTGCACCACGTGGAACGCGGCAGGGTAGGCGGCGAGCAAGGTTGCCACGCCAGCCACCGCCAGCCACAACAGCACCTGGTCACCGAGGATCACCCCACAGGTCGCGGCCATGCCAGCCTTGATACCGCCCTTGCCGGTGGCGGTGATCAGGGCGAAGTTGCCTGGGCCAGGAATGGCCAGGACGATGATGAAGGCAATGACGAACGCGCCGTAGTCGGTGACGCCGAGCATGGAAACTCCTGTAGGGCAGTGCGAAAGCACCTAGATTATCGTGCTTTCGGTTGCCCGTCAGGCCACAAGCCATGATTCATGGGGGCTGTCGCACTTTAGGTAGTTGCTGCGCGAGTGACCGGTTACCAGTGCAGCGAAACGGTCCCTAGCAGCGTGCGCTCCTCGCCCCAGTAACAACGTCCGGCATTGTTGCAGCCGGCCACGTACTCCTTGTCGAACAGGTTGCGTGCATTGACCTCCACCGACCAGTTCTCGTCGATCTCGTAGCCGACCTTGGCGTCCACCAGGGTCACGTCGCCGGTGTCGAGCGTGCCGTACAGGGTTGCAGGTGTGTAGGCGAAAGTGCTGTCGAAGTGACGCACGCCGCCACCGATCTGGAGCCCCTTGAGCAAGCCGTCGCGGAATCGGTAGGTGCTCCATACCGACGCCTGGTTGCGCGGCACGCCGGTCATCTGATGGTCCTCGTACAGCGACCCGGCCACGTCCTTGGTGATGCGCGAATCCGTGTAAGTGTAGGCGGCGGTGAGGTTGAGGTTTTCAGTGATGTCGCTGTTCAGTTCCAGTTCCACGCCTTTGGAGCGGCTGGCGCCGATCTGGCGGTAATCGCCCACGGCCGAGTCGAACAGCACATCGTCCTTCTTGCGCAGGTCGTACACCGAAGCGGTGACGGTGGTGTTCCAGCCTTTGGGCTCGTACTTGATACCCACTTCGTACTGTTCGCTGGTGGTCGGATCGAGCGGCCCGCTGCTACTTTCGATCTGCTGGGTCGGCGCAAAGGCCGTGGAATAACTGAAGTACGGCGACAGGCCGTTTTCGAACTGGTACATCACCCCGGTCTGCCAGGTGAACTTGCTGTCCCAACTGTCCATGTCGGCTTCTGCATTGAGGGTACCGGCCTTGTTGCGGAATTGGCTGTTGACCCGGTCGAGGCGCCCGCCCAGCAGCAACACCCACTTGTCCACCTTGGTTTGCAGCTGGCTGTACAGGCCATACATGGTCTGTTCGAGCAGGGCGTTCTGCACCGCGAATGGGGTGCTCGGCTTGCCACCCCAGACCGGGTTGAAGACATCGATGGTGCCGCCGAAGCCTGCGTCCCAGTCCTGGTTGAACGAGGTGCGGTCCAGGCTTGCACCCATCAATACGGTGTTTTCGAACGCGCCGCTGGTGAAGTGGCCTTCGAGTTGGTTGTCCAGGGAGTAGGCGATGGACTTGTTGTAGCGATCATAGGCCTGGTTGGTAAGCGTGGTACCGAAGCCACCCTCGTCGAGGGTGCCCGGCCACATTTCCTGGCGGTCGATGCGCGACTGCAGGTAGCGCGAGTTCTGGCGAAATTGCCAGGTGTCGTTGAAACGATGGCTGAACTCGTAGCCCAGGCTCCAGGTTTCACGCTCGAAATTGTCCCAGTCCGGGTTGCCGGAAAGCTGATCCTTGTCGATCTTGCCGTTGGGGTTGTGCAACAGCGTACCGGCGGCCGGGTAGCCGAGCTCCATCAGGGTACGGTCGCGCTGGTAGGTGGCCAGCACGGTCAGGCTGTTGAAGTCGTCGAAGTTCAGGGTCAGCGAAGGGGCGAGGTACAGGCGGTCATCAGGCTGGTGGTCGATCTGCGTGTCGGACTTGCGGCCCATCATCACCAGACGGCCGAGGATGTTGCCTGAATCGGACAGGGGCCCAGACACATCGACACCCAGCTGCCGGCGGTTGTGCGAGCCGTAGCTCAGTTGCACTTCGCCCCGCGGGTCGGCGGTCGGGCGCTTGCTCACCAGGTTGACTACGCCGCCTGGAGCGTTTTCGCCATACAGGATCGAAGTCGGGCCGCGGAACACCTCCACCCGCTCCAGGCCATAGGGTTCGCTGCTGGTGTCGTAGCGGTTGCCTTGCACGCGCAGGCCGTCGCGCAGCAGTCCATAGCCATAGTCGGTGGCATTGAAGCCGCGGATGAAGAACAGGTCACCCGCCTGCCCATCACCGCCGGCGAAGGGTGGCGAGAAAATCCCCGGCACGTAGCCGAGCACCTCGGTCAGGGTTTGCGATTGCTGGTCGTCCATGCGTTGGCGGGTCACCACCGAGACCGAGCGCGGCGTGTCGGCCAAGGCACTGCTGGTCTTGCTGGCGGTGCTGCTAGCGACCGCGCGATAGCCGCTGTCACCCTGACCGTTGCTGGCGAGCAGTGCGGCAGCGTTGACGGCGGTGGCGTCCAGTTGTAGGGCGTTGTCTTCGGCGAGCGGATGCAGCACGTAACCGGTGTTGCCCTGAGGCACGGCTTGCAGGCCGCTGCCCTGGAGTAGTTGGGCCAGTCCTTGGACAACACTGTAGCGACCTTGCAGGCCAGGGCTGCTCTTGCCGGCGGCCAGTTCGTTGCTGCCCGCGAGGTAGATGCCGGCCTGGCTGCTGAATTGGTTGAGAGCGGCTGCCAGCGAGCCGGGGGCGATGTCGAACAGGGTTTCGGCGTGAACTACCTGTTCGGCCAGGGCCGGTGATGCCGGCAGCATCAGCGGCGCGGCGGCGCAAAGAGAAAGCGGCGCGGCAAGCGCCAGGCGAAACGCGGGGTGGAAAGGCGTCGGCATGCGGATCCCTGGAATCGTTACGGTGGGTTGATGTGGCTTACGGGAGGTAAACCGAACGAGACGGGAAAAAGGGAACCAGCCGTTTGCTATTTTTTCTCGAACCGCCGTTCACGCGGGCTCCACAGTGACCCACCAAGGCGTCAATCGCTGTACCCGGATCGGCAAGGCCGCTTGCAGCAATGCCAGCGCACGGTCGGTGTCGTCGAGGGGAAACGCCCCCATCACCGACAGCTGCGCCACTGCCGGGTGCCAGCCAAGATGCCCATGCCGATAGCGCCCCAGGGTCTGCAGCAAGTCTGCCAGGGGCATGCCCTCGGCATTGAGCCGCCGGTGAATCCAGGACTCCCCCGCGCTAAGTGCCGGGCCGATGGCACCTAAGCCGCGGGCGTTGAACGCGAGTTGCTGGCCGGCCTGTACCACGCAGCGCTGCTCGCTGAGGGCAGTACACACCTCGACGGCGCCGGCATAGACATTCAGCTGGGTGGTCTCGTCCTGCTGCAACACGCTGAAGCGGGTCCCTAGGGCTTGCATGCGCCCTTGGGTAGTCTCGACGAAGAACGGCCGCCGAGGGTCGTGTGCGGTTTCCACCAGGATGTCACCGAAGCGCAGGTGCACCACCCGCGACAGCGGCGAGAACTCCAGGTCGACAGCGCTTTGTGCGCCCAGCCACAGCTGGCTGCCATCGGCCAGTTGGGTTTCTCGGGTTTCACCGATGCCCGTGGCCAGGTCCGCGCGCCACCCCGACAACGGCGCCCCACGCCAGGCGTGCCAGCCCAGCAGCGAGCTGGCGCCCAGCACCAGCAAGGTCTTGAGCCCGCTGCGGCGGCTGAAGCGCCGTGCATCCTGGTCGCGCAGCACTCGCCCGGCACTGTTGCCTGGGCCTTGCAACGGAGCGAAGCGCTGGCCGACCCGTTGCACGTACAGCCAGGCCAACTGGTGGTCATCGTGCTGGTCGAGCCAGCGTTGCCATTGCGTGCGCACTTGCGCATCGGCGTGCTCGTCTTGCAGTTGCACGTACCAGTGAGCAGCTTGTTCGAGGCTTGCGTGGCTGAGCCTGGGGGGCTGGCGGGTCATGGCGTCACTCCACCAGCAGGCCGTCGAGTTCGGCCTCTAGGATGGCGCAATGCAGGAACGCCTGGGCCAGGTACTTCTTGATCATGCGTTCGCTCACGCCGATGTGCGCGGCGATATCGCGGTAGCCCAGGCCGTCGATCTGGGCTAGAAGGAAAGCCTGGCGGACCTTGGACGGCAGGCGCAGCAGCATGGCGTCGACCTCGTGCAGGGTCTCGACGATCAGCGCACGTTGTTCGGGGGAGGGCTGCAGGGCGGGGGGCTGCAACGCCAGGTGCTCCAGCCAGGCCTGCTCCAGTTTCTGCCTGCGCCAATGGTCGATGCACAGGCCGCGGGCGATGGTCGCCAGGTACGAGCGCTCACCTGCCTGGCCGTCGAACTGTCGCGGTCGATGGAGGATGCGCACGAATGTGTCCTGCACCAGGTCGGCGGCATCGGGGCGATTGCCGAGGCGCCGCTGGAGAAACCCAAGCAACCAGCGCGAATGGCTCTGGTAGAGGCTGTGAATGGAGCTGTTCAACTCAGGTATCGAGACCACGGCGGGCATCCGGCGCAAGCGCATAGCTGGTGCGAATGAGAAATGATCGCAATAGTAGGGGCGACTGATCAATACTGCAATCGCCCGATAAGTGGCACGTGGCCATGAGACAACCTGTCGCCTTGCGCCCGGCCAGGCAATTTGTTTGTACTGGCATTTCAGTTACAATCGCCGAAACGATTCAGCGCTGTAGGTCAATTCGACAAAAGCCTGAGTCATTTTCTGGTTCTCTAGCCGCTGAACAATGACCACAAAAAGCCTGCGCGGAAGAACACGAAACACTTGGGCCAGCCACAGGCCCACCTACCTGTTCTACTGACTGGATTTTTCAATGTTCAAGAAAGCTGGCAAAACCTTGCTGGGCCTCGCTGTCGCCGCAAGCTTCATGCAGGCGCATGCCGAAGACACCAAGAAAGTCGATGTGCTGCTGGTCGGCGGCGGCATCATGAGCTCCACCCTGGCCGTGTGGCTGCACGAGCTGGAGCCGAGCTGGTCGATGGAGATGGTCGAGCGCCTGGACGGCGTCGCCGAAGAAAGCTCCAACGGCTGGAACAACGCCGGTACCGGCCACTCCGCGCTGGCCGAGCTGAACTACACCCCGGAAGACAAAGACGGCAACGTCAACATCTCCAAGGCCATCGAGATCAACGAAGCCTTCCAGATTTCCCGTCAGTTCTGGTCCTGGCAGGTTCGCCAGGGCGTGTTGAAGAACCCGCACTCGTTCATCAACACCACTCCGCACATGAGCTTCGTGTGGGGCGACGACAACATCAAGTTCCTCAAGAAGCGCTACGACGCGCTGCAGGCCAGCCCGCTGTTCCGCCCGATGCAGTACTCCGAGGACCACGCGCAGATCGCCAAGTGGGTCCCGCTGATGATGGAAGGGCGCGACCCGAACCAGAAGCTCGCGGTGACCTGGACGCCGATCGGCACAGACGTCAACTTCGGTGAGATCACCCGCCAGTTCGTCGGCCACCTGCAGACTCAAAAGAACTTCGACCTGAAGCTCTCCAGCGAAGTGCAGGACATCAGCCGCAACGAAGACGGCTCTTGGCACGTCGAGTACAAGAACCTGAAGGATGGCACCGAGCATGCCACCGACGCCAAGTTCCTGTTCATCGGTGCCGGTGGCGGCGCGCTGAAGCTGCTGCAGAAGTCCGGCATTCCGGAAGCCAAGGAGTACGCAGGCTTCCCGGTAGGTGGCTCGTTCCTGGTCACCGAGAACCCGACCATCGCCATGCAGCACATGGCCAAAGCCTACGGCATCGCCTCGACCGGTGCGCCACCCATGTCGGTTCCGCACCTCGATACCCGCGTGCTCGATGGCAAGCGCGTGATTCTGTTCGGGCCATTCGCCACCTTCTCGACCAAGTTCCTGAAGAACGGTTCGTACTTCGACCTGCTTGGCAGCACCACCCTGCACAACGTGTGGCCGATGACCAAGGTCGGTATCGACCAGTACCCGCTGGTGGAGTACCTCGCCGGCCAGCTGATGCTGTCGGATGACGACCGCTTCGAGGCGCTGCGCACCTACTTCCCGAACGCCAAGAAGGAAGACTGGAAGCTGTGGCAGGCGGGCCAGCGTGTGCAGATCATCAAACGTGACGCAGAGAAGGGCGGCGTGCTGAAGCTGGGTACCGAAGTGGTGGCCTCGCAGGACCGCACCATCGCCGGCCTGCTGGGCGCTTCGCCAGGTGCCTCGACTGCCGCGCCGATCATGCTGAACGTGCTGGAAACCGTGTTCAAGGAGAAGGTCGCGACTCCAGAGTGGCAGGCCAAGATCAAGGAAATCGTACCGAGCTACGGCACCAAGCTGAACGACTCGGCAGCGGCCACCCAGAAAGAGTGGAACTACACTGCCGAAGTGTTGCAGCTGCAGAAGCCGCCGGTGATCGACCAGAGCGTCGGCACCAGCACCGATCTGAGCAAGCCGGTTGAAAGCAACCCTGAAAACGACATGGCGCTGTAAGCGGCGACCGGTTGTGATCGAAAGCCACGGGGGTGACCTCGTGGCTTTTTTGTTGGCTGAAAATCGATGAGCTGGCCGTGGCCGGAACAGGCATCAGCGCTGACGCAGAATGCAGTCGAGCAAACCCGGAAAGCGCTCCTCGAGCATTTCGCTGCGCAAGGAGTTCATGTGCGTGGTGCCGACATTGCGGGTATGCACCAGCCCCGCGTCACGCAACACGCGAAAATGATGGGACATGCTCGACTTCGGTCGACCACCGTCCAGCTCGCCGCAGCTGGCCTCGGTCACGCCGGCCAGGTGGCGGACGATACCCAGGCGCACCGGGTCGCTCAAGGCGTAGAGCACGCGTTCGAGTAGCAGGTCTTCAGGATTGGGATGTTTGTAGGCTCGCATGGTCGACATGATAACGAGGGTTTCCATTATTGCCATAGTTCGATTATGATCGAACTATCGTATTCAAGCCAACCGGGAGCTTGCCCATGTCCGTACTGTTCGAACCCTACACCCTCAAGGACGTCACCCTGCGCAACCGCATCGCCATTCCCCCGATGTGCCAATACATGGCCGAGGACGGCATGATCAACGATTGGCACCACGTGCACCTGGCCGGCCTGGCCCGTGGCGGTGCCGGGTTGCTGGTGGTGGAGGCCACTGCGGTGGCGCCGGAAGGGCGCATCACTCCCGGCTGCGCCGGCATCTGGAGCGATGCCCATGCCCAGGCCTTCGTCCCCGTGGTGCAGGCCATCAAGGCTGCCGGTTCGGTACCGGGCATCCAGATCGCCCACGCCGGGCGCAAGGCCAGCGCCAATCGTCCCTGGGAAGGTGATGACCACATCGCCGCTGACGATGCCCGTGGCTGGGACACCATCGCGCCTTCGGCCATCGCCTTTGGTGCCCACCTGCCGAAAGTGCCGCGTGAGATGACCTTGGACGATATCGCCCGGGTCAAACAGGATTTCGTCGATGCCGCACGCCGTGCCCGCGATGCCGGTTTCGAATGGATCGAACTGCATTTCGCCCATGGTTACCTGGGCCAGAGCTTTTTCTCCGAGCACTCCAACAAGCGTACCGATGCCTACGGTGGCAGCTTCGACAACCGCAGCCGCTTCCTCCTCGAAACGCTCGCTGCCGTGCGCGAAGTCTGGCCAGAGAACCTGCCGCTGACTGCCCGTTTCGGTGTGTTGGAGTACGACGGTCGCGACGAGCAGACCCTGCAGGAGTCGATCGAACTGGCTCGTCGCTTCAAGGCCGGCGGGCTTGACCTGCTGAGCGTCAGTGTCGGGTTCACCATCCCCGACACCAACATCCCGTGGGGCCCGGCATTCATGGGGCCGATTGCCGAGCGCGTGCGCCGCGAAGCGGGCTTGCCGGTGACTTCGGCCTGGGGCTTTGGCACCCCGCAACTGGCAGAAGGTGCGCTGCAGGCCAACCAGCTCGATCTGGTGTCGGTGGGCCGGGCACACCTGGCCGATCCGCACTGGGCGTATTTCGCAGCCAAGGAGTTGGGTGTGGAAAAGGCTTCCTGGACCTTGCCGGCACCTTACGCCCACTGGCTCGAGCGTTATCGCTGAGGTGCTCGGGGCCGCACAGCGGCCCCGCGCTCAAAACCGATCCAGCCGGTAGGCCTGCATCTCGGGCCCTGCGGACTGCTCCGCCAAACGCCCCACCCATTGCGCCGTCACCGCCGCCTGGGTCAGCCCCAGATGCTGATGCCCGAACGCGAGCAGCACACGGCCATCACAGACCCGGTCGATCACTGGCAGAGAATCCGGCAGCGACGGCCTGAAGCCCATCCACGGCGTTGCGCCCTCGGTGCTCAGTTCATCGCGGAACAACCCCGTGCTCAATCGGTGCAACTGCCAAGCCCGTTGCATGCTCGGCGCTGCGTCCAACCCAGCGAACTCCACCGTGCCGGCCAGGCGCAGGCCCTCGGCCATCGGCGTCATGATGAACTTGCGCTCCAGTGACGTGACGGCGAACGGCAAGCGCTGATGCTCAGCCGGCAACATCAGGTGATAGCCTCGCTCGGTATCCAGTGGCACGTGCTTACCAGTCAGCGCCGCCGTCAGTCGTGCCGAATGAGCGCCACAGCTGACCAGCACCTGGCGCGCCTGGAATCTGCCCTGGCTGCTGGTGAGGCTGACGCCGGCTGCGTTGGGCTGGCCGCCGTCGACCTCGGCGCGGATGAAACGTACCCCACTGGCCTTGGCCGCCTCGAACACTTCGCAGACGACGCGGTACGGGTCGATGAAGTGTCCGGTGCCGGGGAAGAACAGCCCGCCGAGCAAGGCCGGGTTCAACTGAGGGGCGGCTGCCCGCACGCTCTCGGCCGACCACAGATCCACCGCGACATTCTGCCTTTGCATGCGCGCAGCCAGGGCCTCGAGCACTGGGCGCGACGCAGGCTTTTCGAATACCAGCAGCGAGCCGTCTTCCTTGAACAATGCGCTGTGCCCGATTGATTCGAGCAGTTGCTGCCAAGCCCCAAGGCTGCCTTCGTTCAGCGCGCGGATGCCTGCCACGCTGCGTTGGAACGGCGCCGGGCGCAGGTTGAGCAGTAGCCGGACGAACCAGGGCATGGCCTTGGGCAGGTATTTCCAGTCCAGACGCAGCGGGCCCATGGGGTCGAGCAGCATGCGTGGCAGGCGCTTGAGGATCGACAGATCGGCGATCGGGAACACCTGCTCGGTGGCCAGGTGTCCGGCGTTGCCATAGGACGCGCCCTGGCCAGGCTCATTGCGATCGATCAGCAGTACCCGACGTCCCTGACGGGCCAGTTGCAGGGCGCAGGCGACGCCGACAATGCCGGCGCCTACCACGGCGACATCGGTATCTAACGGGGCATCGGCCATGGTTCAGGCTTCCCTTTGGCCATCGAGCAGACGCCGCACGTGCAGCGGGTTGTCCTGTCGAAGGGCGGTGGGTAGCAGGGCATCGGGGAAATCCTGGTAGCACACCGGACGCAGGAAGCGCAGGATCGCTGCGGTGCCCACCGAGGTGCTGCGGGCGTCGGAGGTGGCCGGGAACGGCCCGCCGTGGACCATCGCATCGCACACTTCGACGCCGGTGGGCCAGCCGTTGACCAGGAGCCGCCCGGCCTTGCGTTCCAGTATCGGCAACAGGCCGCGGGCCTGCTCGATATCGCCTTCGTCCAGGTGCAGCGTGGCGGTCAACTGGCCCTCCAGGTGCTCGGCCACCTGGCGGACTTGCTCATCGCTGGCGCAGGCCACCACCAGCGATGCGGCGCCGAACACCTCGGCCTGAAGCGCAGGGTCGGCGAGAAAAGCGTCGGCATGGGTCGTGAACAACTGCGCCTGGCCTTGGTTCGGGCCGTGCGCTGGCTGGCCACTGGCTGCGCTCGTGGCGTTGGGGTTGCCGGCCAGGTCGGCGACGCCGGCCTCATAGGCGCTGAAGATACCGGGCGTGAGCATGGTTTGAGCGGGCGCCTGGCGCAGGTGCTGGCCGGCGGCCTCGATAAAGCCCTGCAAGGCGGCGCCCTGGCGGGCGATGACCAAGCCAGGGTTGGTGCAGAACTGCCCGGCGCCTTGGGTCAGCGAAGCGACGAAGCTCTGCGCCAGAGCTGGGCCACGGTTGTGCAGTGCGGCGTCGAAAACGAAGACGGGGTTGATCGAGCTCATTTCGGCATAAACCGGAATCGGCTCCGGCCGCGTCTGGGCCACCTGGTTCAAGGCGATACCGCCGCTGCGCGAGCCGGTGAAGCCTACGGCCTTGATCCGTGGGTCACTGACCAGTGCCGTGCCGATCGCGGTGCCAGCGCCATAGAGGAGCGAAAATACCCCTTGCGCCAGGCCGCAGCGTTGCACGGCACGGGCCACGGCCCGGCCGACCAGTTCGCTGGTGCCCGGGTGCGCGCCATGGGCCTTGACCACTACCGGGCAGCCGGCCGCCAGGGCCGAAGCGGTATCGCCGCCGGCCACCGAAAAGGCCAGGGGAAAGTTGCTGGCGCCGAATACCGCCACCGGTCCCAGGGCCACCTGCCGCTGGCGCAGGTCGGCGCGGGGCAGGGGCTGGCGCTCCGGCTGGGCGTTGTCGACCCGCACGTCGAGCCATTCGCCATCGCGTACCACACGGGCGAAGGTACGCAACTGCGTGCAGGTGCGGCCGCGTTCGCCTTGGATACGCGCCTTGGGCAGGCCGCTTTCGGCGACGGCGCGGTCGATGAGGGTATCGCCAAGCGCTTCGATTTCGCTGGCGATGGTCTCGAGGAAGGTGGCGCGTTGCTCCAGTGGGGTTTCGCGGTAGCTGTCGAAAGCTGCCCACGCCAGCGCGCAGGCCTCGGCCACGTGTTCGCCGCTGGCGCCGGGGTAGGCGGGTTCCAGTGGCTGGTTGGTGGTCGGGTCGACGGCGCGGATCGAGGGTTGATTGCCGGTCACGCTGCGCTGGCCGATCAGCAGGTTGCCTGTCAGGGTCATGGAGCGTCCTTTGAGTTCGGAAGTGAAGATCTAGAAGCTGAGGCAGACCCTGTGGGAGTGGCGGTTCGATGACCCGATGTGTCCCGAGAACACGGGCGAGGCCCGTGCCATCCATCGCGGTGTCTGCTTCGCGGGCAAGCCCGCTCCCACAGAGCCTGTGCTTTTGCCTCAGGCCAGGTTCTGCTCTGCCGACCAGCTGGCGTACCAGGTGCGGAACAGGGCGTACTGCTGCTCGGCATAGTTGCGCTGGGCATCGGTGAGCGCGTCGGTTTCGTTGAAGTGCAGGCTGTACTCGCGGTCGCCGTTGAGCACCATCAGGTGCTTGTAGTACAGCACCAGGTCGCAGCCTTCATCGAACGACGACAGTACCGCCAGTGCCGATTCCAGTTCACGCGCCAGACGACGGGCCTTGGCATCGCCTTTGGCAGCCTGCTTGCTCAGGCTCACCAATTGCAGCACTTCACGGGGCAGGGCGTTGCCGATGCCGGTGATGGCGCCGGTGGCGTTGCAGTTGACGAAACCATGCACCACCTGGGTGTCGACACCGACCATCAAGGTCACGTCGTCGTCCTTGGAGGTGATGTGCTCAGCGGCATAGCGCAGGTCGGCGCCACCACCGAACTCCTTGAAGCCGATCAGGTTCGGGTATTCACGACGCAGTTCGAAGAACAGGTCGGCGCGGGTGGCGAAGCCATAGTAGGGACTGTTGTAGATCACCGCCGGCAGCTTCGGTGCAGCGGCGAGGATGGCCGAGAAATGGTGCTTCTGGGCGATCAGCGAGGCGCCGCGGCTGAGCACGCGGGGGATGACCATCAAGCCCGCAGCCCCAACCTGGGCTGCGTGTGCGGCATGCGATACCGCCTCACGGGTGTTCACCGCACCGGTGCCGACGATGGTCGGAATGCCGGCAGCCACCAGGCGTGCCACGCCTTCCTGGCGCTCGGCCTCGGTCAGCAGCGGCCAATCGCCCATCGAGCCGCAGTAGACCACGGCGCTCATGCCGGCCTCGATCAGTTCGCGGCCCTTGCGTACCAAGGCGTCGAAGTCCGGCTTGCGCTCGGCGGTGCAGGGCGTCATCAAGGCGGGCATGCAGCCAGTGAAGATATTCTGGGTCATGGTTGTCACTCCTAACGGTATTCGGGTTGAGAAGACGCCGGGTCAGATGCCCCAGGCGAAGGGATCTTGTTCGTCGATCAGCAACTGGCTGTCGGCGGTCATGTAGGCGCGGCCGGTGATGAACGGGCGGATACGTTCGCCATCGCGGGTGTAGCGGCCCTGGAACTGGCTACCCGTGATGCTCGCCTGGACCCAGGTCTGGCCTTCGGCGAGCTTGCCGTCGGCAGCCAGGCACGCAAGCTTGGCGCTGGTCCCGGTGCCGCACGGCGAGCGGTCGTAGGCCTTGCCGGGGCACATGACGAAGTTGCGGCTGTCGGCCTGCGGGTCTTCGGCGAATAGCTCGATATGGTCGATCGGCGCACCGTTCTCGCCGGTGATGCCCTGGCTTTCCAGGGCCTTGAGCATGGCCCAGGTGTAATCGGTGAGGGCTTCGCGGTTGGCCAGCTCGATACGTTGGTCGTGCTCGGACACCAGGAAGAACCAGTTGCCGCCCCAGGCGATATCGCCCTTGACCTCGCCATGGCCGGGGACGTCCACCGCCACGTGTTGGCGATAGCGGTAGGACGGTACATTGCCGACGGTCACTGAGCCGTCTTCGTGCAGGGTGGCGCTGACCTGGCCGACCGGGGTATCGATCTTGTGCTCGCCGGGCTCGATCAGGCCCAGGTGCTGCAGCGAGGCGACCAGCCCGATGGTGCCGTGGCCGCACATGTTCAGGTAGCCGGCGTTATTGAAGAAGATCACGCCGCAGGTGGCATCCGCCGACACCGGTGGGCAGTACAGGGCGCCCACCAGTACATCGTTGCCGCGTGGTTCCAGCAGGCAGGCGCGGCGCCAGGCGTCGTGCAGTTCGCGCAGCTCGTCGCGCTGTTCGGCCATGCTCCGCCCGTGCAGTGCCGGGAAGCCTTTCATCACCAAACGGGTCGGTTCGCCGCCGGTATGCGAGTCGATGACATGGATCTGTTTCATGGGCGAGTCCATTGAATGAAGAATCAGGAGGCAGCGGTGGCGGGGCGGCCGGCATAGGTGTCACTGGAGGCTTCGCTTTCATCTTCGCCCTCCAGGCGCACCAGGTGTGCCGGCACGCCTGTCGCCGCGCCCCAGTAGTAGATGGCCAAGGCACAGGCCGCCACGGCCAGGGTGTCGAACGGGTGGCCGAGAATGCCCAGGCCGCCGAAGCTGCCCAGCCAGGAGAGCAGGATGGTCACGGCGTAGAAGCCGATCAGCCAGGCCGACGAGCGCACCTGCTGGGCCAGCGACAGGTGTTGGGTCGGCACGAAGCGAGCGCACAGCAGGTACAGCACGAACATCAGGATCTGCAGGGCCAGCAGCCACGACACGGTGTTCCAGCCGGACCAGTAGACGATCAGCGCAGCGATGATGAACGACAGCGGGCCCAGCACACCCATGCCCATGACCCGGAACGGGCGAGGCATGTCGGGCGCGTTGCGGCGCAGTGCGGCGACGCTGACCGGGGCCACGGCATAGCTCAGCACCAGGGCGGCGGAGACCACGTTGATCAGCGCTTCCCAGGACGGGAACGGCAGGGTCCAGAACACCGCCAGGGCAAAGGTCAGCCACAGCGCCGGACGCGGAATGCCCGACTGTGCATCGATGCGGGTGAAGTACTTGAAGAAGGTTCCGGTCTGCGCCCAGCCATACACCACGCGCGGGGTAGCATTCATGTAGATGTTGCCGCAGCCGCTGGGCGAGATCACCGCGTCGGCCACCACCAGATAGGCCAACCAACCCACGCCTAGGGCGAGGGCGATGTCGCGGTAAGGCAGGGCCAGCTCCTTGGTCACCGACGCCCAGCCATTGGCGAGCATTTCGGTCGGTACGCTGCCGAGGAAGGCCAACTGCAGCAAGGCATAGATCGCGGTGGACAGCAGTACCGAGAGAATCAGCGCGATGGGAATGGTGCGTTGCGGGTTCTTGACCTCACTGGCCACCGAGATGATCGGTGTCAGGCCCAGGTAGGCGAAGATGATGCCGCCGGCCGACACGGCCATTTCCACGCCGGACAGGCCGAACGGGGCAAAGCCCTGGACCGTGAAGTTTTCCGGCTTGAAGAAGGTGAACAGCACGCCGATCACCAGCAACGGCACGATGAACTTGAACACGCTGACCAGGTTGTTGGCCTTGGCGAAGGTCTTCACGCTGCGGTAGTTGAGGAAGAAGAACAGTCCCAGCAAGGCGAATTGCACCAGCCAGCCGAGCACGGTTGGGTCGCTGGAGCCAGCCTTGGTCAGCCCGGGGAACCAGGCTGCGGCGTACTGGCGCGAGGCGACCACTTCGATGGCGATCAGACTGGAGAAGGCGATCAGGGTGATGAAGCCCATCAGGTAGCCGAGCAGCGGCCCGTGCGAATATACCGGGTAACGCACTACGCCACCGGCACGCGGCAGGGCTGCACCGAGCTCGCAATAGACGATGCCCAGCAACAGCACGGCGAAACCGCCGAGGAACCAGGAAAGGATACCCGCCGGACCGGCGATGGCCGAGACGTGGCTGGCGGCGAACAGCCAGCCGGAGCCGAAGATGGCGCCGAGGCCGATGAAGGTGAGGTCGAGCAATGACAGCTGTTTCTTGAATTTGCCTGACATGGGTTCGCCTTTTTGTTGGTTATTGGATAGGCAGGTCTGATGTCACGTTTTGCGGTTTGCTGCGCCGCGCTCTTGTCGGTGTTGGGCGGCTTGCGTGGGGCATAGAGTGAACCGACAAGGGGGCAGTGTTCTTGATGGTTTTCGGCAGGGGGCGTGACGAAATCGGCACAATTGCGAAAAACACTGGCGGTTGGGGGGAGTAGGTAGATAGGCTGGAGGGCATACCGTGCAAGGGTTTGAGTGATCTATACCTAGTGCCGGCCTATTCGCGGGCAAGCCCGCTCCCACAGGATCTCTACAGGCTTTGAAGAATGCGTTGTACCTGTGGGAGCGGGCTTGCCCGCGAATAGGCCGGGACAGCCACCCGAGATGAAGCTGATGACCAACCCCCCGTTGGCAAACCTGTACCAGTCCCTCGACCATCTGCGTCCCACCACGCTGGAGGCGTTGCTGGCCAGCGTGTCGTTGCTCTTGCCGATCCTCGATGCCATCCCCAATGCGGCCATCTTCATCAAGGATGCCGAGGCCCGCTATGTGCTGGCCAACACCACCCTGGTCCAGCGCTGTGGTCTCAAGCGTCTGCAGCCCTTGCTGGGCAAGACCAGTGCCGAGGTGTTTCCGGCGCAGCTGGGTCCTGGTTACACCGAGCAGGACCGTCGAGTGTTGGAAGAGGGGCGGGTACTGGAGGACCAGCTCGAACTGCACCTGTACGGCAGCCGTGAGGCCGGCTGGTGCCTCACCCACAAACGACCGCTGCGCGACCCGGCAGGAGAGATCATTGGCTTGGTAGGTATCTCGGTCGATCTGCAGTCAGCCGCCGACAGTCACCCGGCGTACCAGCGCCTGGCCGCGGTGGACGAGCACATCCGCCAACACTTCCACCAGCCGATCAGCATGGGCGAATTGACGCGTATCGCCGGAATCTCCGTGGCTCAGCTGGAGCGCTACTGCAAGCGGGTGTTTCACCTCACGCCTCGGCAGATGATCCACAAGGCGCGCCTGGAGCACGCCCATCGACTTCTGCACTCGGACCTGCCGATCACCGAGGTGGCGCTGCGCTGCGGCTACACCGACCACAGTGCCTTCAGCCGTCAGTTCAAGCAGTTGACCGGGTTCACGCCACGCCAGTACCGCCAGGCGACCGCCGATCAGTCGGGCTGAAACAGCGTACGGGCTTCGGCGAAACACTGCTCGGCGATGGCTGAACGCGGCTCGCTGCGGCGCAACAGCAGGCCGACCTGGCTATGAATGCTGGCATCGGCAATGGGGATGATGCGCAGGTGCTCGCTGAGGTCTTCGAGACCACAGTCCAACGGCATCACCGCGCAGCAGACGCCGGTGGTGATGGCCTGGATCAGCTGGAAGCTGGAGTCGCTTTCGAGCACGGCAAGTGGCTCCAGACCCCGGCTACGGAAACTCAGGTCCAGTGATTGCCGGTAGTGCATGCCCTTGCTCAGCAACCCCAGCGGGATGTCGGTCAGGGTGTTCCATTGCAGTTGCTCCTGCTCGAAGGAGAAGTGCCGGGTGTCGTGCAACAGGCCCATGGTGGTGGTACCCAGTTCGATCACTTCGAAGAAGCTGGCATTGACCTGGTCGAGGTAGCAGATACCCAGGTCGAGCTGATTGCGGCTCAGGCCATCAATGATCTGTTCGGTACTGTGGGAGCTGAGCTGAAACTGCAATTCGGGGTATTTTTCGCGCAGCGGCAACAGCAGGTGCATCGGATTGAAACTGGCCAGCGGCACCGTGCCCAGGCGCAGGCTGCCGACCACCTGGCCACGACAGCTGGCGGCCTCGGCCTGCAGGCCATCGTGGGCTGCGAGGAGGGTGCGGGCCCAGGCCAGGATGCGCTCGCCGGCCTCGGTGAAGCCCTCGAAGCGCTGGCCGCGCTTGACCAGTACCAGGTCCAGTTCATCCTCCAGGTTGCGCAGGCGCATCGACAGCGTCGGCTGGGTGATGTGGCACAGCGCCGCGGCCTGGCCGAAGTGGCGGGTCTGGTCGAGGGCGATGAGGAACTTGAGCTGCTTGATGTCCATGGAGATGCCTGGCGTCTGGTTGTGCAGACCTTAACCCAGCTCTGCGATAGATGTCATTGATCGGTCGGTACGTCATATCGATTGGACGCCCCATGGCCATCGGCCTAGCGTGGCGACAATGCCCTTGAAGGAGTTCCACCGTGCGCGTCCAACCTGATGCGGTCTTCGTACCGCTCAACATCGCCGTGCTGACCGTCAGCGACACCCGTACCTACGACAACGACACTTCCGGTGAACTGCTGGCCAGCCGCTCGCTGGAAGTCGGCCACCGCCTGGTGGCGCGCGCGCTGCTCAAGGATGATCTCTACAAGATCCGCGCCCAGGTCGCTACCTGGATTGCCGATGACCAGGTGCAGGTCGTGCTGATCACCGGTGGCACCGGTTTCACGGGGCGCGACAGCACGCCGGAGGCGGTGGAGTGCTTGCTGGATCGACGTATCGATGGGTTCGGCGAGCTGTTTCGAGCCTTGTCGATTCTCGATATCGGCAGTTCCACCGTGCAGAGCCGGGCATTGGCTGGCATGGCCAACGGCACCCTGGTGTGCTGCCTGCCCGGCTCGACCGGGGCCTGCCGCACGGCCTGGGAAGGAATCCTTGCGGAACAGCTTGATGCGCGGCATCGGCCTTGCAATTTCGTCAAGCACTTGAAGCCCATCGGAGCCTGTGGCAGCCGGGGTTGAATTGCAGCGGCCCTTTCGCGGGCAAGCCCGCGAAAGGGCCGCCGCTCAGCTCAACACATACTCCACCGGCTGCAAGGCCGGCGGCAGCGCCGCCTCTCCCAACGCCGACAGCACATCCCGTTCGACGGTGCGCACCATGGCATCGGTCGGCAGGTCGTTCTCGTCTCGCCCGAACGGGTCCTCCAGCTCATTGCCGATGGCGTCGAGCCCGAAGAAGGTATAACCGACGATGGTGGTGAACAGCGGCGCCAGCCAGCCGAGCGGCTCGGCCAGGGCGAAGGGCAGCAGCAGGCAGAAGATGTAAATGGTGCGGTGCAGCAGCAGGGTGTAAGGAAACGGCAATGGCGTGCCTTTGATCCGCTCGCACGTCGCCTGAACCTGGGATAGTCCCACCAGGCGTTGTTCCAGCAGGGTGTAGCGCCATTCGCTGATCAACTGTTGTTCGGCCAATCGCGAGCACTGCGCGCCGACGTCGCGCAGGATGCCGTCGCAGACATTGTGCGGACCGACTGCAGAGGGTTCGGCCAGCCAGGGCCGGGCCACGGCCAGCTCGTCCTCGCCACGCAGGCGTGCGTTGAGCGCATGGGCAAAGCCGCACAAGGCGCGCAGTATCGTCTGGCGTTGCTGTGGGTCGGCGATCGCCACGCTTTCGCGGGCGAACGAGCGCACTTCGATGATCAATTGTCCCCAGGCCTTGCGTCCTTCCCACCAACGGTCGTAGCAGGCGTTGTTGCGAAAGCTCATGAAGATCGAGAGCGACAGCCCGAGCAAGGTGAACGGCGTGGCGCTGACCGGGTAGAAGAATGCCGGGAAATGCCGCTCGACCAGCACGATCAGCGCGGCGAGCAAGGTGATCATCAGACAGCGCAGGGCGATGCGCTTGACGATGGACCCCTTGAGGGTGAACAGCACGCGCAGCACATCGGGGCGGGGGTGGACGATCATGGTGTTCCAGAGGCAGCCGGTCAGCCGCCGGTCATGTTCATGAAGCGCAGGATCTGCACGTCGCCACCGACTTCGAAGTGGTGACGGTAGGGCTTGAGGTGCAGGGAGTCGCGGATGGCGTTGTCCAGCCGCTCGGCATCGCCTGGGTGGGCCCGCAATACCTGCTTGAGGTCCATCGAATGTTCGTTGCCCAGGCACAGCAGGAGCCGGCCTTCGACGGTCAGGCGCACGCGGTTGCAGGTGGCGCAGAAATTATGGCTGTGCGGTGAGATGAAGCCGACGCGGATGTGCGGGGCTTCGGCCAGCCGCCAGTAACGGGCCGGACCTTGCGAAGACTCGGTCGATTCGATCAGGGTGAACTGCTCGGCCAGGCGCGCCCGAACATCGTCGCTGGAGCAGAACGACTCGCCGCGCTCATGTTCGCTGATCACACCCAGGGGCATCTCTTCGATGAAGGTGATGTCCAGTTCGCGGTCGATGGCAAAGCGCACCAGATCGACCAGTTCATGGTCGTTGCGGCCCTTGAGCACCACGCAGTTGAGTTTGGTGCGCTGGAAGCCGGCGCGGCGAGCGGCGTCGATGCCGGCGATCACCTGGTGGAGGTCGCCGGTGCGGGTCAACTGCTTGAAGCGTTCGGCATCGAGGCTGTCGAGACTGATGTTCAGGCGCGAGAGGCCGGCATCGAACAGCGGCTGGGCCAGGCGGTCGAGCTGCGAGCCATTGCTGGTCATGCACAGTTCGCGCAGACCCGGTAGGGCGGCGATACGTTGACAGAGATCGACGATGCCCTGGCGCACCAAGGGCTCGCCCCCGGTCAGGCGGATCTTGCGGGTGCCCAGGGCGACGAAGCGTTCGGCCACTTGGAACAGTTCTTCGAGGCTGAGAATCTGTTGGCGCGGCAGAAACTGCATGTCCTCGGCCATGCAGTAGACGCAGCGAAAGTCGCAACGATCCGTGACCGACATCCGCAGGTAGTCGATTTTCCGGTTGAAACCGTCGATCAGGGCGCCACTGTTCTGTTCCACGTGTTCGCTCGAGTAGGGGTCAGGACCATTGGGTCCAAGCTATAACCTGTGGCCACACCCGTCAAATTGCTTTCTCCGACTGCTTGATCAATGGCGTCTATCGATTGAGGCAGGATTTGCAGCGCCTGGGCGGCGCTCGGTCGCTCAGGCCCTGAAAATGCCATGACAAACTTTGAAAACCCATGATCGAAACCGCCTATCACGCCGTAAGGTATTTCGATTGGACGGCCTCCACCCGCGCTCAATAGGCTGAATAAAAGCACCGAGCGTGAGGACACCACCGTATGAGCCAGGACCAACACATCAGGGACTACAAGGGCCCTGCCGCCGGCTGGGGCGCACTCAAGAGCGTGACCAAGAGCTGGCTGGGCAGCGACAATGCCTTCAAGAACCTGCGGGCCATGCTCAAGACCAACCAGAACGGTGGCTTCGACTGCCCCGGCTGCGCCTGGGGCGAATCGCCGGAAAGCGACATGGTCAAGTTCTGCGAGAACGGCGCCAAAGCCGTCAACTGGGAAGCCACCGGTCGCTCGGTGGACCCGGCGTTCTTCGCCAAGTACAGCGTCAGCGCGCTGCGCGACCAGACCGACTACTGGCTCGAATACCAGGGTCGTCTCACCCACCCGATGCGTTACGACGCGGCCACCGATCACTACGTCGAGACTTCCTGGCAAGAGGCATTCGAGCTGATCGCCGGCCATCTGCGCGCGCTCGACTCGCCCGACGAAGCCGAGTTCTACACCTCCGGGCGTGCCAGCAACGAGGCCGCGTTCCTCTACCAGTTGTTCGTGCGCGCCTATGGCACCAACAATTTCCCCGACTGCTCGAACATGTGCCATGAGGCCAGCGGTGCCGGCATGGCGGAAACCCTCGGCGTCGGCAAAGGCACGGTGGTGTTCCATGATCTGGAACTGGCCGACGCGATCTTCGTCATCGGTCAGAACCCAGGCACCAACCACCCACGCATGCTCGAACCCCTGCGCGAGGCGGTCAAGCGCGGGGCTCAGGTGGTGTGCTTCAACCCGCTCAAGGAGCGTGGCCTGGAGCGCTTCCAGCACCCCCAGCATCCCCTGGAGATGCTCAGCAACGGCTCCGAGCCGACCACCAGCGCTTACTTCCGCCCGGCCCTTGGCGGCGACATGGCGGCCCTGCGCGGCATGGCCAAGTTCCTCTTGCAATGGGAGCGCGAGGCCCAGGCCAAGGGCGAGCCGGCAGTGTTCGACCATGCCTTCATCGCTGAGCATACCTCGGGCGTCGATGCTTATCTGGCGGCGGTGGATGCCACCCCGTGGGCGCATATCGTCAAGCAGTCGGGCCTGACCCTGGCCGAGATCGAGCTGGCCGCGCGCATGTACCGCAAGGCCGAGCGCGTCATCATGTGCTGGGCCATGGGCGTCACCCAGCATCGCCATTCGGTACCGACCGTGCAGGAAATCGTCAACCTGCAGTTGCTGCGCGGCAACGTCGGCAAGCCTGGGGCTGGTCTGTCACCGGTGCGCGGCCACAGCAACGTGCAGGGCGACCGCACCATGGGCATCGACGAGAAGCCCAAGGCGGCGCTGCTCGATGCCCTGGAGCAGCGCTTCCAGTTCCGTGTGCCGCGTGCCCACGGGCATAACGCGGTATTGGCGATCAAGGCCATGGAGGAGGGGCGGGCCAAGGTCTTCATCGGTCTGGGCGGCAACTTCGCCCAGGCCACGCCGGACACCCCGCGAACCCATGCGGCGCTGCGCAACTGCGCGCTGACCGTGCAGATTTCCACCAAACTCAACCGCTCGCACCTGGTCACCGGCCGCGATGCGTTGATCCTGCCATGTCTGGGCCGTACCGAGATCGACCTGCAGGCCGAAGGGGCGCAGGGGGTGACGGTGGAAGACACGTTCAGCATGGTGCATATCTCCAACGGGCAACTGCGCCCGCGTTCGGCGCACATGCGCTCTGAGCCCTGGATCATTGCCGGTATGGCCAAGGCCACGCTGGGTAACCAGCCGATCGACTGGGAATATGCGGTGGCGGATTATGACCGCATTCGCGACATGATCGCCGACGTCATTCCAGGCTTCAGCGATTTCAACCAGCGTCTGCAACATCCCGGTGGTTTCCATCTGGGCAACAGTGCCGCCGAACGCAGCTGGCGCACCGCCACCGGCAAGGCCCGCTTCATGCCCCATGCCTTGCCCGAGGAACTGGTCAATGCCCAGGTACTGGCGCGCGGCGACAAACCGGACCTGATCCTGCAGACCATGCGTTCACATGACCAGTACAACACCACCCTGTATGGCCTCGACGACCGTTACCGTGGAGTGTTCGGTCTGCGTGAAGTGGTATTCGTCAGCGAGGCGGACATCCGCCGGCTGGGCTTCGAGCCGGGCGAGCATGTGGACCTGGTGTCGCTGTGGGAGGATGGCGTCGAGCGGCGGGTGTCGGGCTTCCGCCTGGTGCCCTATGACATTCCCGACGGACAGGCAGCGGCCTACTATCCCGAGACCAACCCGCTGGTGCCCCTGGACAGCTATGGCGACGGGACCTACACGCCAACTTCCAAGTTCGTGGCGATTCGCTTGGAGAAGGCCAAGGTCGGGAATCGAATCGAGGCGGTGCTGGCGGCTGATTGATCGGCTGCCCGGGCCGCCGCGCCTCCCGGAAACCCTGCGTTGCCGGGAGGCGCGGGTTCACCCGCGAAGCATTCAACGCCGCTCAAGACCGGTGCACCGGCAACGCCGTGGTGTATTTCATCTGTTCCATGGCAAAACTGGAGGTGATGTTGGAAAGCCCTTCAGTGCTGGTGATCAGTTTCTTGTAGAAGCGGTCGTAGGCGGCGATGTCGCTCACCACCACCCGCAGCATGTAGTCCCAGTCGCCGGACATACGGTAGAACTCCATGACTTCCTCGAAGCCGCGCACCGTCGTGGCGAACTGCTCCAGCCAGGCATTGTCGTGGCGCTGGGTCTTGAGCTGGACGAACACGGTCAGGCCCAGGCCCAGTCGTGCCGGGTCGAGCAAGGCCACGCGGCCGAGAATGTAGCCGTCTTCCTCCAGGCGCTTGACCCGCTTCCAGCAGGGCGTGGTGGACAGGTTGACCGCCTCGGCCAGTTCTTTGAGCGAAAGGGAAGCGTCGCGCTGCAGCAGGGTCAGGATGTGCTGGTCAAAACGGTCCATGGAGAGGGCTGGTCGTCGCAAAGATATTCTTCAGGTTACTCCAGCGGGAGAAAAATATCCTCCACCGGCCCGCTGCCCCGTGCGTGTGCGATAGTTGTACATCCACTCCTGCCAATGGGCCCGACCATGTCCGACAAGCCGCGCCAGTTCGCCACCCGCACCATTCACGCCGGCGAGCAGTTCAGCGTCGCCGACAACGCGATCTTCCCTGCCATCGTGACCGCCAGTTCGTTCATCAAGCGTGGCCTGGACGATCGCCCGGAATACTCCTACAGCCGCGTCGGCAACCCTACGCGGCATGCGTATGAAACCTGCGTGGCGTCACTCGAGGAAGGCGTTGGCGCGGTGGCCTGCGCCTCGGGCGTGAATGCCACCGCCACGGTGCTCGAGTTGCTGCCCAAGGACGCCCACGTGGTGGTGATGAACGGCGTGTACGGCGGCACCTTCCGCATCCTCGAAGACTTCCGTGGGCGCACGTCGGGCCTGACTACCACCTATGTCGACCTCAATGACCTCGACGCCATCGCTGCCGCCATCAGGCCGGAAACCCAACTGATCTGGATCGAGTCGCCGACCAATCCGCTGCTGCACCTGGTCGACATCAAGGCTGTGTGCGACCTGGCGCGCGCCCGCTCCATTCTCACGTGCATCGACAACACCTTCTGCTCGCCCTGGAACCAGCGCCCAATCAGCTTGGGCGTGGACCTGGTGATGCATTCGGCGAGCAAGTACATCGGCGGTCATTCCGACCTGACCGGCGGCGTGGTGGTCGCGGCCAACGACGCGCTGCTGGCCCGTCTGCGCCGTATCAGCATGGCAGTGGGGGCGGTGCAGGGGCCGTTCGATTGCTACCTGGCCTTACGCGGGCTGAAGACTCTTGACGTGCGCATGGAGCGCCAGTGCGCCAATGCCCTGGAGGTCGCACGCTTCCTCGAAGGTCATGCGCAGATCGAGCAGGTGTACTACCCAGGGCTGCCGAGCCACCCGCAGCATGCCTTGTGCAAGCGGCAGATGCGCAGCGGCGGGGCGGTCGTGGCGATGAAGGTCAAGGGCGATCGGGCGGCACTCAACCGCCTGGTCGAGGCGCTGCAGATCTTCGTCCTGGCCGATTCGTTGGGCGGGGTGGAGAGCATGATCAACCACTCCTGGAGCATGTCGCACGTGTCGCTGAGCCCGGCGCAGAAGCAGACCATGGGCATCAGCGAGAACCTGCTGCGGCTGTCGGTGGGGATCGAGGATTATCGGGATCTGATCGAGGACCTGGACGGGGCGCTCAAGGCTTCGGTAGCAGGATGAAGCTGTGGGTCCCCTCGCCGGCAAGCGGGCGAGGGGACCGGTGAATTCAATGAAGGACCATCAGGACTTCGGCGGATGAATGATGCGTTCGATCTTGTCCTTGATCAGCAGCCGCTCCTTGCGCAGACGATTGACGGCTTCGTCGCTGGTGCCATTGCCTTCGGCGGCCACCACCTCCTTGTCCTTGGCGTTGTATTCCTTGTGCAGCAAATGCAGCGATGGGTCCTTGTCGATCAGTGCCTGGAACTGGTCAGCGGTAACGTGCAGGTCAGCGAGCAAATCATGCGGAACTGGCATTTCTTCACCTCTGTCAGGGGTTGTCGGTAGGTGTCCTGACCTTTGAGGATAGCCGTCTTTGCGCAGCTGGGGGACTGGGGTAGGCTGTCGCATCTCCCAGAGCCTGGAACCCGCGCCATGCCCCACCTGAACCTGGAATACAGCGACAACCTGCCCGAACTGAACGTCGACGTTCTGCTGTTACGCCTGAACCATGCCCTGGTCGGCAGCGGCCAGTTCGCCGATGAAGCGGACATCAAGAGCCGCGCCCAAGCCTTCAGCCAGTTTCGCGTAGGCACTGCGCCCGTCCAGCGGGCCTTCGCTCATGTGCGGCTGGCCATTCTCAGCGGGCGTTCGCCGGCGCTGAAGAAACAACTCTCCGAGGGGCTGCTCGACGTGCTGCGTGAGGCGATTCCGGCGCAGGCCGGTCTGGACCTGCAACTGTGCGTCGAGGTCCTCGACATGGACCGCGACAGCTACGTCAAGCTGCGCCTGCCCGGCTGAATGAACGACATTTAATCCAACCCAGACGCCACTCACGAATTTGTTGGCGTCTTTTTCACGAAATATTGATGGCACGCTTTCTAGAGTTCGCCCAACTTTCCGCGGTGCGTGTTTTTCCGTGGGTTGATAATCACTCTCGAATGCGAATGTCCATGCACAAATTCAAATCCCTGCGGACTGAATGGGTCACGCTGTTGGCCAGTCTTTACCTGCTGATTGGCTTCAACGTGTTCTTGTGGCAACACTTGGAACAGGTCGTGCCTGCCGGGTTGACCGGACTCTGGTTGAGCCTGGCGTTCGCCGTGATGATGCTGTTCGCGTTCAACCTTATCCTCACTTTATTGGCATTCCGATATGTGTTGAAGCCGGTGCTGATCCTATTGTTCATGAGTGGCGCGGGTGTGGCTTATTTCATGAATCAATACGGCGTGCTGATTGATTCCGGTATGTTCCGCAATATTGCCGAAACCAATGTTGCGGAAGTTCGGGACTTATTATCATTCAAGTTCTTCGCCTATATCCTGCTGCTCGGTGTATTGCCTTCGGTGTTGCTGTGGAAGGCGCCTATCGCTTACCGCGCCTGGCACCGCGAGCTGCTGGGCAAGCTGGTGGTGAGCGCGTCCTGCGTGGTCGCGCTGGGGGCAGTGGCGTTGGTGAACTATCAAGGGCTGTCGTCGTTGTTGCGCAATCACCATGAACTGCGCCTGATGCTCACCCCCAGCAACATCGTCGGTGCATCGTTCAGTTATGTCAGCGAGCGCGTGGGCACGGCGGCCCGGCCGTTCCAGGCCTATGGCGAGGACGCCCGGCGCGACGCCGCCTGGCAACGCCACGAACGCAAGTCGTTGACGGTTCTGGTGGTGGGTGAAAGTGCGCGGGCGGAAAACTTCGGCGTGCTCGGCTATGCCCGCAACACCACGCCCAAACTGGCCCAGGAGCAAGGCCTGCTGGCATTCACCGATGTCCATTCCTGCGGCACCGAGACCGCTGTATCGGTGCCTTGCATGTTCTCCGGCATGGGTCGCAAGGACTATGACGCCCGGGTGGCCAAGAACCGCGAGGGCCTGCTCGACATTCTCCAGCGTGCCGGCCTGGCCGTGCAGTGGCGGGACAACCAGTCCGGTTGCAAGGGCACCTGCGACCGGGTGCAGTTCATCGATGTCAGCAACCTCAAGGACCCGGCGCTGTGCGGCGACGGCGAGTGCCACGACGAAATCCTCCTGCAGGGCTTGGGCGAATTGATCGACAACCTCGACAAAGACACCGTGCTGGTGCTGCACCAGATGGGTAGCCATGGCCCCGAGTACTACAAGCGCTATCCCGCTGGCGCCGAGCCGTTCACCCCGGTCTGCCGCAGCAATGCCTTGGATCAGTGCAGCCAGGACGAGATCGTCAACGCCTACGACGATACCCTGGCCTATACCGACAGCTTCCTGGCCAAGCTGATCGATACCTTGCGCGGTCACCAGGACAAGGTCGACACGGCGATGATCTACCTGTCCGACCACGGCGAGTCGCTGGGGGAGTACAACCTGTACCTGCACGGCACCCCCTACATGATGGCCCCGGAACAGCAGAAGCATGTGCCACTGTTGACCTGGTTTTCCGACAGTTACCAACAGGACTTCGGTCTGGACACCGGCTGCCTGGCTCGCCTGAGCGATGCGCCGTTGTCCCAGGACAACCTGTTCCATTCGATGCTCGGGCTGTTGCAGGTGCGCACCGAGGTCTACCAGCGTTCGTTGGACATGTTCGCCAGTTGCCGGCCATGGCTGGCGGCCGATCGCTGAGGTGTCGGGGCGGGGCATCCGCCTGCAGGGATGCCGTTTATCGAAGCAAGGGATGGCGCAGGTTTCACCCGCAGTGGCTGCGCCGTATATACTGCGCGCCAATGATAGTGGGAGAGCCTCGTGGCCATCGAAATACACTGGATCCGTGACGACCAGAGCCTGGCCGAACACTGCCGTGCCTGGCACGACCTGCCCTTCGTGGCGCTCGATACCGAATTCATGCGGGTCGATACCTTCTACCCCAAGGCCGGCCTGGTGCAGGTCGGTGACGGCCAGCGCGCCTTTCTCATCGATCCGCTGACCATCAAGGACTGGCAGCCGTTGGCCGATCTGCTGGAAGACTGCGCGGTGGTCAAGGTACTGCATGCCTGCAGCGAAGACCTCGAAGTGCTGCTGCGTCTGACCGGCAAGCTGCCGCAACCGTTGTTCGATACCCAACTGGCGGGCGGTTACCTGAACCTGGGGTTCTCCATGGGCTATTCGCGCCTGGTGCAGGAGGTACTGGGCATCGAGCTACCCAAGGGCGAAACCCGCTCCGACTGGTTGCAGCGCCCGCTGTCCAATACCCAGGTCAGCTACGCTGCCGAAGATGCCGTGCACCTGGCCGAACTGTTCACTGCCCTGCGCCCGCGCCTGTCCGATGACAAATACGCCTGGGTACTTGAGGACGGCGCCGAACTGGTCGCGGCCCTGCGCCGCGAAGTCGAGCCACAAACCCTGTACCGCGACGTCAAGCTGGCCTGGAAGCTGGCACCGCAACAGTTGGCAGTGCTGCGCGAGCTCTGCGCCTGGCGCGAACGCGAGGCACGCAGCCGCGACGTACCGCGCAACCGCATCCTCAAGGAGCACTCGTTGTGGCCCATGGCCAAGTACCAGCCGGACAACCTGTCGGCTCTGGCCAAGATCGACGAGATGCACCCGCGCACCATTCGCCAGGACGGCGAGACGCTGCTCAAGCTGATCAAGCACGCCGCCAGCCTGCCTGCCGAGCAGTGGCCGCAGGCGTTGCCTGAGCCGCTGCCGATCGAAGCCTCCGGCATCCTCAAGCGTCTGCGCGCCATCGGCCAGGCCGAAGGCGAGCGCTTGGGCATCGCCCCCGAGCTGATGCTACGCAAGAAAGCCCTGGAAGCCCTGCTCAAGAGCGGCTATCCCAATGGCCCCTACCAACTGCCCGATTCGCTGCGCGGCTGGCGCCGTGAGCGCATGGGCCAGGCCCTGCTCGATGACCTGGCAGGTGCCGGAGAGACCCGATGAAACGTATTTGCTCGATCTACAAGAGCCCCCGCAAGAACGAGATGTACCTCTACGTGCTCAAGGCCGAGTGCCTGGAGCGCGTGCCCGAAGGCTTGCTGCCGTTCTTCGGCACCCCTGTCCATGCTTTCGATCTAGTGCTCTCACCCGAACGCAAGCTGGCTCGCGAGGACATCGCCAAGGTGCTGGAGAACCTCGACACGCAGGGTTACCACCTGCAGATGCCGCCGCCGGAAGACGACTACATCGAGCACCTCCCCGAAGAGCTGCTGCGCCGTAACGATCCGGCCTGACCCGGCGGATCACCTCTTTTGTCTGGCGGCCCGCGTGTCGGGCCGTCGTCGTGTCTGCCAAGGTTGTTTTCTCGATGCGCGTTCTGATCGTCGAACAGGATCATGCCAACTACGCTCGCCTGCTGGGCGAGGCGGCACCGGACCTGGAAATCCTCACCAGCGGCGACTCCGCCGAACTGGCGCAGTTGGCGCCGCAATGTCCGGTCTGGCTTGGCCAGCCCGACCTGCTGGCGACCTTGCTGCGCCAAGGCCACAAACCCCAGTGGATGCAGTCGACCTGGGCCGGTATCACCCCGTTGCTGGCCCAAGGACTGCCTCGCGATTACCGCTTGAGCCGCGCCGTGGGCATCTTTGGCCAGGTGATGGCCGAGTACATGCTCACCTACATGCTCGGTCATGAGCGCGAGGTGCTGTCGCGTCTGGTCAGCCAGGTGGAGCGACGCTGGGACGATCGACCGGGCGTCAGCCTGGAAGGGCGCAGGGTACTGATCGTCGGTACCGGCGATATCGGCCAGCGCGTGGCGCAGTTCCTCCAGCCGTTCGGCGTCACCCTGTATGGCGTGGCCAGCAGCGCCCGCGAGCTGGCGCCGTTCGTCGAGGTGGCCGGGCTGGAGGCGTTGCCGCGTCTGGTCGGCCAGGTCGACTACGTGCTCAATCTGCTGCCCGATACCCCGGCCACCCATGACCTCTACGATGCTGCCTTGTTCAAGTGCTTCAACCCCAGCGCGTTGTTCATCAATGCCGGGCGTGGGGGGGCGGTGGTCGACGCCGATCTGGTCGAGGCACTCAAGCAGGGGCACCTGGCAGGGGCGGTGATCGACGTCTGCCGCCAGGAACCTCTGCCCCAGCGCCACCCATTCTGGACGGCCTGGGGCCTGCTGCTGACCGGGCACAGCTCGGCGCCGACTTCGCCACAGGCGATGGTGCGGTTGTTCGTCGAGAATGCGCAGGCCTTCGCGTCCGGGCAGGCGATAAGGGGGGAAGTGGACTTCGAGCGCGGTTATTGACTCGGAAGCGGGCCGCCGACGGACACTGACAAGCGGTCTGGCGTTGCCGCAGGCCAGGCTCTAGACTGGCGCCGCCGCACGCCGCGGCCTGAAGATGACGCAGGAAATACGTGTGATGAACGCTGACAGCGCGCCGTTCTGGCGGCGCAAGACCCTCGAACAACTCGACCCGCAAGAATGGGAGTCGCTGTGTGACGGCTGCGGGTTGTGCTGTTTGCAAAAGCTCGAGGACGAGGACGACAACAGCGTTTACTACACGCGCATCGCCTGCAAGCTGCTCGACCTGCAGAGTTGCCAGTGCAGCGACTATCCGAACCGTTTCGCCCAGGTGCCGGACTGCATTCAGCTCACCCCCGGCAAGGCCGACCAGTTCAAGTGGTTACCGAGCACCTGCGGCTACCGCCTGGTCAGCGAAGGCAAGGACCTGCCGGCGTGGCATCACCTGGTGTGCGGCGATCGTTCGCAAGTGCATGAGCAGCGTATTTCCCAGTCGGGGCGTATGCTCAGCGAACATGAGGTGGACGAGGACGACTGGGAAGACCACCTGATTTTCCGCGCCAGCTGATCGGCGCGGACTTCGTCTGCGCGAAACAAGGAGTTTCTGAATGCGTCGTAGCCAGCGGTTGTTGCTCCTTTGCCTGGTGGCCTGTTCGCCGGCCTGGGCCAAGAAAGTCGATCTGGACTATCAAGTGCGCCTGCTTCCGGCCAATGGGCAGGCTGAAGTCCGCCTGACCCTGTCCGAGGGCAGTGCCGTGCGCAGCCTGGACTTCGACCTGGGCAAGGCTGGGGCCTACAGCGGTTTTCTCGCCGACGGCCAGTGGCAGCAGAAGGGCGAGCGTGGGGTATGGCACCCGGCAGCGGGCAAGACCAGCCTCAGCTACCGGGTACAGCTGGACCAGCGCCTGCGCAGCGGCGCTTATTCCTCACGCATCACGCCGCACTGGGCGCTGTTCCTCGGCGACCAACTGGTGCCACCGGCACGCCTCGATCAACAGGACGGCACCGAGTTAGTAGCGCGTCTGGCTTTCGACCTGCCCGACGATTGGAACAGCATCGAAACCTCCTGGCCACGCATCGGCAAGGACAAATTCCGCGTCGACAACGTCTCGCGGCTGTTCGACCGCCCGACCGGCTGGATGCTGGCAGGCGACCTGGGCAGCCGTCGCGCGCGCCTGGGTGATACCGACGTCACCGTGGCGGCGCCGGTGGGGCAGGGGATGCGAAGGATGGATAGCCTGACCCTGCTCACCTTCGTCTGGCCGCACTTGCAGGCTGTATTCCCGCGCAATCCGCCGAAACTGCTCCTGGTTGGCGCGCGCGACGGCATGTGGCGCGGCGCAATGGCGGCGCATGGTTCCTTGTACCTGCACAGTGCAAGGCCGATGGTCAGCGAGAACGGCAGCAGCCCTCTGCTGCGGGAAGTGGTGCAATTGTTCGCGCAAATTCGCCCGCGTACTGGCAGCGACTGGCTAGGCGAAAGCCTGACCGACTATTACGCCAACGAATTGTTGCGCCGGGCAGGGGGCATCAGCGATGACCGCTATGAGGTGTGGCAGGCGCGCCTGCAGAAGCGCGCCGCCAAAGTCACCGAACTGCGTGCCGCCCAGGCGACCCCGGGCCAAGTGGCGCGGGGCATCTTGCTGTTGCAGGCGCTGGACAAGGAAATCCGTATCCATACCCAGGCCAAGCGCTCGCTGGACGATGTGGCCCAGGCCCTGATGCGCCTGCCCAGCGTCAGCACCGAGGAGTTCGTGCAGATCAGCGAAAGCGTGCTGGGGCGCCACTCCGAGGTGTTACAGAGCAAGGTGTTGCGGTAGGGCACAGGCACTGAACCATCACATACCCGGCAATGGGTCCTTGCCGGTCACCGTCACCCCTTCGGTCGCGGCCTTGGCGCTGTCCTTCAAGGCTTTGAGTTCCTCGGCACTGCGCTCGATGTCCGCTTTCAAACCGTTGTACTCCTGGCGATGGCGCTGCCACCAAGCCTTGGTCGAGCAATGTCCACTGACGCCCCGGGCCAGAGCCAGGCCGCCCACGGCGATTTGCAGCAGCCCCAGCAGGCCGCCGTGGCGCAGCCCCTTGCTGATCATCAGGGCTCCCCCGGCCAGTGAACTTGCTCGTTCCAGCCCATGGACGTTGTGGTCCCGCGAGGTTGCAGCGCTATGGATATCCAGCATGGCGAGGTCTCCGTGTGAAGTGTAAGCAGCTGACCTGCAGGGCGACGCTGGCGTTCCTTTGGCGTGCCAAATGGTACGCGGTCCCTGTTTTTTGGCGGGTGATGGACCGACACCGAAGGGTCGGCCGCTTTCGTTTACTTGAACTTTGGCCCTGAGCGGGTATTGAGACCCTTGGCCAGCCGGTCATACAGCACGACGTTCACCGTAGCCGCCAGGTTCATGCAGCCCTCGGTGGGGATGTAGATCGTCTCTTCGCACCACCCACGCACTTCTTCGCTCAACGTGCCGTCCTCTGGTCCGAAAATGTAGATGGCACGGTCGGGGTGGGTATATTCGGGCAGGGCCCGTGCGCCCTCGACCAGTTCCACGGCGACGGGCGTGCAGCCCAAGGGAATGATGCGCTGTAGATCGTCGATGCCGATCAGCGGAATGTCGTAGTGCACGCGCTTGGTGTCGGTGACGAAGTCACGCGCCCGCTCATAGCGCTTGCCGGTGTAGAACACCGAGTTGACGCCGTAGCAACCCGCCGCGCGCATCACCGAACCGACGTTCTCTGCAGACTTGGGGTTGAACAGGCCGATGCAGCTGTACCGTTTGTTTGCCACGTGCCGGGGCCCTTCACGAAAAAACCGCGATTATACGGGCTGGCCGGCGCCAGCGGGGGGCTGTGGTGACGGCTAGTCTTTCTTCATCAGGCCAGCGAGGCCGGCGAACGGGTTGTGGGTGGCCTTGGCGATGCTCGGGGTACTGGTGGAACCTTCGCTGAAGTACTGCTGGTCGGTGTAGCGCGAGTGCTCGTTGTCGTGGCAGTACAGGCACAACAGCTCCCAGTTGGAACCGTCCTGCGGGTTGTTGTCGTGGTTGTGGTCGCGATGGTGCACGGTCAGCTCGCTCAGACGTTTGCCGGAAAACTCGCGGGCGCAGCGGCCGCAGACGTGCGGGTACATTTTCAGCGCCTTGTCGCGGTAGCCCATTTCCTTGTCGCGCTTGGCGTCGGCGAGGATGCGGTCGAGGCGGGCGGTGGCGGCAGAAGTGGAGGCCGAGCTCATGGTGTTTCCTTCGTTGTATTCAGGCGATGACGGTTATGGCTTGAGTCTAGCGCGCTTGCCGGGCCGTCGGACAGGCGAAAAGGTGATTATCGGCGTAGCCTGTAGGAAGGTTACCGACAGGAGGTTGCTGATGTTTCGTGCGATCCTCGCCGCGTTGCTCGTGGCTTGCGTCTCATTTGCCCAGGCAGCGGCCACGCCACCACGGCTCACCACGCCAGTGCCGGGCGCACCCGGTACTCCGACGCCCACGCCTTACCCGCAGATCACTCCGAGCACGCCGCCCAAGGCATACGACAGCCAGCCCGGAGCGCCGCTGTTGCCGCCGATGCCGGTCCCAGGGCCGCCCAGGGACCAGCCTCTGCCTGGCTTGCACCAGGACCCGCCGAAAGCGCCGGTCCAAGACGATGACTGACGGCGTTACACCACACCCAGCTCGTTGAGTACGAAGGCATATTCCAGGGCCACGTCGCGCAGCCCCTGGTAGCGTCCGCTCATACCACCGTGCCCTGCGCCCATCTCGGTCTTGAGCAGCAACAGATTGTCGTCGGTTTTGCAGGTGCGCAGGCGTGCCACCCACTTGGCCGCTTCCCAGTACTGCACACGGCTGTCGTTGTAGCCGGCCACCACCAGCATGGCCGGGTAATCCTGGTGCTTGACGTTCTCGTATGGCGCGTAGGCTTTGATGCGCGCATGCACCTGAGGGTCCTCGGGGTTGCCCCATTCGTCGTATTCGGTGACGGTCAACGGCAGGTCGGGGTCGAGCATGGTGTTGAGCACGTCGACGAACGGCACTTCGGCGATGGCGCAGCGGAACAGCGCCGGGCGCAAGTTGAGCACCGCGCCCATCAGCAGGCCGCCGGCGCTGCCGCCGCTGATGGCCAGCCGCTCGGCGCTCGTCACGCCCTGGGCGATCAGGTGTTCGGCGCAGGCGATGAAATCGCCGAAGCTGTTGTGCTTGTGCTCCTGCTTGCCGGCGCGGTACCAGGCCTCGCCCAGTTCACCGCCGCCGCGTACATGGGCGATGGCAAAGCCCACGCCACGCTCCAACAGGCTCAGGCGGGCATGGGAGAACCACGGGTCGAGGCTTTCGCCATAAGCGCCATAGCCATAAAGATAGAGTGGCACGGCCTGGCCGACATCCTGGCGTCGGCGTACCAGGCTGATCGGCACCTGGGTGCCGTCCGCTGCGGTGGCCCAGAGGCGTTCGCTGACATAGTCGTCGGCATCGAAGGGGCCGAGTACCGGGGTTTGCTTGAGTACTGCCTGCTCTCCCGTGGCCAATGTCAGCTGACGGACCTGGGCCGGGCGATTGAGCGCTTCGTAGCGCAGGCGGATACGGTGGCTGGCGAACTCCAGGCTGTCCTGGACATACAGGCTGTAGGCCGCGTCCGGCAGCTCGACCCGGTACGCCGGCAGGCCCTCGGGACGTACTTCGATGATCGGCAGGCCGCCCTCGCGCAGGCTCAGGGTCAGGGCTTCGGCATTCAGGCTCAGACCTTCGAGCATCACATCGTCGCGGTGGGCGACCAGTACCTGCCACTGCTCGCGGGACGGCGGCTGATCAGCGGGCGCCTGGTAGAGGGCGAAATTGATACCGGCCTGGTTGCTGCGGATGAACCAGCGCCACTGGCCTTCGAGCTGACCGTGATCGGGGAAATACTCATGGCCTTCGACCCGCGGGGCCAGGCAGACGAACGCGGCTTGCGGGGTCTGGGCGTCGAGTACCCAGGCCTCGCTGGTGGTCTTGCTGTTGAGCAGCAACACCAATTGGCGTTCGGAGCTGGTCCGATAGCAATGCAGGAAGAAACGGCCGTCCGGCTCCTCGAATACGTCGTGGGCCCCGGTTTCGCCCAGGGTGTGACGACGCAGGCGCCAGGGGCGGTGGGTGTCATCCAGTTCGGCGAAGAACAGCGTCTGGCTGTCGTTGGCCCAGGTCATGCTGCCATCGCAGTCGTCGAAGGGCAGGGTGGTCAGCTTGCCGTTTTCCAAGTCCTTGACGTAGAGGGTGTAGATCTCGTCGCCGCTGGTATCCAGGCTGTAGGCCAGCAGTCGGTGGTCGGGGCTGACGTTGAAGGCACCGAGGGCGAGGAAGCCGCCGTTGGCCAGGACGTTGGGGTCGAGCAGCAACTGTTCATGACTTTCATCGACCGTGTTCGAGTCATCGGCTGGGCGCGGGCAGCGATAGTGGCGCGGGTATTCGTCGCCAGCGGTGGTGCGGGTGTAATAGAGGTAAGGCCCCCACGGGGAGGGCAACGACAGGTCGGTTTCCTTGATACGGCCCTTGATTTCCTCGAACAATTCCTCGCGCAGGGCCGCCTGGTCGGCCAGGCAGGCCTCCTGGTAGGCGTTCTCGGCCTGCAGGTATTCGAGCACCTCTGGGCTGTCGCGGCGCTGCAGCCAGGCATAAGGATCGGCGGCCTGCTCCTGGCGGGCGACGGGGGGCTGGGGCTTGGTCGGCATCGGTGATCTCGTAGGCGGGGGGGCAGGCAAACACTGCCTGCGCCCGTAAAAGTGTTTATCATAGGCCTCTCTTTGCCTGGCTTGCACGAACACCATGACCGAGAACGACTATACCCTGGCCTGGGGCCTGTACCTCGTGGCCGCCCTGGGCTGCCTGTGGGTGAGCTTCAAACTCACCGGCTGGATGTGGCGCTGGCTGCGTGAACCGCTGCGGGTGATCGTGGCGGTATTGCTGCTGACCCCGACCATCGTCGACCCGGTCAAGGAAGCCTTCGCGCCGGCCCTTGCCATCACCACGCTCGACGTTGCCTTCAAGGTCGGCAACAACGCCTGGCGTGCGGTGTCCGACTTCGCCATGTACGGCCTGATCGCCTTTGCCCTGTACCTGCTGTTCGTGCTGCTGCGCTGGCCGTTGGAGAAACGCGCCCGCGAGCGCCGTGCCAACGCCGAGGCTGCCGCAGCGCGCCGGGCGCAGGAGGATGAGCAGGTGCTGGTCGACGCCCCGCTGGCCGCCGAGCCACGCAACCGTTACCGCGACGACCCGCCCGCAGCCGCGCCTGTCGGTGGCCGGGTCGAGCCGCGGTTGTAAGCGGAGTCAGCACCATGTGCGAACTGCTGGGCATGAGCGCCAACGTCCCCACCGATATCGTCTTCAGCTTCACCGGGCTGATGCAGCGCGGCGGGCGTACCGGCCCGCACCGTGACGGCTGGGGCATCGGCTTCTACGAAGGCCGCGGCCTGCGTCTGTTCCAGGACCCGGCGGCGAGCAGCGAGTCGGAAGTCGCCAATCTGGTACAGCGTTACCCGATCAAGAGCGAGGTGGTCATCGGCCACATCCGCCAGGCCAACGTCGGTCGGGTCTGCCTGTCCAACACGCATCCGTTCGTACGCGAGATGTGGGGCCGCAACTGGTGCTTCGCGCACAACGGCCAACTGGCCGATTTCACCGCCCAGACGACCTTCTACCGGCCGGTGGGCGACACCGACAGCGAAGCGGCGTTCTGTGATCTGCTCAACCGCATCCGCGCCGCTTTCCCCGAGCCCGTCGAGGTGGAACAGCTGCTGCCGGTATTGGTCGAAGCTTGTGCGCATTACCGGAGTAAAGGCGTTTTCAACTGCCTGCTCAGCGACGGCGACTGGCTGTTCTGCTTCTGCACGAGCAAACTGGTGCACATCACCCGTCGTGCCCCGTTTGGCGCTGCGCGCTTGAAGGATGTCGACCTGATCGTCGATTTCCACACGCAAACCACCCCCAACGACGTGGTCACGGTGATCGCCACCGAGCCGCTCACCGAGAACGAGACCTGGCACCGCTACGAGCCGGGCCAGTGGGCCCTGTGGCGGCACGGGGAGTGCGTTGCCCACGGCCAGAGCTAAGGATGCTGCATGTTCAGAAGTTACCTGCGGTTGCTGCTGTTCACCTTCGGCCTGCTGGCCGGTATCCAGATCCCGGGGCTGATCACCGACTACAGCCAGCGGGTCGAGGCGCACCTGTTCGAGTCGCGCCAGGCGCTCGATGGTTTCAAGCAAACTGCCGAACGATTCTTCAAGGGCGACCTGCAGGCACTGCTGCGGCATTACCGCAGCAGTGACGACCCGGTATTCATCAGCGATGCCAACAGCATCGAGAGTCTGTTGCTGCGCAACCAGTTGTTCGAGGACGAGTGGCAGGCGTTGCAAGGTTCGTGGCTGAGCCGGACCTGGCATGTGCTGACCCAGGCCGACCCGCAATTGCGCGAAGAGACGCTCAAGGGCTACAGCTATCAGATCCTGCTGGTGCCCGAGGCGATCGGCTGGGGCATCGGTGTTGGATTCGTGCTGGCGTTCGTGGTCGAGAGCCTGCTGCTGGGGATCGGCTGGGTGATTCTCGGTGGGCGGCGGCGGGCGGTGAAAGAGAGCTGGCGCTGAGGTCGGCTGGAGTGTTGCAGTGTGGCGGATATCGAGCGCCCCCGCAAAACCCAAGACCAACCTAGAACCTTCAGTCACTTGGACAGGTAGCGCATCCCATCTTCCAACCCCTGCAGGGTCAGCGGGTACATCTTGTCTTCGATCAGATCGCGCACCAAGTGGGTCGAGGCCGTGTATTCCCAGGCCTGTTTCGGGTACGGGTTGATCCAGATGATCTTCCTGAATTTCTCCATGAAGCGCTGCATCCACACATACCCAGCCTCTTCGTTCCAGTGTTCGACACTGCCGCCGGGCTGGGTGATCTCGTAGGGCGCCATTGCCGCGTCGCCAACGAACACCACCTTGTAGTCATCCCCATACTTGTGCAGCAAGTCGAAGGTGGAAAACCGTTCTGAGGTGCGGCGCAGGTTGTTCTTCCAGACCGACTCGTAGACGAAGTTGTGGAAGTAGTAGTACTCCAGATGCTTGAACTCGGTCTTGCAGGCCGAGAACAGCTCTTCGCAGACCCGTACGTGAGCGTCCATCGAGCCGCCGATGTCGAACAGCAACAGCAGCTTGACCGTGTTGCGCCGTTCGGGACGCATCTGGATGTTCAGCAGCCCGGCGTCACGGGCGGTGTGGTCGATGGTGCCATCAATGTCCAGCTCCTCGGCGGCGCCCTCGCGGGCGAATTTGCGCAAGCGGCGCAGCGCCAGTTTGATGTTGCGGGTGCCGAGTTCGACCTGGTCGTCGAGGTTCTTGTACTCGCGCTGATCCCACACCTTGACGGCCTTGCCCTGGCGCTTGCCAGCATCGCCGACGCGGATGCCCTCAGGGTTGAAGCCGCCCGAACCGAACGGGCTGGTGCCGCCGGTGCCGATCCACTTGTTGCCGCCGGCGTGACGTTCCTTCTGCTCTTCGAGGCGCTTCTTGAATGCTTCGATGAGCTTGTCCAAACCTCCCAGGGACTGGATCTGTGCGCGTTCTTCGTCGCTCAGCGAGCGCTCGAACTCCTTGCGCAGCCAGTCTTCAGGGATCAGTGCCTCGATATGCCGGTCGAGGTTCTCCAGCCCTTTGAAGTAGGCGGCGAAGGCCCGGTCGAACTTGTCGAAATGGCGTTCGTCCTTCACCAGAATGGCGCGGGCGAGGTAGTAGAACTCGTCCATGTCGGCGAACACCACGCGCTTTTGCAGGGCATGGTGCAAGTCGAGCAGTTCGCGCACCGAAACCGGCACTTTGGCCGCACGCATTTCATTGAACAGGTTGAGCAACATGGCCCGCCTCCTGTCAGCGGTTGCCGCGCCGGCTCATGAAGGCCAGGCGCTCGAGCAGTTGCACGTCCTGCTCGTTCTTGACCAGCGCACCGGCCAACGGCGGGATGGCCTTGGTCGGGTCGCGTTCACGCAGCACGGCTTCGCCGATATTGTCGGCCATCAGCAGCTTGAGCCAGTCCACCAGTTCGGAGGTGGAGGGCTTTTTCTTCAGCCCAGGCACTTTGCGCACATCGAAGAACACGTCCAGTGCTTCGCTGACCAGCGACTCGCTGATGTTCGGGTAGTGCACATCGACGATGCGCTGCAGGGTCTCGCGGTCGGGGAAGGCGATGTAGTGGAAGAAGCAGCGGCGCAGGAAGGCGTCGGGCAGTTCCTTCTCATTGTTGGAGGTGATGATGATGATCGGACGTTGCTTGGCCTTGATGGTCTCGTCGATTTCGTAGACGTAGAACTCCATCTTGTCGAGTTCCTGCAACAGGTCGTTGGGGAACTCGATATCGGCCTTGTCGATTTCGTCGATCAGCAGGATGACTCGCTCGTCGGCCTCGAAGGCTTCCCACAGCTTGCCTTTCTTCAGGTAGTTGCGCACGTCGTGGACTTTGTCCACGCCCAGTTGCGAGTCGCGCAGGCGGCTCACCGCGTCGTACTCGTAAAGACCTTGATGGGCCTTGGTAGTGGACTTGATGTGCCAGGTGATCAGGCGGGCGCCGAAGGAAGCGGCGAGCTGCTCGGCGAGCATGGTCTTGCCGGTCCCCGGCTCGCCCTTGACCAGCAGTGGGCGTTCGAGGGTAATGGCCGCGTTGACCGCCAGTTTCAGATCGTCTGTGGCGACGTAGTCGCGGGTGCCTTCGAACTTCATGGGGGGTTCCTCTGCGGGGTGCCTGACCCGGCCCTTTCGCGGGACAAGCCCGCTCCCACAGGTCTATCACCGTTCCAGAAATCCGAGGTGAAAGCTGTGGGAGCGGGCTTGTCCCGCGAAAGGGCCAGAACAGACAACTTATTTGTTGATTTGCCCCCGACTATAACGCGGGGTTTGACGGCTGAAAACGCAGACCCGGCATTCAGACCCTGAATACCGGGTCACGCGGGTCTAATCGGTATCCGGCGCGGGCTGCTCATACCGTGCATTGAACGCCTGGATGAAGCCATTGCGCAGAATCTGCAAGAACGCCTCGAAGGCGCTGATGTCCTGATTGTGCACACTGCCACTGAGTTCGACCCGAGTGGCGAACTGGTTCTTCGGCTGGTTCTTCAGCACTGTTTCCGATGCCCCCACCAGCGCTTCCCATACCGAACGGAAGAAACCCTTGTCCTTTTCCTCGACATCCTGCTGCCAGTCGAATACGTCGACATCACGCAGCAACGGCTTGATGTAACCGGTCAGCCGGCCCTGTTCGGCCTGGGCCTCGATCACCACGTCACCATGCCCGGCGTTGAAGTCGAACTTGCCGTAGGCACTGGCGAAGTCGTTGAGTCGGCGTAGCTCGATCCCCGTGGCGCGCAGGCGGAATTCGAAATCGTCGAAGTCGCTGAACGGGTCGAAGGTAGCCCGACTCTCGACCTTGGCGTCGCCCAGCAGCAGGGCGGTCGCTTCGAAGCTGGCGTCGCGCCGCCCTTTCTCGTCGCGCACGTTGGTCAGGTTGCGGATGCTCGCTTGCAGTCGGGTGGCCTTGAGGTCGACCGGCGGTTTGGAGTTGAAGTTGCGGAAGGTCAGGGTGCCATCGTCGATACGCACTTCGTTGAGGGTAATGGGCAGCAGTTTTTCCAGCTGCTGACGCCAGTCTGTGCCCTGACCGGTCTGCGAGGCTTGCTTGTTGCCGCCGTCGACGAAGTTCAACTCGGGACGCACGAAGGTCACTTCAGCGACCACGGCCTTGTCGTACCACAGCGCGTGCCAGCTCACCGCCAGGTCGATCAATGGCGCATCGAGCAGTGGCACGGGCACCTTGCCAGTGGTCTTGACGATCTGCAGGCCATTGATCTGGTAAGCACCGCGCCACCAGGCCAGGTCGACGTCGGTGACTTGGCCGCGATACTCGCCCATGTCGGCGAGTTTGTCGTTCAGGTAATCGCGCACGAGATAAGGCAGTGCCAGGTGCAGGGCCACCAGCAGCACGATCAGGCCGGCCAGGCCGACGAGCGGCCAGCGATAGCGAGCTTTCATCGGGGGAATCTCCACAACGGGTCAAGCGGTTGACCGCCGGCCGTTCGGTGGAGTTCGAACGGTCTTCTCGGGGCTTTACGGGCTGAAGGGGCAGGCTTACCCTTGAGGTCTTTCCCCTGCTTCTTCTCATGTTCAAGGACCCTGCCATGAGCCGTATCTACGCAGACAACGCCCACTCCATCGGCAATACACCGCTGGTGCAGATCAACCGCATCGCTCCGCGTGGGGTGACCATCCTGGCCAAGATCGAGGGACGCAACCCCGGGTATTCGGTCAAATGCCGGATCGGCGCGAACATGGTCTGGGACGCCGAGAGCAGTGGCAGGCTCAAGCCGGGCATGACCATCGTCGAGCCGACCTCCGGCAACACCGGCATTGGCTTGGCCTTCGTCGCCGCCGCACGTGGCTACAAACTGATGCTGACCATGCCGGCCTCGATGAGCCTGGAACGACGCAAGGTGCTCAAGGCCCTGGGCGCCGAACTGGTATTGACCGAGCCCGCCAAGGGCATGAAGGGCGCCATCGAGAAGGCCAATGAGATCGTGGCTTCGGACCCTGCGCAGTACTTCCTGCCGGGCCAGTTCGAGAACCCGGCCAACCCGGCCATCCACGAGCAGACCACCGGCCCGGAAATCTGGAACGATACCGATGGCGCGGTCGATGTACTGGTGGCGGGCGTAGGCACCGGCGGGACCATCACCGGCGTTTCGCGCTACATCAAGCACACCCAGGGCAAGCCGATCCTGTCGGTGGCGGTGGAGCCGGTGAGCTCGCCGTTGATCACCCAGACCCTGGCCGGCCAGGAGTTGACCCCCAGCCCGCACAAGATCCAGGGGATCGGCGCAGGCTTCATCCCGAAAAACCTCGACCTGTCGATCGTCGACCAGGTGGCGACGGTGTCCGATGACGAAGCCAAGGCCATGGCCATCCGTCTGATGCAAGAGGAAGGTATCCTGTGCGGTATTTCCTGCGGGGCAGCGATGGCAGCGGCGGTGCGCCTGGCGGAAAAGCCGGAGATGCAGGGTAAGACGATCGTCGTAATCTTGCCGGATTCCGGTGAGCGTTACCTGTCGAGCATGCTCTTCAGCGATCTGTTCAGCGAGCAGGAAAACCAGCAGTAATCAGCCGTGGCGCTGATCCGGCGCAACATTCGGTGGCCGGGTTCATTGCAAAATCTTCATCAGTGAGATCCCGCCCAGGTTGTTTTTACCGGGGCGGGATGGGTTTATGATGGCCGGATGATTTTTCTGGGAGCCGGCGGCGCTGGCCTGCTTCCTTTCCAAGGAGTGTTGCATGACCTTTTCCTTCGTCGCCAAGGCGGGTGTCCTGCTGGTGTTCTTCGGCAGCGTGCTGTTCGTGCACCTGCGCGGCAAGGCCCGCCTGCCGGTGTTGCGCCAGTTCGTCAATCATTCGGCGCTGTTCGCCCCTTATAACAGCCTGATGTACCTGTTTTCCGGCGTGCCGTCCAAGCCCTACCTGGACCGTGAGCGTTTCCCCGAGCTGGATGTGCTCAAGGACAACTGGCAGGTGATCCGCGAGGAGGCCATGCGCCTGTTCGATGAGGGGTACATCCGCGCGGCGGAAAAGGACAATGACGCAGGCTTCGGCTCCTTCTTCAAGAAGGGCTGGAAGCGCTTCTACCTCAAGTGGTACGACAAACCACTGCCTTCGGCTGAGGCGCTGTGCCCGAAAACCGTCGAACTGGTCAGCGGTATTCCCAATGTAAAGGGGGCGATGTTCGCCCTATTGCCTGGCGGAAGCCACCTGAACCCCCACCGCGACCCGTTCGCAGGCTCTCTGCGTTATCACCTGGGCCTGTCCACACCGAACTCCGACGCCTGCCGCATCTACGTCGATGGCCAGCCGTATGCCTGGCGCGATGGCGAAGACGTGATGTTCGACGAAACCTTCGTGCACTGGGTGAAGAACGAAACCGACGTGACCCGGGTGATCCTGTTCTGCGACATCGAGCGCCCGCTGAGCAGTCCGTTGATGACCCGAATCAACCGCAAGGTCAGTGCTTTCCTCGGTCGTGCCACCGCGCCGCAAAACACCGATGACGAGCGTGTGGGCGGGATCAACCAGGCCTATGCCTGGAGCAAGCGCTTCAGCAACAAGATCAGCACCCGTGTGAAGCAGTTCAAACGTGCCAACCCGAAGGCCTACCGCATTCTGCGGCCGGTGCTGGCGGTGGTGGTGGCGTTCCTGTTGTATCGCTGGTTGTTCTGATTGCAGGACCGGCCTCTTCGCGGGACAAGCCCGCTCCCACAGGTGCCCCACATCTCTCAGGTACTGTGGGGCACCTGTGGGAGCGGGCTTGTCCCGCGAAGAGGCCCGGTCAAGCAACACAAAAGCTGGCTATTGCCCAACCGCTGATGCACCGCTATATTCCAAACCAACTCCCTCTGCAAAGTCCTCCATCATGCCCGCCACCCCTGCCACCACAAGCTTTGCCTTCGCGCCAGTCGCGGGCATGGTCGTGCGCGGCAGCCCGCAGCCGGTCATGATCAGTCACTACCCACCACCTGTCAGTGGCGTCGTAGGCGGCGTAGCTCCGCCTCCTTGCGTGGTCGTGTTGGGCTGATCGGCTTCACGCCGCAACCCTTCACCTACGCAACCTACTGAACGCGGTCGGCACCTTCCTCCGCTGAAGCTCGCGCCCGCCGTTTGGCTCATTCGCCTATTATCAGGTGGCAATACATGTCTGTCTTCAATAAAGCTTCGGTGGCCTCGGCGGCCACTACCATCCTGTTCGTCCTGCTGTGGAGCAGTGGGGCGATCGTCTCCAAACTCGGCCTGGCCCTGGCCAGCCCCTTCGCCTTCCTGCTGCTGCGTTCGGCGCTGGCATTGACCGGCCTGCTGCTGATCGGACCGTTGCTCGGCCTACGCTGGCCGCGCAGCCGGGGCGCGGTACTGCGGGCCCTGGGCACGGGTTGCGTGCTGCTCGGCGCGTATCAGATCTTCTACCTGCTGGCGCTCAACACTCAAGTCACCCCTGGGGTGATGGCGACCGTGATGGGCGTGCAACCGATCCTCACCGTGGTGCTGATGGAGCGTCAGCGCTCCTGGAGCCGCCTTTTCGGGCTGGGCCTGGGCCTGTGCGGGTTGGTGATGGTGGTCTACCAGGGCATCAACCTGGGCGGCGTATCGCTGCTTGGCATGTTGTTCGCGCTGCTGGCGCTGGCCAGCATGACCTTTGGCTCGATCCTGCAGAAACGCATCACCGACAATCCCATGGGGACCTTGCCGCTGCAGTACCTGGCAGGGTTCGCCATGTGCGCGCTGTTCGCTCCACTGCAGCCCTTGCATGTCCAATGGAGCGCCGGCTTCGTCGCGGCGCTGCTGTGGATGGGACTGGTGGTCTCGCTGCTGGCGACCCTGTTGCTCTATCGGCTGATCGCCCGGGGCAACCTGGTCAACGTCACCAGCCTGTTCTACCTGGTTCCGGCGGTGACCGCGGTGATGGACCTGCTGATCTTCGGCAACCGTCTGGCACCGCTCAGCCTGCTGGGCATGGGCCTGATCGTGGTCGGCTTGCTGTTCGTGTTCCGCAAGCCCGCGGCGCGTCTGGCCCAGGCTTGAGACCTTAGCGGAACTCTTCGGGGATGGCGTGGCGCAACACGCCTTCCTCGAAGTCCAGGGTGCCGGCGTCGCGCTGGGTCAGCAGGTAGTAGAGCAGGGTGTCGAGGGCGCGTGACGGCGGGACCTCGACGGCGAGCATCCTCACTGCAGGTTCTGCCTGGCACCGGCAGCCGAATTCTTCGACAGCCGCACGCACCTGGTCGAGAGTGCCTGGGATCTTGATCAGGATTCGGAACACCGATGCTCCGCCACTGCAGCGCAGGCTTTCGAACCACAACTGTTCACCTTCCTCGACCACCACGATGGTATCACCAGGGGCGATACCGTAGGCGTAGAGCGGGATACCGTCGACCTCATAGCCGGCTTCGGAGCGCTTGACCCACAGGCCTTCGATCGAGGCGGGAGGGTAGCCCTGGGCGTCTTGTTGCAGGCGCCAGAGGACGATCTTGTGGTCGCAGGGCATGTTCGCGGTTCAGTTGTGAGGGGCGGGCTATCGTAGTTGGCTTTGGCGAGGTTGTCTGTAGCGGCCCCATTGATGAAAGGTAAGCTAGTAATGGTGATTGGCGGTCGCTCAACGCCGCGTTGGACGCAATACCAGCCATAGCGCCGCTCCGATCAGCACGCCGCCATACAGGTGCGCCATCGACAACGGCTCATCCAGCAACCAGGCGCCCCACAGCACGCCGAATACCGGGATCAGGAAGGTCACGGTGCTGGCTTTCACCGGCCCGACTTCATCGAGCAAGCGGAAGTAGAGGATGTAGGCCAGCGCCGTGCACAGCAACCCCAGCCCCAGCAGCGACAACCAGACCTGCCAGCCGCCCCAGCTCGAAGGTGGTTGCGTGATCGCGCTCCAGGCGAACAGGGGCGTGGTCATCAGTGTTGCGCCGAGCATGCTGCCCAGCGCTGCCAGGCGACTGTCCAGGCCGTTGATCCAGCGCCGGGCGAGAAACCCGGCAAAGCCGTAGCAGGTGGTGGCAGCCAGACAGGCCAGGGCGCCTTTGATCAAGGCGGCGTCCAGCGCCACGGGGCCAGCGCCGCTGAGGATGGCGACACCGAGCAGACCGAGGAAGATGCCTGCCAGCTTGGGCAAGGTCATCGGCTCACGGAAGCACAGCGCGCCGATCAGCACGCCCATCAGCGGCGTCGTGGCATTGAAGATCGCCGAATAGCCGGCCGGCAGGACTTGGGCTGCCACTGAATAGAAGGTGGCCGGAATGCCCGAGTTGATCATGCCCAATACCAGGCAGGCCCCGAGTTTGCCGTTGAATGTCCAGCGCACGCGGCCGATGGCAAGCAACGCGATCAGCCCCAGGCAGGCGATCGAGACCCGGAAGAAGGCCGTTGGCACGGTGCCCAGTTCTGGGGCGATGATGCGCATGAACAGGAAGCTCGCCCCCCACACGGCAGCAAGTGTCAGCAGGCGGGCTAGGGCGATGGGGCTCACGGCGGTCTCCAGGAACAAGGCAGGGCGGGGAGTTTACGTGACGTGGGCGGTGGGTTCTTGTGCTTTCTTGCGCTGCGCATCAGTCACGGGCTATCGCCGCTCGCCACTATCTGGAATGTCTAAGCTGAATATTCCCAACCCTGGCACCGAGGCACCCCGCATGCCCCCTACCTGGCCCGCCGCCGAGATCGCCCGAGTGATCCTGGTCGGCTTCGACGACTACCGCGAACATTTCCGGCGCATCACCCTCGGCGCCCAGGCTCGTTTCGAGCAGGCGCGTTGGCAGGACATCCAGCAGGCCGCCGCTGCCCGCATCAATCTCTATGAAGAGAAAGTGGTCGAGATCAATGGCGGACTGCGTCAGGCGTTCGCTGACGACGTATTGCTCGACGTCGCGCAGTGGCCGCTGGTCAAGCATGCCTATATCCAGTTGATCGACCCGCGCCTGGACGATGAGCTGGCGGAAACCTGGTACAACTCGCTGTTCTGCAGCTTGTTCAGCCATGACCTGATCAGCGATGGCTGCATGTTCATCCACACCACCCGGCCTTCCCTGCGAGCTCACCAGCGCGCTGCGCAGACCCGCACTTATCGGCCCGAGGCCGGGCTGCATGCGCTGCTGCGGGCGATTTTCACCGAGCATGTGTTCCAGGTGCCCTACGCCAACCTGGAGGCGGACCTGAGCCGGCTCGAGGGGCAGTTGCGCGACAGCCTGCCGGATTGGGTGTGCAAGGACCCGGCCTTGGCGGTGGAGCTGTTTTCCTCGGTGTTGTACCGCAACAAGGGCGCCTACCTGGTCGGTCGCCTGCACACCTTGGATGAACAATGGCCGTTGGTGATTCCGCTGTTGCATCGCGAAGGTCACGGCATCGAGGTCGATGCGCTGATCACCGACGAGGCCGAGGTGTCGATCATCTTCTCCTTCACCCGCTCTTACTTCATGGTCGATGTGCCGGTGCCTGGCGAGTTCGTCAACTTCCTCAAGCGCATCTTGCCGGGTAAGCATGTCGCCGAGCTGTACACCTCGATCGGCTTCTACAAGCATGGCAAGTCGGAGTTCTACCGCGCCTTGATCAACCACCTGGCCAGCACCGACGACCGCTTCGTCATGGCCCCTGGGGTGCGCGGGATGGTGATGAGCGTGTTCACCTTGCCGGGCTTCAATACCGTGTTCAAAGTGATCAAAGATCGCTTTTCCCCCTCCAAGACCGTGGACCGTGCCACGGTCATCGCCAAGTACCGTCTGGTGAAGGGGGTCGACCGGGTCGGGCGCATGGCCGACACCCAGGAGTTCGCCGACTTTCGCTTTCCGCTTGCCAAGTTCGAGCCCGAATGCCTGACCGAGTTGCTGCAGGTGGCGCCGTCGACCGTGGTCCTCGAAGGCGATACGGTGCTGATCCGTCATTGCTGGACCGAGCGGCGCATGACTCCGCTCAACCTGTATCTGGAGCATGCCAGCGAGGCCCAGGTGCTGGAGGCTCTGGAAGACTATGGTCTGGCCATCAAGCAATTGGCCGCGGCCAATATCTTTCCCGGAGATATGCTGCTGAAGAACTTCGGCGTCACCCGTCATGGTCGGGTGGTGTTCTATGACTACGACGAGATCAGTTTCCTGACCGAGGTGAACTTCCGCCACATCCCGCCGCCGCGTTATCCGGAGGATGAGATGTCGGGCGAGCCCTGGTACTCGATCGGGCCGCACGATGTGTTTCCCGAGGAGTTTCCGCCGTTTCTGTTCGCTGACATGGGCCAGCGTCGGTTGTTCAGCCGGTTGCATGGGGAGCTGTATGACGCTGACTACTGGAAGGGGTTGCAGGCGGCGATTCGTGAGGGGAGGGTGATCGATGTGTTTCCGTATCGGCGCAGGGGGCGGTGATTGAGGTTGACTGTGCCGGCCTCTTCGCGGGTAAACCCGCTCCCACAGGTTTACCACAGCTATCGAGCGCTGTGGCGATCCTGTGGGAGCGGGCTTGCCCGCGAAGAGGCCGGTCCGGGACTGTCAGTTTTTTTGTGTTCGGGCCGGTAATGGCCTGCCGCCAGGCAGGCCCTGATTTTCACCAGGTTGGCC
>NZ_JAHWIW010000034.1:0-62755 GCF_025377065.1 Pseudomonas sp. HD6422 | reverse complement strand
GCGAGGAACATTCTCGCGGTCGGGCATGGCCGTCTACCTGTAGGAATTCCCGTCCTTTAGGGCGGGGAGGATGTCAATTAAAGTTCAGGGCTTTGGCAACGTCAGCTCAAGGTAAATGGCCTGTAAAGGCGCTTTGCAAAAACGATACCAGTGCTTATCGTTCATCCTCCCATGTCGTTTTTCCGAACAAGGTTCGTTCAACCCATGCAAGCTTCCGTCTCCCGTTCTCCCCGTCGTTGGCTCGTGGGCCTGCTGATCCTGCTGCTGGTGACCCTGCTGGCCTGGTGGCTGTGGCCCGCAACCGCGCCCCACAATGAAGCCAAAGGACGAACGGGCGGCAACGGGCGTCCAGGTTTCGGTGCTTCTACCGACCCGGTGCCGGTGCGGGTAGAGCCGGCCACCGTGGGCGATTTCCCGCTTTATTACAAGGCGCTGGGCACGGTGACCGCGATCAATACGGTCAACGTCCGTAGCCGTGTATCAGGCGAGCTGGTCAAGATCCACTTCAAGGAAGGTCAGCGGGTCAAGGCTGGCGACCTGCTCGCCGAGATCGACCCGCGCTCTTACCGGATCGCCTTGCAGCAGGCCGAAGGGACCCTGGCGCAAAACCAGGCGCAGTTGAAGAACGCCCAGGTCGACGTTGCCCGTTACCGCGGGCTATATGCCGAAGACAGCATCGCCAAGCAGACCTTGGACACTGCCGAAGCCCAGGTCGCGCAGTTCCAGGGGCTGGTCAAGACCAACCAGGCCCAGGTCAACGATGCCCGCCTGAACCTCGAGTTCACCCAGATTCGCGCCCCCATCAGTGGCCGTGTCGGCTTGCGTCAACTCGATCTGGGCAACCTGGTCGCGGCCAACGACACCACGGCGCTGGTGGTCATCACCCAGACCGAGCCGATCAGCGTCGCTTTCACCCTGCCGGAAACCGAACTGGACACCGTACTGCAGCGCTACCGCACCGGTGCCAGCCTACCGGTCGAAGCCTGGGACCGCAGCGACAGCAAGCTGCAGGCCACCGGCGTGCTGGGCAGCATCGACAACCAGATCGACACCACCACCGGGACCCTGAAGTTCAAAGGACGCTTCGAGAACAAGGACCTGTCGCTGTTCCCCAACCAGTTCGTCAACGTGCGCCTGCTCGCAGATACCCTCAAGCAAGTGGTGCTGGTGCCCTCGGCCGCCGTGCAGTTCGGTAACGATGGCACCTTTGCCTACGTGGTCAATGCCGATAGCAAGGTCAACATTCGCAAGCTCAAGGTCGGTGCAAGCGATGGCGAGCGCAGTGTGATTCTCGAAGGTCTGGCCGCGGGCGACCGCCTGGTGCTCGAAGGCACCGACCGCCTGCGCGAAGGCACCCAGGTCGAAGTCGTCGAGGACAGCTCGCAGGTGCCCGCCACTCCAGGCTCGCAGCTGCAAGGCGGCGAGGCCAAGGGCAAGGCCGATGAGCCGGTGAAGGCGGGCGCATGAACCTCTCGCGTCTGTTCATCCTGCGACCGGTCGCCACCACGCTGAGCATGCTGGCCATCGTCCTGGCCGGCCTGATCGCCTATAAGCTGTTGCCGGTATCGGCGTTGCCGCAGGTCGACTACCCGACCATCCGGGTCATGACCCTCTATCCCGGTGCCAGCCCCCAGGTGATGACCAGCGCGGTCACCGCGCCGCTGGAGCGCCAGTTCGGGCAGATGCCTGGCCTGACCCAGATGGCCTCGACCAGCTCCGGCGGGGCGTCGGTGCTGACCCTGCGGTTCAACCTCGACATGAACATGGACGTTGCCGAGCAACAGGTGCAGGCGGCCATCAACGCCGCCAGCAACCTTTTGCCGAGCGACCTGCCGGCACCGCCGGTGTACAACAAGGTCAACCCGGCCGACACGCCGGTACTGACCCTGGCCATTTCCTCCAAGACCATGCCGTTGCCCAAGCTCAACGACCTGGTCGATACCCGTGTGGCGCAGAAGCTCGCGCAAATCAGCGGCGTCGGCATGGTCAGCATCGCCGGCGGCCAGCGCCAGGCAGTGCGGATCAAGGTCAACGTCGATGCCCTCGCTGCCAACGGCCTGAACCTGGACGATGTACGCACCTTGATCGGCGCATCCAACGTCAACCAGCCCAAGGGCAACTTCGACGGTCCGACACGGGTGTCGATGCTCGATGCCAACGACCAACTGCGTTCGCCCGAGGAATACGCCAACCTCATTCTCAGCTACAACAACGGCGCACCGCTGCGCCTGAAAGACGTTGCCGAAATCGTCGATGGTGCCGAGAACGAGCGGCTTGCAGCCTGGGCCAACCAGAACCAGGCGGTGTTGCTGAACATCCAGCGTCAGCCGGGGGCCAACGTCATCGAGGTGGTCGACCGGATCAAGCAGATGCTGCCATCGATCACCGACAACCTGCCGGCGGGCCTGGACGTCTCGGTGCTCACCGACCGTACCCAGACCATCCGCGCCGCAGTCAAGGACGTGCAGCATGAATTGCTGATCGCCATTGTCCTGGTGGTAATGGTGACATTCGTGTTCCTGCGCCGTGTCAGTGCCACTGTCATTCCTTCGATCGCAGTGCCGCTGTCGCTGATCGGCACGTTCGGCGTGATGTACCTGGCGGGATTTTCGATCAACAACCTGACTCTGATGGCCTTGACCATCGCCACCGGTTTCGTGGTGGACGACGCCATCGTCATGCTGGAGAACATTTCCCGCCGTATCGAGGAAGGTGAGACGCCGATGCAGGCGGCACTCAAAGGCGCACGGCAGATCGGCTTCACGCTGGTGTCGCTGACGCTCTCGCTGATTGCCGTGTTGATCCCGCTGCTGTTCATGGCCGATGTGGTCGGGCGGCTGTTCCGCGAGTTCGCCATCACCCTGGCGGTGGCTATCCTGATTTCCCTCGTGGTGTCGTTGACGCTGACGCCGATGATGTGCGCACGACTGCTCAAGCGCGAGCCCAAGGAGGAGGAGCAAGGGCGTTTCTACCGCGCCAGTGGCGCCTGGATCGACTGGCTGATCGAACGCTACGGGCGTGGTCTACGCTGGGTGCTCCAACATCAGCCGCTGACCCTGATGGTGGCGGTAGCCAGCCTGGCGCTGACGGTGGTGCTGTATCTGGTGGTGCCCAAGGGCTTCTTCCCGGTGCAGGATACCGGGGTGATCCAGGGTATCTCCGAGGCGCCGCAGTCGATTTCCTTCAGCGCCATGAGCGAACGTCAGCAAGCCTTGAGCAAGCTGATCCTGCAGGATCCGGCAGTGCAGAGTCTGTCCTCTTACATTGGTGTCGACGGCGACAACGCCACCCTCAACAGCGGTCGACTGCTGATCAACCTCAAACCCCATGGCGACCGCGATGTCACCGCCAGTGAAGTCATCAGCCGTCTACAGCCGCAGCTGGACAAGCTGGTCGGCATCCGGCTGTTCATGCAGCCGGTGCAGGACCTGAGCATCGAGGACCGGGTCAGCCGGACCCAGTACCAGTTCAGCCTGTCGTCGCCCGACGCCGACCTGCTGGCCCAGTGGAGCGCAAAATTGGTCGAGGCGTTGCAGCAGCGCCCTGAACTGCAGGACGTGGCGAGCGATCTGCAGAACAAGGGCCTGCAGGTCTATCTGGTGATCGATCGGGACATGGCCAGCCGCCTGGGCATCGACGTTTCGCAGATCACCAACGCCCTGTACGACGCGTTCGGTCAACGGCAGATCTCGACCATCTATACCCAGGCCAGTCAGTACCGAGTGGTACTGCAGTCGCAGAACGCCGGCAGCATCGGCCCGCAGGCGCTGGAGTCGATCCATGTCAAGGCCAGCGACGGCGGCCAGGTGCGCCTCTCGGCCTTGGCGCGCATCGAGCAGCGCCAGGCGCAGCTGGCCATTTCGCATATCGGCCAGTTCCCGGCCGTGACGCTGTCGTTCAACCTGGCCCACGGTGCCTCTCTCGGGGAGGCGGTGAAGGTGATCGAGCAGGTGCAGCAGGAGATCGGCATGCCGATCGGCGTCCAGACGCGCTTCCAGGGAGCGGCAGAGGCGTTTCAGGCTTCGCTGTCGAGCACCTTGCTGCTGATTCTGGCGGCGGTGGTGACCATGTACATCGTGCTCGGCGTGCTCTACGAGAGCTACATCCACCCGGTGACCATCCTCTCGACCCTGCCGTCGGCAGCGGTGGGCGCCTTGCTGGCGCTGATCCTCAGCGGTAACGACCTGGGCATGATCGCCATCATCGGCATCATCCTGTTGATCGGCATCGTCAAGAAGAACGCGATCATGATGATCGACTTCGCCCTCGAGGCCGAGCGCAACGAGGGCATGGCGCCGGCCGATGCGATTTATCAGGCGGCACTGTTGCGCTTCCGGCCGATCCTGATGACCACCCTGGCGGCGCTGTTCGGTGCGGTGCCGCTGATGCTCGCCACCGGCTCCGGTGCCGAGCTGCGCCAGCCACTGGGTCTGGTGATGGTCGGCGGCCTGCTGGTGAGCCAGGTGCTGACGCTGTTCACCACCCCGGTCATCTACCTGTACTTCGACCGTCTGGCCCGCCGCTGGCGTCCGGCCAGCGATCGTCAGCAGGCCCAGGCATGAACCTGTCCGGACCCTTCATCCGCCGACCGGTGGCGACCATGCTGCTGAGCCTGGCGATCATGTTGTTGGGCGGGGTGAGCTTTGGCTTGCTGCCGGTGGCGCCGCTACCGCAGATGGACTTCCCGGTGATCGTGGTCCAGGCCAATCTTTCCGGGGCCAGTCCAGAGGTCATGGCCGCCACCGTGGCTACGCCGCTGGAGCGCAAACTCGGCAGTATCGCCGGCGTCACCACGCTCACCAGCAACTCCAGCCAGGGCTCCACCCGGGTCATCATCGGCTTCGAGATCGGCCGCGACGTCGACGGCGCGGCCCGGGAAGTGCAGGCGGCGATCAATGCCACACGCAACCTGCTGCCCAGCGGCATGCGCAGCATGCCCACCTACAAGAAGATCGACCCGTCTCAGGCGCCGATCATGGTGTTGTCGCTGACTTCGGACGTGCTGCAGAAAGGCCAGCTCTACGACCTGGCCGATACCATCCTGTCCCAGAGCCTGGCCCAGGTCAGTGGGGTAGGGGAAGTGCAGATTGGCGGTAGCTCGTTGCCGGCAGTGCGTGTGGCGGTGGAGCCGCAGCTGCTCAACCAGTACGGAATTGCTCTCGATGACGTGCGTACCGCAGTCGCCAACGCCAACCAGCGCCGTCCGATGGGGTTCGTCGAGGACGGCCAGCGCAATTGGCAGGTGCGTGCCAACGATCAATTGGAGAAGGCCAAGGACTACGAGCCGGTGGTGATCCGCCAGGAGAACGGCACGATCTTGCGCCTGTCCGATGTGGCGAGCATCACCGATGGCGTCGAAAACCGCTACAACAGCGGCTTTTTCAATGACCAGAGCGCGGTGCTGCTGGTGATCAACCGGCAGACCGGCGCCAACATCATCGAGACCGTCGACCAGATCAAGGCGCAATTGCCGGCGTTGCAGTCACTGCTGCCGGCCAGTGTCAAACTCGATGTGGCGATGGACCGCTCGCCGGTGATCAAGGCCACCCTGAAAGAAGCCGAGCACACCCTGATGATCGCCGTGGTGCTGGTGATCCTGGTGGTCTACCTGTTCCTCGGCAGTCTGCGCGCTTCACTGATCCCGAGTCTGGCGGTGCCGGTGTCGCTGGTCGGCACTTTTGCGGTGATGTACCTGTGCGGGTTCTCGCTCAACAACCTGTCGCTGATGGCATTGATCCTGGCCACCGGCCTGGTGGTGGACGACGCCATCGTGGTGCTGGAGAACATCTCGCGGCACATCGAAGATGGCCAACCGCCGATGCGGGCGGCATTTCTCGGCGCCAAGGAAGTCGGTTTCACCTTGCTGTCGATGAACGTCTCGCTGGTGGCGGTGTTCGTCTCGATCCTGTTCATGGGCGGCATCGTGCGCAACCTGTTCCAGGAGTTCTCGATCACCCTGGCGGCGGCGATCATCGTTTCCCTTGTGGTGTCGCTGACCCTCACGCCCATGCTCTGCGCACGCTGGCTGAAGCCGCAGCAGGCCGAACAGAACCGCTTGCAGCGATGGAGCGAAAGGCAGCATCAGCGCCTGGTCAACGCCTATGACCGCAGCCTGGGCTGGGCCTTGCGCCATAAACGCCTGACGCTGTTCAGCCTGTTGCTGACCATCGGCGTCAACATCGCGTTGTACGTGGTGATCCCCAAGACGTTGATGCCGCAGCAGGATACCGGGCAATTGATAGGTTTCATCCGCGGCGACGATGGCCTGTCGTTCACCGTGATGCAGCCGAAGATGGAAATCTACCGGCGCGCCTTGCTGGCCGATCCGGCTGTGCAGAGTGTTGCCGGCTTCATCGGAGGCAACAGCGGCACCAACAATGCCATGGTCCTGGTGCGTCTGAAACCGATTGCCGAACGCAAGATCTCTGCGCAGAAGGTCATCGACCGCCTGCGCCGTGAACTGCCCAAGGTGCCGGGCGGCCGCTTGTATCTGATGGCCGACCAGGACCTGCAGCTGGGCGGCGGAGGCCGCGATCAGAGTTCCTCGCAGTATGTCTATACCTTGCAGAGCGACGATCTCAGCGCCTTGCGCGAATGGTTCCCGAAGGTCACGGCCCTGGTGCGTACCTTGCCCGAACTGACCTCGGTCGATGCCCGCGACGGCGGCGGGACGCAGCAGGTGACCCTGGTGGTCGACCGCGACCAGGCCAAGCGGCTGGGCATCGACATGGACATGGTCACCACGGTGCTCAACAACGCCTACAGTCAGCGGCAGATCTCGACCATCTACGACAGCCTCAACCAGTACCAGGTGGTGCTGGAGATCAATCCGAAATACGCCTGGGATCCCAGTACCCTGGAGCAGGTGCAGGTGATCACCAGCGAAGGTGCACGGGTGCCGCTGTCGACCATTGCCCATTACGAAAACACCCTCGCCGACGATCGGGTCAGCCACGAGAACCAGTTCGCCTCCCAGGACATCAACTTCGATATCGCCGAAGGCTATAGCACCGACCAGGCGATGGCTGCGCTCGAGCGGGCGGTGGCCAAGCTCGGCTTGCCCGAATCGGTGATCGCTCGCCTGGGCGGGACCGCCGACGCATTCGCCAAGACCCAGCAGGGCCAGCCTTTCATGATCCTTGGCGCGCTGGTGCTGGTGTACCTGGTGCTGGGCATTCTCTACGAAAGCTACATCCACCCGTTGACCATCCTGTCGACTTTGCCTTCGGCAGGGGTCGGGGCCTTGCTGGCGTTGTACCTGACCGGGGGCGAGTTCAGCTTGATTTCCCTGCTGGGGCTGTTCCTGTTGATCGGCGTGGTGAAGAAGAACGCGATCCTGATGATCGACCTGGCGCTGCAACTTGAGCGGCATCAGGGACTCACCCCTGAAGAGTCGATCCGCCGCGCCTGCCTGTTGCGTTTGCGACCGATCTTGATGACTACCCTGGCGGCCATCCTCGGCGCCTTGCCGCTGTTGCTCAGTCGCGCCGAGGGCGCGGAGATGCGCCAGCCCCTGGGCCTGACCATCATCGGTGGCCTGGTCTTCAGCCAGGTCCTGACCCTTTATACGACGCCGGTGGTGTACCTGTACCTCGACCGCCTGCGTCACCGTTTCAATCGTTGGCGCGGCGTGCGCACCGACGCCGCCCTGGAAACCCCGCTATGACCTTTGCCCAAGCTCCTCTCCACCGTGCCCTGCAGTTGCTGACCCGCGGGCGCGGTTCGCACCTGATCGGCGCCGGGCTGTGCGTGGCCATGCTCAGCGCCTGTACCCTCAGTCCGGATTACCATCGTCCGGAGATGGACACACCTGCGCAGTTCAAGCAAGCCGAAGGCTGGACCCAGGCCAGCCCTTCCGATGCCATCGCCCGTGGCGCCTGGTGGGAGGTTTACGGCGATCCGGGGCTCAATGCTCTGGTCGAGGAACTCAATCGCAGTAACCAGACGGTGGCCCAGTCCGAGGCCCAGTATCGCCAGGCCCAGGCGTTGGTGCGCAGCAGTCGTGCCTCGCTGTTTCCCACGTTGGACCTGACCACCAGCAAGAACCGTTCAGCACAAGGCACCGGCAGTTCGAGCTCGAGTCTGTCGAACAACAGCAGCGGCATTCGCAATACCTACAATGCTCAGCTTGGTGTCAGTTGGGAGATCGACCTGTGGGGCAAACTGCGTGAAACGCTCAACGCCGACAAGGCCAGCGCCGAGGCCAGCCTGGCCGATCTGGCCGCGATTCGCCTGAGTCAGCAGTCGGAGCTGGTGCAGAATTATCTGCAACTGAGGGTGATCGATGAGCAGAAACGCTTGCTCGAGGCTACCGTCGCCGCCTACCAGCGTTCGCTGCGCATGACCGAGAACCAATATCGTGCCGGCGTCTCCGGCCCCGATGCGGTGGCCCAGGCGCGCACTCAGCTCAAGAGCACCCAGGCCGACCTGATCGACCTGGCCTGGCAGCGTGCGCAATTCGAGAATGCCATCGCCGTTTTGCTCGGCAAGGCGCCTGCCAATTTCGCGCTGGCCGACAGCAAGTCGATCCCGGCGTTGCCGGATATTCCGCTGGCGTTGCCGTCGCAACTGCTCGAGCGTCGCCCCGACATCGCTGCAGCCGAGCGTAACGTCATGGCGGCCAACGCACAGATCGGCGTGTCGCGGGCGGCGTACTTCCCCGACCTGTCGTTGAGCATGAGCGGGGGGTACTCGAGCAGCAGCTTCAGTAACTGGATCGAGTTGCCGAACCGCTATTGGTCGGTGGGGCCGCAGTTGGCCCTGACCTTGTTCGACGCAGGCAAGCGCAGCGCTGAAGTCGACCGCACGGTCGCCGCCTATGACCAGACCGTAGCGCAGTACCGGCAGACAGTGCTCGATGGCTTCAAGGAAGTTGAAAACTACTTGGTGCAGTTGAAGGTGTATGGCGATGAGGCTGTCGTGCGCCAGGAGGCGCTGGAGGCTGCCCGCGAGTCGCTGCGTCTGACCGAGAACCAGTACAAGGCTGGACTGATCGGTTATCTGGACGTGGTCAACGTGCAGGCAACCGCCTTGAGCAACGAACGCAGCGTGCTGTCGTTGCTGGAAGGGCGGCTGGTGGCCAGCGTCCAGCTGATCGCCGCATTGGGCGGTGGGTGGCAGGCCGAACAGGCGTTCGCCGAAGCCAGAGAGTGAGCGGGGAGGGGCGGCAGGGCTACAGACTGGACCCATTCCCATTCGCGAAAACCTCGTGGCGTTTCGCCAGCGCTTGAGTACAATCTGCAGCCTTGTCCGGGTGCCTCCCGTGCCCGTCGCTGGAACTGCAAATGCTGATCGGTAGCTATTCTTCCGCGCTGGTGTTGATTTCTCTCTGCGTGGCCATTCTTGCCTCTTACACCGCCCTCGACCTCACCGGCCGCCTGACCACCGCCAAAGGACGGGCGGTGTACCTGTGGATGGGGGGTGGGGCGCTGGCCATGGGCTTCGGCATCTGGTCGATGCATTTCATCGGCATGCTGGCCTTCAGCCTGCCCGTGGAGCTTGGCTATGACATCGGGCTGACCGCGTTTTCGCTGCTGATCGCCGTGCTTTCGGCGGGCTTCGCGTTATGGATGGTCAGTCAGCCCAGCTTGCCGTGGCAGGCGTTGAGCTTCGGTGCGCTGATCATGGGGGGCGGTATCAGTTGCATGCACTACACCGGCATGGCGGCGCTGCGCATGTCACCGGGCATCGACTACGACCCGACGTTGTTCGGCATGTCCCTGGTCATCGCTGTCGGTGCGTCGGCGGCCGCCCTGTGGATCGCTTTCCGTCTGCGACGGCATACGCCCTACGTCAGACAGGTCCGAGGGTTGGCGGCGGTGCTCATGGGGATCGCCATCGTCGGTATGCACTTCACCGGCATGGCGGCGGCCAACTTCAGCGAAGGCAGTTACTGCGGGGCGCTGGCCAACGGTCTCAAAGGCGATGGCTTGGTCTACCTGGTGCTGATCACGACCCTGGCGGTGCTGGCGGTGGCCTTGCTGACTTCGGTGCTGGACGCCCGTCTGGAGGCGCGCACAGCCGCCCTGGCGCGTTCACTGGCCCTGGCCAACCAGGAGCTGACCCAGTTGGCCCTGCACGACACCCTGACCGGATTGCCTAACCGCACCCTGCTGGCCGACCGGATCGATCAGGCCATCGCCAAGGTTGCGGAGCAGGGCGGTTGCTTTGCGTTGATGTTCATCGACCTGGATGGCTTCAAGCCTGTCAACGACGCCTTTGGTCACCATGTCGGAGACCTGTTGCTCAAGGCCGTGGCCACCAGGCTGCGTGGGCATCTGCACAGCCAGGACACATTGGCACGCATCGGCGGCGATGAGTTCGTGCTGCTGGTCGACTTGCAGGAGCCGAATGACGCCATGGACGTGGCGGTCAAGCAGGTCAACCTGGTGTCACGGGCGTTCGAAGTGGCCGGCCACGACCTGCAGGTTACCGCGAGCCTGGGCATCGTCCTGTATCCAGGTAATGGCCTGGACCAGCACGAACTGCTGCGCAACGCCGATGCCGCCATGTATCACGCCAAGAGCGCCGGCAAGAACGGCTACCGCTTCTTCGACGCCTCGATGAACAGCGATGCCCGCCAGCAGCTGCAGTTGCTTCAGGACCTGCGCATGGCCCTGGAGCAGGGGCAGTTCCGCTTGCACTACCAACCCAAGTTTGCCGCCCAGGGTTGCCAGCCGATTGGCGCCGAAGCACTGTTACGCTGGCAACACCCGCAAGATGGACTGATGCTGCCGGATCGTTTCATCGCTATGGCGGAGAAAACCGGGCTGATCATCCCCATCGGCGAGTGGGTGCTGGGCGAAGCCTGTCGACAAATGCGGCAGTGGCTCGACCAGGGGTATCAACACTGGCGCATGGCGGTGAATCTGTCGGCATTGCAATTCTGTCATGGCGGCCTGGTCGACAGTGTGGCCCAGGCACTGCGGGACAATGGGCTGCCGGCCAACCACTTGACCCTGGAAATCACCGAAACCACGGCGATGCACGATGCCGATGCCAGCTTGCTGGTGCTACAGCGTCTGTCCGACATGGGGGTGGACCTGTCGATTGACGATTTCGGAACCGGCTATTCGAGCCTGATGTACCTCAAGCGGCTGCCGGCCAATGAACTGAAGATCGACCGAGGGTTCGTGCGCGACCTCGAGCAGGATGGCGACGACGCCGCTATCGTCTCGGCGATCGTGGCGCTGGGGCAGGCCCTGGGGTTGCGGATCGTCGCCGAAGGTGTGGAAACCGACGGCCAGCAGGCATTCCTGACCGGGCTGGGCTGTGATTCGCTGCAGGGCTACCTGCTCGGTCAGCCGGTGCCGGCCGAGCAGTTCATGGCGCGGTTGCAGGCCCTGGCACAGGATGTCGAGGTGCCCGCCTAAACGGCATCCTTGAGCATCAGCCTGGGTATGAAGGCATCCATTTCCGCTTCGACCGCCTCGATGATGCGCTCGACATCGGCGGCGGGCATCACTGCCGTGCACGGGATTCCGGCGATTGCCAGCAGGGTTTCGCCGGTAGCTCGGTCGAATAGCCGGGCGACCATGCTGCGGGGGGCATCCATGCTGGCTTCGAACCCAAGCGGGTGAAAATGCCAACGCATCACCTGGCAGGCGTTAGGGAACGTCATCTTGTTCATGCCAGCCTCCTTGTCCTTTCCTGGACAGCGTGAGGGTAGCCCAGGCTGCGGCCACCGGGTATGTAACCATAGCACCGGAAAAGGTCGCGCAGGCCTGGCGAACAGGAAAACTTCGCAAATACTTGAAACCGGTCACCTGTGGCATTCTGGCGCAGCCGCCGTCGGCGCCCATCGCAAACGTTTTCCGGAAGGAGGGTGGCTGAGCGGCGGGTGGGACACTATCAGACCAATGGCACTGCATCGGTGTGACGGCGCTGAGCGGGACCACCACGCTGAGCATCGTTCGATCGCACATCAACAAGGCGCCAATAGGGTACTATCACCCCCTGTGCCATTCTCCAACCTATTGAATATCAAGGTGATGGCACTGTTTCCGGGTCGTCCTGACCTGCCGTTTGGTTGTCGCCTCGATGTTGCCGGGGCGCGGCTTGACTCGCTTTCGCGCTACAGGATCCACGTTTTGTCCGAGCTTTCCCAGAACCCGCTGTTGCAATACCTGGCCCGCCTGGCTCCGTCCAGTCAACAGACCATGCGCTATGTGCTCCAGGATGCCGCCGATCGGCTCGGTTTCGTCGATCAGGATATTGCCGACGTGCCGTGGCACCGCCTTGACCCTGGCCATGTCATCGGCCTGGTTGCGGCGCTGAGGGCTGATGGTTACGCCCCCAACAGCTCGTCGCTGTATGTCAATGCCGTACGCGGCGTGATGAACGAAGCCTGGCGCCAGGGCCTGATCGATCATGAGCGGTTGTTGCGCATTCGCGAGGTCAAGCCTGACACGGGCAGCCGCTTGCCGCCGGGGCGCAACCTGCGCCGCAGCCTGATCCGCGAGCTGATGGAATTGTGCGCTGCCGATCCTCGGCCCCAGGGTGTGCGCGATGCAGCGATCATCGCCTTGCTGTATGGCACCGGCATGCGCAAGTCGGAGTCGGTCGACATCGACCTGGACGATGTCGACTTCGAGGCGCGGAGCATCCAGGTGCTGGGCAAGGGCAACCGGCAGTTGATCAAGTACGCGCCAGCCTGGGCGTTCGAGAAGCTGCAGGCTTGGCTGGACCTGCGCCGCGAAATGCTGCCCGCAGGGGTCCGTGACGATACGTTCCTGTTCAACCGCATTCGCCGGGGCAACCATATTACCCGCGCGCGCATCACCAAGCATGCCATCTACTACATCGCCCGCCAGCGTGGGGCGCAGGTGGGGGTAAAGATCATGCCCCATGACTTCCGCCGGGCGTTCATCACCCGGGTGATCGAAGAGCACGACCTGGCCATCGCGCAAAAGCTGGCCCATCACGTCAACATCCAGACCACCGCCAGTTATGACCGCCGCGATGACAACGAGCGGCGGCGTGCGGTGGACCGATTCGATTATTGAACCAGCCCCGGCGCGTCAGTGAATGCTCGATGCCAGTTCGAAGATCGGCATGTACATCAAGATCACGATCAGCCCGATCAGCAGCCCGATGAAGGTCATCAGCAGAGGTTCGAACAGCTTCACGAACCACTCGACCCAGCGTCCGATCTCCTGGTCGTGAAAGTCCGCACAGCGCTCGAGTATCTCGCCGAGGTTGCCAGACTGCTCCCCGGCCCGCAGCAGGCGCAGCGATACCGGTGTCACCAGCTTGGCCGCTTCCAGGGCATCGGACAGCGGTAGACCTTCGCCCACCCGCTGACTGGCCTGCTCCAGGCCCTGCGCCGAGGCGCTGCCCAGCAGCCCGCGGGCCATGCCCATGGCGGTCAGGATCGGTATACCGCCTTGCAGCAAGATGCCCAGCGAGCGGTAGAATCGCGCCAGTTCGTACATCATCAACCGTTGATGCAGCGCCGGTATGCGCCGCGTCTGGCGTGCGAACCAGCGGCGCACCCGCGGATGGCGACGTAGCAGCACCAGGGTCACGATGCCACCGACGGCACCCAACGCCAAGGGCGCCTGCTGGGCGTGCAGGAACAAGCCGATCTGCATCAGCATGCGCGACAGCCAGGGCAGTTCACTGCCCATGCCTTCGAACACCAGGCTGAAGCGAGGCACCACATAGCCCAGCAGGAACAGCACCACGCCCCCACCGACCAGCAACAGCAGCAAAGGGTAGACCGAGGCGCCCACCAGCTTCTGTCGGACCAGGTCCAGGCGCTGGCGATAACCAATGTAGCGGGACAACGCATCGCCCAACGCTCCGGTCCGTTCACTGGACTGCACCAGTGCCACGTACAGCGTAGGAAACACCCGCGGTTGCTGGCTCAGCGCCTGGGACAGCGAACGGCCTTCGTAGAGCTGACGAACCAGGGCTTCGAGCACCCTGCGCGCACCTGCGCCTGGGGCTTTTTCCGCCAGGCTCTCGAGGGCGTCGATCAGTGGCAGGCCAGCATTGAGCAAGGTAGTCAGTTCCTGGCTGAACAGCACCAGGTCGAACGCTGCCTCGCGACGCCAGGTCATGCTACCCAAGGTGCGGCCCTGGCCGCGAATGCTTACCACCCGCAGGCCTTGCTCGCTGGCTTTGCGCCGGGCTTGTTCGATGTCGTCGGCCTCGACCTGCAACTGCACCACGCCCTGGCTGCCCAGAGCCTTCAGGTGATAGCGCATGGGCCACCCCCTCATTGCCAACTGGTGATTTCGGCGTTTTCGCCATCGCCGCCGGGCTGGCCGTCCTTGCCCATCGACAGCAGGTCATATTCGCCGCCGTTCTCGCCCGGCTGGCGGTAGATGTAAGGCCGGCCCCAGGGATCCTGGGGAACTGCCTTCTGCAGGTAGGGGCCCGACCAGCGCGCCTCGCCGCTGGGGGCGACCACCAGGGCCTGCAGGCCTTGTTCGCTGTTGGGGTAATGACCGACTTCCAGCCGATAGAGATCCAGGGCCTTGCTCAAGCCTTCGATCTGCGCTCGCGCCACCTTGGCTTCCGAGCGGCCGAGCTGGCTGAAGTACTTGGGCGCGACGATGCCGGCCAATAGACCGAGCACCACCAGTACCACCAGAAGTTCAAGCAGGGTGAAGCCACGTTGGGGGTTGGGCCGGCGTTGCATGGTGAAATCCTCCGCTGCTGGGACATGCCGTGCAGGTCCCATGCAACAGCCGTGCACGTCTGCCTCGGGGCCTTGCGCCATGCGCCATGGCAAGCGGCACGCAGCTTGCGTCTTAGGCAAAAACGCCCTGATTCGCGGGGCATTTCCCCCAAAACGGGGGCAAGGCGGGGAGGCGAGCGACATGCGTGGATTGATCCTGCTTTCACTGTGGCTAGCGGCGACGATCGCCCAGGCCGATGTGTACATTTCCATCGATGCCAAGGGCGGCTACGTACTGACCAACGTCCATCGACCAGGACGCCACTATGAACGGGTGATCAGCGAGCCGATCGCCCAAGCCGGACCGAGCGACGCCCAGTTGATCACCGGGCGTCCCTATGCCGACGTGGTGGCCGCCGCGGCACGGATTCACGATGTGCCCCAGGCGCTGTTGCACGCGTTGATCAAGGCGGAGTCTGGCTATAACCCCCAGGCTCGCTCGGCCGCCGGGGCGGTGGGGCTGATGCAATTGATGCCGGACACCGCGCGGGAAATGGGAGTCGAGGACCGCCTCGACCCGGAAGACAACATCAAGGGCGGCGCGCGCTACCTCAAACGCATGCTGAGGCTGTTCGATAATGACATTACCCTGGCGGTCGCGGCCTACAATGCCGGTCCCGAGGCGGTACTGCGCCGTGGCGCGGTGCCGCCATTCGCCGAAACCCGTCGTTACGTACCGGCAGTTCTGCGCGAATATCGCAAGCTGCAGGGGCTGGCGGCGGATTCTCCGCTCTAGGGGGGTGAACGTGGACCTCATGCAGATTATCCCCTTCGATCCCCCCAACTCTGGGCTATAACCTTTCACAGGTGCCCAGCAGTGGAGTTTGCCATGGCCATCGTTCCCCCTTCCGAACTGCTCGTCATGCCTACCGCGACTGAGGCCTCCGGCGGGCCCAAGGCATTCAACCTGCTGCGCTGGTACGCCTGGGTGAGCTTGGCCATCATCGTCTCTGTGGCTGCCGGACTGGGGCTGATTTCCAGCCGTTTCATCATCGATGAGAGCGTCGAGCGCGATGCACTGCTCACCGCCCAGTTCATCACTGCGATCGCCGATGCCGAAGTCCGCCACGTGTCCATCCCCAATGTCCGTACCATGGGCGAACTGCTCGATCCGCGTACCGACCAGGCGGCCTTGCCGGATGTCGATCCCGATGCCCGGCGCAGGGCACGAGGCGAGTTTCTCGATCACATCGCCCACTTGCCGGACATGCTGCTGGCCAACATCTACGCACCGGACCGTACGGTGATCTGGTCGAGTAACCCGGCGCTGGTGGGCAAGCTGATCCAGGGCGACGACGATCTGGAGCGGGCGTTCGAGTACAAGATGCGCGTCTCGGCCAGCTATCACAATTTCGAGCAGGCCCGTAGCGAGCAGAAGTTCGTCACGCCGCCCGAGCAGTTGTTCATCGAGAACTACATTCCGCTATTCGACGCCAATGGCGAGCAGGTGACCGCCATGGTCGAGATCTACAAGGAGCCCCACGATCTGATCGTGCGCATCGAGCATGGGTTGATCCTGATCTGGTTGGCCATCGCCGTAGGGGCCGGTCTGGTCTATGTCGGCCTGTACGGCATCATGCGCCGTGCCGCGCGGGTCATGGCGGTGCAGCAGAAGCGTCTGATCAGCAACGAGACCTATGTGGCGTTGGGCGAAGTGTCGTCGGCAGTGGCGCACAGCCTGCGTAACCCACTGGCCAGCATCCGCTCCAGTGCCGAGTTGGCCCAAGCGTTCGATGACGGACCGGCCCAGCGCAATGTCAACGACATCATCAGCCAGGTGGACCGCATGTCCCACTGGATCCGCCAACTGTTGCAGTCGTTGCGCCCGCTCAACGATGAGGCCGTGGCGGTGGACCTGGCCAGGGCCCTGCAAGAAAGCCTGCAGGCCTTCGCCGTACCCCTGGCGCGCAGTGGCGTGACGCTTGATTTGCAGCCGCTCCCTTCGGTGCAGGTCCTGGGGCATCCGGCGTTGCTCGCGCAGATATTCCACAGCGTGATAGACAACGCGCTGGAAGCGATGGAGCAGGGCGGTCGCCTGCGGGTGGAGGTGGTGCGCCATGATCGGCGCAGCATCACGTTGTGCCTGTCGGACACGGGCATAGGCATGACCGAGCACCAGTCGCGCCTGGCGTTCAGGCCGTTTTTCACCACCAAGCAAGGGGGCTTGGGTGTAGGGCTGGTGTTGGTGCGACGGATAATGGAGCGCTTCGCCGGCTCGGTGCGGCTCAGCAGCCGTGAGGGGCGTGGGACCCGAGTCTGGCTGAACTTCAAGCTGGCGAAGTCATGACAATCTACATCTAGATATATCTATAACTATCTGATTTTAAAATAAAACTGGTCGATTGGGTGAAAGTTACCCAAAAGTGGGGAATCATTATCGAATGTGGATTCTGAGTTGTCTGTAAGCTATTGTTTTATATAGATTTAATTTTTTAGATAAAAGCTGGCTGACTTTTTGCTGTACCTAAAGCAACGTATTCGGCAGCGTGGCTGCCACGGCGAGGCGCCATCAAAACGCTACCTTGGGTAGCGGTCTACACAGGGCGCTTTCAGAACGCAATCGTTCAGTGGAATCCAACCGATGCAGATGCTGGAAGACCCTGTTCCCACAGCGGCATCACCTGCCAGCAGTCCGGCAACGCCGGTCAGCCAATTCAATTTGCTGCGCTGGTTTTCGCTGATCAGCCTGTTGATCATCACTGCTGTGGCAGTCGGCCTGGGCTACGTCTCGACCCGATTCGTGGTACGCGACAGCGTCCAGCGCGATGCCATGCTGACGGCCCAATTCATTCAGGCCATCGCCCAGGCCGAAGTGCGTCACTCGCAACTGCCGCCGGGCACGGCCATGGGGGAGTTGCTCGATCCGCGCCTGGATCAGCAGCATTTGCAATTCACCCCGGCGCTCGCCGAAGCCACCCGTTCCGAATTCCTCGACCACGTCGCTCATCTGCCTGACACCCTCCTGGCCAACGCGTATGCCCGCGACCGCACCATTATCTGGTCGACCAATCCGCAGTTGGTCGGCAAGCGTATCGAGAGCGATGGCGACCTCGAACACGCATTTCATTCGCGCAAGGCCGTGTCGGCCAGCTACCACAAGGCTGACGAGGACCGCGAAGAGCAGAAATTCCAGCGCGCCCCCCAATACCTGTTCATCGAGAACTACATCCCGCTGTTCGACAGCCAAGGCGAGCAGGTGTTGGCAATGGTCGAGATCTACAAGGAGCCCCAGGACCTGATACGCCGGATCCAGCGCGGCTATGTACTGATCTGGGCCTCGACCCTGGTCGGCGGGGTGCTGATCTACTTCGGCCTGTTCTGGATCGTGCGCCGCGCCGCCCAACTGCTGAGCCATCAGCAGGATCGCCTGGTGGCCAGCGAAACCTATGTGGCCCTTGGCGAGATGTCCTCGGCGGTCGCCCATAGCCTGCGCAATCCGTTGGCCAACATCCGCTCCAGCGCCGAACTGGCGCAGGAAATCGCGACCCCCCAGGCGCAGAAGAATATCGTCGACATCATCAGCCAGGTCGACCGGATGTCGCGCTGGGTGCGCGACCTGCTGGTGTCGCTGCGCCCGGCCAGCGACGAAGCCGAGGCCGTGGATCTGGTGGCGGCGGTCGAGGATACTCACCTGGCGTTTGTCCAGCAGATCAAGCGCAACGGTGTGCAGTTCCGTTTCCAGGGCCCTGCGGTGCAATGGGTCGCCAGTCAGCCATTGCAGCTCACGCAAATCCTCAACAGCCTGTTTTCCAATGCCATCGAAGCGATGCCCAACGGCGGCACCCTGTGCGCCGAAGTCAGCGTGCTCGAGGGGCAGCGTGCGCAATTGCTGCTTACCGATACCGGCAAGGGCATGACGCAGCAGCAGGAGCGTTTGGTATTCAAGCCGTTTTACACGACCAAGCAAGGCGGCCTGGGGGTCGGTTTGGCACTGGTCAAGCGCATCATGGAACGTTTTGGCGGCTCGGTCAGCCTGAGCAGCCGCCAGGAGGAAGGAACCCGCGTCAGCCTCATTTTCAACATCGCAGCGGGAGGGGACCATGGAGCACAGCATCCTGGTAGTGGAGGATGATGAAATCCTCGCCGAAAACATTCAGACCTACCTCGGACTCAAAGGCTTCGAGGTCACCGTGTGCCACAGCGCCGAACTGGCATTGGAGCAAGTCAAACGGATGCAACCCGATGCGGTGCTGACCGACAATTCATTGCCTGGCATGAGCGGGCATGACTTGTTACGTACGCTCGTGGCTCAGTCCCCGGACCTCAAAGTGATCATGATGACCGGCTACGGCAACGTCGAAGATGCCGTACAGGCGATGAAAGAGGGGGCGTTCCACTACCTGACCAAGCCGGTGGTGCTGGCCGAGCTCAAGCTGACCCTGGACAAAGCCCTGGCGACCGAGCGAATGGAGCGCACCCTGTCGTTCTATCAGGAGCGCGAGGCACAGAAATCGGGGCTGCAGGCATTGATCGGCGAGTCGCCGGCGATGCTCGGGCTCAAGCACACCTTGCGCCAGGTGCTCGACGCCGAGCGGCGCATGGCCAGCGATGACCTGCCGCCGGTACTGATCGAAGGCGAGACCGGTACCGGCAAGGAACTGGTGGCCCGCGCCCTGCATTTCGACGGCTCGCGCAGCAAGGGCCCGTTCATCGAATTCAATTGCGCCTCGATCCCGGCCAACTTGCTGGAAGCCGAGCTGTTCGGCCATGAGAAAGGTGCCTTCACCGATGCCAAGGACCGCCGCGTCGGTCTGGTCGAGGCGGCCGATGGCGGTACGCTGTTCCTGGACGAGATCGGCGAGATGGACCTCTTGCTGCAGGCCAAACTGCTGAAGTTGCTCGAGGATCGCAGCATTCGCCGGATCGGCGCAGTGAAGGAACGCAAGGTCGACCTGCGGGTGATCAGCGCCACCAACTGCAACCTGGAGCAGATGGTGCAGCAGGGCAAGTTCCGCCGTGATCTGTTCTTCCGCCTGCGCATCATTGCCCTCAAGGTCCCCAGGCTGTACGCCCGTGGCCAGGATATCCTGTTGCTGGCACGGCACTTCCTGGCTCACCACGGGCGCCGCTACGGCAAGCCCAACCTGCGTTTCAGCGCAGAGGCCGAATCACTGATGCTCAGTTACAGCTGGCCGGGGAATGTGCGGGAACTGCGCAATATGCTGGAGCAGACGGTGTTACTGGCGCCCCATGAGGTGATCCAGGCGCACCAGCTCAACCTGTGCCTGACATTGATCGACGAGCCGCTGACCTCGCCAGCGCCGATACCGTTCGAAGCGCCACGGCAAGAGCCGGAACCCGGCACCAGCCTACCGGACATGGAGCGCGACCTGGTATGCCGGACCCTCGACCGTACCGACTGGAATGTCACCAAGTCGGCACGGATGCTCGGGCTGTCACGCGATATGCTGCGCTACCGGATAGAGAAACTCGGCCTCATCCGGCCGGACAAGCGGCAATGGTAGGGGTTGCCGGCGCTGCCAGCGATGTCGGCGGAATGGGCGGTACGGGCTTCAGGGTTTACCGCTGCCGCCGTCGCCACCTTGGCCCCCTGCGCCCTCCGAGCCAGTGCCGTCCATTCCTGGCAGGTCACGGTTGTCATTCTGTCGAGCGGGTGGGTCTTGCGGCTCGCTGCCTTGCAGGCGCGGATCGGTGTCGCGCGGCATCGGTTTCTCGATCGGATTGAGGGTGCTGTCGACGCCCGGCTGGGGCGCCGGGTTGTGCGGATCGTCGGGGTAGGTGGGTCCAGTGCCGACCGCCCAGGCCATGGGTGTGGCGAGCAGGGCGGCAAGTACCAAGGTCGATCGATTCATGGGGCAGGCTCCTTTGCAGGGGTAGGTCCTCAGTTGGGCCCTACCCGAGCAGCCAGGGTGCCATCACCCCGATCAACGGTCAGACCACCAGTGACAGCAGCATGATGAAGATGATGCCGACCACCGAGAGGATGGTTTCCATCATGCTCCAGGTCTTGAACGTCTCGGCGACGGTCATGTTGAAGTATTGCTTTACCAGCCAGAAGCCGGCGTCGTTGACGTGCGACAGGATCAGCGAACCGGCTCCGGTGGCCAGTACCAGCAGTTCACGGTTGACCCCCGGCACCAGGTCGATCACCGGCGCGACGATACCGGCCCCGGTAATGGTGGCCACGGTCGCCGAACCGGTGGCGATACGAATGACGGCGGCCACCAGCCAGGCCAGCAGAATCGGCGAAATCTGCGCTTGCACCGCCATCTGCCCGATCACGTTGCCGACCCCGGTGTCCACCAGCATCTGCTTGAAACCACCGCCTGCACCGACGATCAGGACGATGGCGGCGGTCGGTGCCAGGCTCTGGTCGAGCATCTTCATGATTTGCTGGCGGGTGAAACCGCGTGCCGAACCGAAGGTGTAGAAGGCCAGTAGCAAGGCCGCGAGCAGGGCGGTGATGGGGTGGCCGATCAGGTCCATCCACTGGCGTATCACGTGCTCGGCGGGCAGTACCACGTCGGCGAAGGTCTTGAGCAGCATCAGCACCACCGGCAGCAGCACGGTGACCAGGGTGATGGTGAAGCTTGGCAGGTTGCCTCGGTCGGACTCTTTGGCGATCTGGTCCATCAGCTCCTGGGACGGACTACCAGGGATGTAGCGGGCGATGAAGTTGCCGAACAGCGGACCGGCGATGATCGCTGTCGGCAAGGCGACCAGCAGGCCATAGAAAATGGTCCGGCCGATGTCGGCATGGAAGATCCCGATGGCCAGCAGTGGACCCGGATGCGGCGGGACCAGGCCGTGGACCACGGAGAGACCCGCCAGCAGTGGAATGCCGATCTTGATCAGCGAAACCCCGGAGCGCCGGGCGACGATGAATACCAACGGCACCAGCAGCACGAAGCCGATCTCGAAGAACAGCGGAATGCCGACCAGGAAGGCAGCGAACATCATGGCCCAGTGCACGTTCTTCTTGCCGAAGGCGCGGATCAGCGTTTGCGCGATCTGGTCCGCGCCCCCGGAGTCGGCCATCAGCTTGCCCAGCATGGTGCCCAGCGCCAGGACGATGCCGACGAAGCCGAGCACCCCGCCAAAGCCGTCCTGGAACGACTTCATGACCTTGGCCACGGGCATGCCCGAGGTCAGGCCGAGAAAGCCCGCTGCCAAGGTCAGGGCGACGAAGGGGTGAACCTTGAAATGGGTGATCAGCAGAATCAGCCCGACGATGGTAACCAGAGCGTCGAGCAACAGGTAGGTATCAGTAGCCAGTCCGAACATGGTGGTTATGCCTCGGTCTTATCGTTGTTTTTGGCGTAGCGTGGTTTGAAGGGTCACCGCATTGCGGTGGCAAGGTAGCGCTGTCTTTGGTGAGCGGAAAAAACCACCGAAATCAGGCAGTTCGCGCCAGTTCCCGTTCACCGCAAGGCTTTAGCCAGGTGTCTACCGCCTCGGCCAGGTCTTCGATCGGGCGGGTGGCATCGAGTGCCAGGGTCAGCGGCTCGCCATGGGGCGGCTCGAGTGCGGCGAACTGGCTGTCGATCAGGCTGGCCGGCATGAAATGCCCTGGACGCGCGAGTACCCGTCGTTCGGCATCGGCCGGTGTCAGTTCGAGGAACACGAAACCCACGCCGGGCATGCTGGCGCGTAGCGTATCGCGGTAGCGACGCTTGAGTGCCGAGCAGGTGAGGATAGGGCGTACGCCGGTGGCCGCGACATCGTGCAGTTCCTGACCCAGGCGCACCAGCCAGCCGGCACGGTCGTCATCGTCGAGGGGGATACCGGCGCTCATCTTGGCGATATTGGCGGCAGGGTGAAACGCATCGCCTTCGATCAGGCGGCCGCCACTTGACTTGGCGATGGCGGCGCCGATGCAGCTTTTACCGCAACCGGCCACGCCCATCACCACGATGGCGGACAGTGGAGCATTCATTGAAACCTCCTGCGGGGCGAGACAGCGCTGTCTTGATAGAAACGCCTGACTGTCTTCCCGGTGTTGTTGGTCTTGTCCTTACGCAGTATGGACGCCAGGCGCTCGGTCGCTACCGTCGCGACCAAAGATTACATTGCCTGCGTCCTGAGACAGCGCTACCTTAGTGGCCGTTCCCGTCTCTTTGCAAGTAGTAAAATTACAACAATCATGTCTCGTACAGGTTCCCGCACCACCGGCCGTCCCACCCTGGCAGAAGTCGCCAGGCTCTCAGGGGTTTCCCCGATCACCGCCTCGCGCGCGCTGCGCGGGGTCAGCACCGTTGCGCCAGCATTGGTGGAAAAGGTCGTGGCGGCCGCAGCAAGCCTCGGTTACGTGGCCAACCCTGCCGCGCGAGCACTGGCGTCGGCGCGCAGCCAATCGGTGGTGGTGCTCATCCCATCGCTGTCCAACCAGTTGTTCATCGACACCCTCGAGGCGATTCACGAGGTCATGCGTCCGCGTGGCTTGGAAGTGCTGATCGGTAACTACCACTACGACGTGACCGAGGAAGAAAACCTCATCCGCAACTACTTGGCCTATCAGCCATGCGGCATCCTGCTCACCGGCTTCGAGCGCAGCGAGGCTTCCCGTCAGATGCTCGCTGCCAGTGGCGTGCCATGCGTGCACATGATGGAGCTCGGTGGCGAGGGCGTGTTCTCGGTGGGCTTTTCCCAGGAGCTGGCCGGACGGGCGGCAGCCCAGCACCTGATAGCGCGGGGTTGCAAGCAGCTGGCGTTCATTGCTGCGCAACTCGACCCGCGGGTGATGCAGCGCGCCGAAGGTTTCCGCCAGGCGTTGGTCGAGGCCGGTCTGCAAGGGGGCGAACGTGAGTTGCTCGCGCCCCAGCCGTCTTCCATCGCTCTGGGTGGCGAACTGTTCAGCCAGTTGTTGGCGCAAGCGCCAGAGGTCGATGGGATCTTCTTCTGCAACGACGATCTGGCCCAGGGGGCGGTACTCCAGGCATTGCGCCAGGGCATCGACGTGCCGGGGCAGGTAGCGATGGTCGGCTTCAACGACCTGCCAGCCTCGGCGCACATGGTCCCGCGGCTGACCTCGATTCGGACCCCGCGGGCGGCGGTTGGCAAGCGTGCCGCTCAAGCACTGCTGGCCTTGCTCGATGGCAAGCTGGTGGCGGCCGAGCAACAGGATCTGGGCTTCGAACTGATGGTCAGGGAAAGCTCCTGAAGCCATCGGAAACGGTAGTCACAACGGAGTAATTCCTTAGCAATAGCATTATGCTGGCACTTGTGCGCAGGCAATCTATGCTGAGGGCATCTCATGAGGAGGAGCCTGGCGTCATGTTCGATTTCCATCACAAGGCAGACCTGATTGAAATCCAGCGCAGCAGGGAGGCACTGGCGGGCCTTGAGGCCAAATTGGCGGCCATCAGCCGCTCGATGGCGATGATCGAATTCGCCCCCGACGGCACCATCCTCGAAGCGAACCAACGCTTCTGCCAGACCTTGGGCTACAGCGCCGACGAACTGCGCGGTCAGCATCATCGGATGTTCTGCGCCCCGGCCTATGCCAACAGTGCCGAATACCAACAGCTATGGCGTGAACTGGGCGAGGGCAAGGCGATCAGTGGCACCTTCGAGCGCCTGGACAAGGCTGGGCGAGAGGTGTGGCTGGAGGCTAGCTACATGCCGGTGTTCAATGCTCAGCGCGAGGTCACCAGTGTGATCAAGGTAGCCTCGGACATTACCTGCAGGGTGATCGAGGAGCACGAGAGCGAAAGCCTGCTCAAGGCCATCGGCCGATCGATGGCGGTGATCGAATTCACACCCGAAGGCCGGGTGATCAAGGCCAACGAAAACTTCCTGGCGACCATGGGTTACAGCCATGAGGAGGTGGTCGGTCGTCATCATGGTCTGTTCTGCCAGCCCCACGAGCGCGAGTCTGCGGCCTATCGCGAATTCTGGGCATCGCTGAACCGGGGCGAATACCACTCGCACCGCTTCGAACGGGTCAATAAATACGGGCAGACGGTCTACCTTGAGGCGTCGTACAACCCGATCTTCGACAACAAGGGCCGGCTCTACAAGGTGGTGAAGTTCGCCAGCGACATCACCGCCCAGGTCACCACCCAGCAAACCGCCGCCGAGGCTGCCCACGCCAGTTCGGTGCAGACCGACGCCTGCGCGCGCAAAGAGACCGAAGTGGTTCAGCAGACGGTAGAAGTGATCGAGCAGATTTCTCAGGAGCTCAACGATGCCGCCCGCAGCATCGATGCGGTGAGCAAGCAGTCGGATGTGATTGGTCAGATCGTCCTGACCATCCGCGGCATTGCCGACCAGACCAATCTGCTGGCCCTCAACGCAGCTATCGAAGCAGCGCGGGCCGGCGAGCATGGACGCGGCTTCGCGGTGGTGGCCGATGAGGTGCGCAGTCTGGCCGCGCGGACCAGCAAAGCGACGCTGGAAATCGTCGATGTGGTGCGCCAGAACCACGATCTTTCGTTGACCGCAGTGGCCAGCATGCAGTCGAGCCTGTCACGTACCGGTCGTGGCGTGGCGCTGGCCAACGAAGCGGGCACGGTGATCATGGAGATCCAGCAAGGCTCCCGGCACGTGGTCGATGCGATCGGCGAAATCACTTCGACGCTGCAATTGCATTGAGCTGTTCGTCGAGTTCGCGGCAAAGGGTCTGCAGGCCGGCATGGAGTTGCCGGCGCAGCTCGGCAGTCGGCTCACCACCGGCCTGAGCCTGCTCGATAGCCTCACATACGCTGACGATGCGTCGGACCTTGAGCATCTTCGCTCCTCCCTTGATGCGGTGGGCCAGGGCGCGAAGTGCTGCGTCGTTGCTGTCTTCGTCCAGGGCCTGCAGGGCGGCGAGGTCTTCGCCGGCGCTCTTGGCCAGTTGCTCCAGCAAGCGACGGGTCAATTGCTCGTCGTCCTGGGTCAGGTGGCGCAGCTCATCCAGGTTGAAGTAGCTGACCGGTGAGTGCTTCGGCGTGGCGCCTGCCACATGCTGCCTGAGGGTCTGCAGGCCGATCGGCTTGAACAGGCAATCGTCCATGCCGCTTTCCAGGCAACGTTCGCGCTCCTCGGCCTGGGCATTGGCCGTGATGCCGATGATCCGGCAGGGCACTGATCCCCGGGCCTGCTCGGTATTGCGGATGGCGCGGGTCAGGGCGTGGCCATCCATGACCGGCATGCTGCAATCGGTCAGGACCAGTTCGAATGGCGTCGACTGCCACAGGGCCAGCGCCTGCTCGCCGTTTTCAGCCAAGGTGACACGGTGGCCGAGACTGGAAAGCTGTTTGTCCAGCAGCATCAGGTTCGCCGGAAAGTCGTCGACCACCAGGATATCCAACGCCCCTTCGGTCGCCTGTGGCGCGCAGTGGACAGGCTCGGACACTTCGACGGGCGCGCTGCGCGGTAGGTTCACCAGCACCTCGACCCGGGTGCCGACGCCTTCGACACTTTGCAGATTGAGTTCGCCCCCCATCAGTTCGGCCAGGGTGCGGCTGATCACCAGACCCAGCCCGGCGCCCTGCTGCGCCCGCGGACCTTGGGCCTGGGCAAAGGCGCTGAACAGGCGGTCCTGGTCGGGCGCGGCGATGCCGATACCGGTGTCACGCACCACCAGGCTCACGCCGATGTGCTCGGGTTGCGATGTGAGCCGCAGGCTGACCTTGACCTCGCCGCGGTCGGTGAATTTGATCGCATTGCTCAAAAGGTTGGAGAGCACCTGCTTGAGGCGAAGCGGGTCAGCTTGCACCCAGCACGGCCCTTCGGGTACTTCGCTGTTCAGCTGCAACCCTTTCAGGTGCGCGTTGCCCTCGAAGACCCGCAAGCAGGCGTGCACCAGGCCGACCAAGTCGACCGCGACCGGTTGCAGGGTCATATGTCCGGATTCGATGCGCGAGATGTCGAGGATGTCGCCGATCAGTTCGAGCAGGCCGATCGCCGAGTCGTGCGCGGTGCGTAGGGTCTCGACGTCGCAGCGCCCGGCCTGGCTGTCTTCCAGGGCCAGCTCCAGCAAGCCGATGACGGCATTCATCGGCGTTCGAATTTCGTGGCTCATGGTGGCCAGGAAGGTGCTCTTGGTCTGGCTGGCCCGCACCGCGTCATCCTTGGCCTGGCGTAATTGCTCCAGGAGGCCCCGGCTCAGCCCCAGCTGAGTCTGCAGTGCTTGCTGGGCCTCGGTGCGCTGGTGGATGAGCTTGCGCAGGTAGCTGTTCCAGAACACCACACCCGCCAGCAGCAGCGCCGAGAGGATCAGCACCTGCAAGGCCAGGGTGCGGTAGTTGCGCCAAGGGCTGTCACTGACCAGGGTACTGGTCCGCCAGCGGTTGATCAGTTGGTCTAACTCATCCGGCGGAATGCTCAGCAGCACCTTGTCCAGAATCGCCTGCAGCTGTGGCTGGTTCGGAGCTACGGCGAACGCCGCTACAGCGGGGTCGTCGCCGAGCATGGCGGCGATCTGCAGGGTGCCTTTGAATGCGTGATTGATGTAATAACTGGCGTTGATGTGGTTGCTCATGGCCACATCGGCGTCGCCGTTGGCCACGGCTTCCATCAGACCGAGCGGATTGTCCACCTCAACAAGCTCGACGCCTGGGTACTGGCGCTGTAGCTGTGCGCGCTGCGGTGAACCGCGTAGCAAGGCTACACGCTTGCCGTCCAACGACTTGGCCTGGGCGGCCGAAACGCCTTGGGAACGCGTCACCAGCACTCTCGGGCTGACCAGGTAGGGGCGGGTATAGCGCAGTTTGGTGGCGCGCTCCGCGCCATAGCCCAGGGCGCCGATCATCTGTGCCTGGCCGCGGGCTACCAGATCGACCATCTTCTGCACAGAATCGTGCTCGACGACGTCGAAGTGCAGACCGGTACGCAGGGTTATCTGCTTGAGCAGGTCGAGGGTGATGCCGGTGGCATGCTGCTGGGTATCGTTGAAGGTCAGGGGCGCCAGGGCACTGTTGACCAGTACAGTGACGCTGGGGTGTGCGGCGATCCAGCTACGCTCCTGCTCGGTCAACGCCGCAGGGTGACGATCGAGGAGCAGGCTGGTGTTGCCGCTGCTCCAGCGTCTCAGGATGTTCATTCGCTCGCTTTCGCTGATCCTGGCCAGGGCGTCGTCGACCAGACGATGCAAGCGCGTGTTGTCGTGGGCCAGGGCAAAAGCGAACGCAGCCGCTGGTGCCTGGCAGAAATGGTCGATCTTCAGGGACCCCTGATAGCTTTTGCCGATCAGGTGGTCGGTGCTGATTGCATCTCCCAGATAGGCGTCGGCTTCCCCCAGTTCGACGGCTGCCATGCCCGTGAGCGTGGAGCGATACAGGCTCAGTTGGGCGTTGGGGTAGAGTGCCCGGACCTGCGCTGCGGGCAGGTAGTGGTCGACCATGGCCAGGCGCAGGCCGTCGAGGGCGTGGTTATGCTCCAGGCTACGACCTTCGCGGGTGACGATGACCGGCAGGTCGTCGGCGTAGGGTTGGCTCAAGGCCAGTTGGGCATCGGCGGCCTCGAATGCGTTGGAGCTCCCCAGTATGTCGATGCGTCCGTCACGCAGCGCGGCGATTGCCTCATGCCGGCTGTCGAATCGCCGTACCTCGATGCTGACCCCCAGTTGCTCGGCAATCAACCCGGCATAATCGGCACTGAGGCCTTCATAGTCGTGGAGACTGGCATTTATCTCGAAGGGAGGATAGTCAGGGCGTGAACTGCCCAGGCGCAACACTTTACGCTGTTGCAACCACTGGCGATCCTGGGCAGCGAGCTTCAACGGCGGTGCAGCACTGACCGAGCGCGCCAGCAAGTGACGCTGTTCGCCAGCGGCCTGCGCGAAGGCGTCGGTGGACAAGCAGCCCAGCAACAGGAAAAGACAGCAGAGGACGATTCTCATCACATCGCCCGTTCAGTTCACCTGGTTGCGCTTGGCCAGATCGACCATTTCCACGAGCGATTCGGTGCGCAGCTTCTCCATGATCCGGCCGCGGTAGGTGCTGATGGTCTTGGCGCTGAGGTTCATCTGCTGGCCGATGAACTTGTTGCTCTCGCCGCGGGCAAGGCGGCGCAAGACTTCCATTTCTCGGTTGGACAAACTGCCCAGACGGTAGGCTTCGCTTTCCAGCGTGCTGCTGTTGACCGACATCTGGGGAAAGGTGGAGTAGCCTTTGACCAGTGCTTTCAAGGCGAACACCACGGCGTCGAGGTCTTCATCCTTGGTCAGGAATGCGGCGATGCCGGCGTCCAGGCAGCGCCTGACATACAGATCTCCAGCCTGGCCGGTGAGGACCATGATCTTCGGTTGCGGCTCGAGCTTCTGCAGGCGTTTGATCACCTCCATGCCATCGAGTCCAGGGAGGCCGATGTCGAGGATGACGACATCCGGTTGAAGGTCACGTACGGCTTGGGCGACTTCTTTCCCGTCATCGATTTCTCCTACAACCTGAAAGCGATCACGCTCCAGAATGATGCGTAGGGAAAGGCGAACAATAGGGTGATCGTCGACGATCAGTACTGTAGTCATGTAGAAAACTCCTGTCGGAATGTGGTCCGTTTCTCCCGCGTAGCGGGAAGAGGCCTGCAGACGATGGCCGGCAGCGCGCAAGATACGGACATTCCTCCTCCTTAGTAATGGCGAGTATAGAACTGTGGAAATTCACACCATACTCTGTTGAAAAGCCCTACAAAGGACGAGGGAATGCTTAACCCCTTGCAGCACAGGGGCAAGACATCTTTACAGGGGTTTCAGAGGCACGAACCGTGGGGTTTGGATACGCGCGTGGAGGAGGCGGGGTTGTTACGCAAGGCCAGGCCCACTCGGCTTGGCCGGGCGACCAGTTGTCCCGCGCAATTGGGGCATTGGCCTTGCAATCTCTGCTCGGCGCAGCGACGACAGAACGTGCATTCGAACGAGCAGATCATGGCGTCGGGGCTATCGCCGGGCAGGTCGGTATCACAGCATTCGCAGTTGGGGCGCAGCTCCAGCATGGTAGAACTCCGTGGCATGGGCGGGAAGCTGGAGTCTGCTCTGGCCTGTAGACGCTTGGCAATCTTTAGTCACGGGGCCGGTACAGATGCGCGTGCCCGGCGCGATAAAGGGCCGAGTCGGCGAAGGCGGCATCGCCCAGCACCTGACCCACCAGAATCAGCGCGGTACGCCTAAAACCCTTGGCGGCCACCTGCTCGACGATGTCGTCGAGGCGACCGCGGACCCAGTCCTGATCCGGCCACGTGGCACGATGGATGACGGCGATCGGGCAGTCGCCGCCATAGTGCGGCAGCAGATCGGCGACGATCCGCCTGAGGTTCTTGATGCCCAAGTGGATGGCCAGCGTGGTGCGGTGACGCGCCAGGTCGGCCAGTTGCTCACCGGCTGGCATCGGCGAGGTGTCGCCGTAACGGGTCAGAATCACCGTCTGCGCCACTTCAGGCAGGGTCAGCTCGCAGCCGAGCAATGCTGCGCTGGCAGCGACGGCAGTGACCCCAGGGATGATCTGGTAGTCGATTCCCAGTTCGCGCAGGTGGCGGATCTGTTCGCCGATGGCGCCGTACAGGCTTGGATCGCCACTGTGCACCCGGGCGACATCCTGGCCCTTGTCGTGGGCTGCGCGGATCGCCGCGATGATTTGCTCCAGGTGCAGTTCGGCGCTATTGATCAGGGTTTCGGCCTGGTGCCCTTCGAGCACGGCCGCAGGCACCAGCGACCCCGCGTAGATGACCACCGGGCATTGGCGGATCAGGCGTTGTCCCTTGATCGTGATGAGTTCGGGGTCGCCTGGGCCTGCGCCAATGAAGTAAACAGTCATGGTGGATCCTTGAACGATGGGTGAGGCGATTATCGACCACGCGCCATGGCCAGGGTAGCCGGGCCGTGGACCTGGCGGGTGAGTACCAGGCTGGCCTGGCCTTCGACCTGCCAGGCCAGGGCCAAGGCCGCGCTTTCGGCTACGCCCCAACAGCCAGTGTGGAGGTGGGCGACGGCCGAGCGGTGGCTGAGCTGCGCCTCGAAGCGCTCGAGCGCAGGGGCGTCGAAATGCTGCAGCTGCAGGCCATGGCGCTCGGCGAGTTGCACCAGTGCAGGCTCGTTGGCCCTGGACGTCACGGTAGCGATGCCACATATCGCCGAAGGCGCCAAGCCATGGTCCTGCAACGCTTGTCGCAGCGCGCTTTCGAGGGTTTCCAGCGGACAGCCTCGGCGGCAACCGAGGCCGATGTACAGCGCCGTCATCAGGCCGGGTTGGCGCGACGATAGAGCCAAGCACTGAGCAGGCCCAGAGCCAGCCAGAACACGGCATTGGTCAGCCAGGAGGCGATCTTGAACTGGGTTTCCAGGTCCGCTGGCGCCAAGCTGGAATGATGTTCAGGTTGGGGCGCGCCGATGATATGGGGCAGTACCAGCAGCGCTGCACCGAGCGCCTTGAGCAGCCAGTGCTGACCGAACACCAGCAAGCCCAGGCCCACGGCAGTGGCGGCGGCGGTGCCGATCCACCAGGCCTGGCGCTGGCCGAGGTCAGCGGCGGCAGTCCCGGGCAGTTCCGGTGGCAGGCCCAGGGTCGGCGCCAGGCAGAACACGGCGAAGCCGGCCAGCCCCCACCAGGCGCCCGAGAGCGCGCGATTGGGTTCACGCAAGCTGTACAGTGCGGCAAGGATCAGGGCGAAGCCGACGGCTACCACCAAGTTGCCGCCGGTGGTGGCAACGATGCGCTGCCAACCGTCTTCGGGTGACCAGGCCTCGCTGTCGTGGCTGTGGGCGGCCGACGCTTCGTGGTCATGCTCGTGGTGCTCGCTCACTGGACCGGCGTTCTCATAGGTTTCGGCCTGGAGAATCAAGGGAGCGACCCAGAAGCTTTGCAGCAGGGTCAGCAAAAGAGCGGCGAGCAGGCCGCTGAACCCGGCGGTGCGGGCGATGCGCTTGATCATGCGGGCGGGCTCAGTGGCAGGGGAAGGCGGCGCTGTGACGCGTGTCGTGGGCGGCGTTGTGCACCGCTTCGATGTGCGAGAAGCCTGCGAAGTAGACCAGGCACAGGCCTAGCAGGCTGGCGCCGACAGCGACGACGAGGCGCTGGCTGAGGGAGCTGGGGGTGGCGACGCTGTGTTTGAGAGTGGTGACGGGCATGACGCATTCCTCTGCATTTATCTCAGGCAACAGGCGCGGCCGCCCCGGACGCATCAGCGCCTTGGGCCCCAGGAAAGGGGAATGCGACAGCGCCCGCCCTCCGCGGGGTGTACATGAACGCCAGGCCGGTCTCCGGGCTTACGAGGAGGAGCGTGGCTCCTGATGGGGTCACCTTCCCATGCCGAACTGCGTGGCACAGTGGTCAAGACCCTTCACTCGTCTACCGTTGCGGGGGCAGCACCGGAATGGTCGGGCCTGTTCGACATGTGTCGAGGGCCTGCGACGCACCGGTTTCCCGTTTCACCCCCGTAGGGGCACCTGAACGCAGGGCATAAGAAGAGCACGGGGCCGCAGTGGCGTCAACCACGACCCGGCACAATTTCCCCCGTCATCGGTTGACCCCCAGCCACCCCCCGCGTAGCCTTGCCGCTTCGAGGTTCTTCGGCCATGCCGAAGCTAAGATGGGAACGCGGTACAAGCCGCGGCTGCCCCCGCAACTGTAAGCACCCTTTGGATCGACACAGCCACTGCGCGACGGCGCGGGAAGGCGTCGTCCGCAAGCCCTGGATCACGGGGGCGACCGGTGCAAGCCAGGAGACCTGCCTCGAGGCGATTTCGACTTTCAACCGGGCGGGGTGATCCGGTGGCGAACGAGCCCAGCCGACCTGGCCCCGGGGCTGTCGTCCCGCATGCCCGCGCCAACCTGCCAAGGGCAACGCGACATGAAAACACTGGCCAAACTCCCCGTCACCATCGTCACCGGGTTCCTCGGCTCGGGCAAGACCACCTTGCTGCGCCACATGCTCGACAATGCCCAAGGCCGTCGTATCGCGGTCATCGTCAACGAATTCGGCGAACTGGGCATCGATGGGGAGATTCTCAAGCAATGCAGCATCGGCTGCACCGAAGAAGAAGCCAGCGGCCGGGTCTACGAGTTGGCCAACGGCTGCCTGTGCTGCACCGTGCAGGAGGAATTCTTCCCGGTGATGCGCGAGTTGGTGGCCCGCCGTGGCGACCTCGACCACATTCTCATCGAAACCAGCGGCCTGGCGCTGCCCAAACCGCTGGTTCAAGCGTTCCAGTGGCCGGAAATCCGCAACGCCTGCACCGTCGATGCCGTCATCACCGTGGTCGACAGCCCGGCCGTGGCCGCCGGCACCTTTGCCGCCTACCCGGATCAGGTCGATGCTCAGCGCAAGCTCGACCCTAACCTCGATCACGAGTCGCCGCTGCACGAACTGTTCGCCGACCAACTGGCCAGCGCCGACCTGGTGGTGCTGAACAAGGCCGACCTGATCGATGCACAGGGTCTGGCCAAAGTCCGTGCCGAGGTGGCGCAAGAGTTGCCGCCGGCAGTCAAGGTGATCGAGGCCGTCAGTGGCCGCTTGCCGCTGGAGGTATTGCTGGGCGTGGGGGCCGAGGCCGAAGCGCATATCGATGGCCGACGTACCCACCACGACAGCCATCATGACGGCGACGACCACGACGATCACGACCACGATGCCTTCGACTCCATTTCGATCGACCTGCCCGAGGCCGACGAGAGCCTGCTGCTCGACGCCCTGACTCAGCTCGTGGTCGAGTTCGGTATCCTACGTGCCAAAGGCTTCGCGGCCATTCCGGGCAAGCCGATGCGTCTGCTGGTGCAGGGCGTGGGGACGCGCTTCGACAAGCACTTCGATCGTGCCTGGCGTGCCGACGAACCGCGCATCACCCGACTGGTGCTGATTGGCCAGGACCTCGACGCCGCTCACCTGGAAGGGCGCCTGCGCCAGGCCCTGGGCGCCTGATCGATGCACCTGCTGCGGACCCAGCCCGGCGGCTTCGTGCCGGATGACAGCATTGCCGACCTTGGCCAGACTCCCGCCGAGCTGGTGATCCTCTGCAGCGGCGATTCGCACCTGGCGTTGCTCGCCGACACCGCCGAGCAATTGCCCGACGACTTTCCGACACTGCGCCTGGCCAATCCCATGCAGGTGCAGAACCACGCCTCGGTCGACCTCTACATCGACCAGGTGCTGCGTCACGCCAAGGTGATCCTGGTGTCGCTGCATGGCGGCGTCGGTTACTGGCGCTATGGGGTCGAGCAACTGGTCGAGCTGGCGGCCCAAGGCGTGCAACTGATCCTGGTGCCTGGCGACGATCGTCCGGACCCGGAGCTCACCGCGCTGGGCACGGTCGACCCGGCCCAGGCCGAGCGCCTCTGGCACTATCTGCGCCAGGGCGGCAAAGCCAATGCGCTCAATTTGTTCAACTGCATGGCCAGCCTGTGGCTGGGCAGGCAGTATCCCTGGTCAGAACCTCAGGCACTGCCGCGTACGGCCGTTTACCATCCGGCCAAAGGCAGCGCGACCCTGGAGCATTGGTACAGCCAGTGGCATCCGCAGCAACCCGTTGCAGCGCTGCTGTTCTACCGCTCACACCTGCAAGCTGCCAACACCGGCTTCATCGACGTGTTCTGCCAGCGCTTGCAGGCGGCGGGGCTCAATCCGCTGCCGGTGGCCCTGGCCAGCCTCAAGGAAAGCGCCTGCCTGGAGCAGCTTGAGCAGTGGCTGGAGGAGGTGGGGGCCGAAGTGGTGATCAACACCACGGGTTTTGCCCTGTCGAGCCCGCAACGTCCCAACCTGCGGCCGTTGCGCCGAGACATCCCGGTGCTGCAGGCCATTTGCGCCCAGGACAATCAGCCGGCGTGGGAGGTCAGCGAGCAGGGACTTGGCGCGCGCGATCTGGCCATGCATATCGTCCTGCCGGAGCTGGACGGGCGGATCATCACCCGGCCGGTCAGCTTCAAGGACCTGGCCTGGCGCAGCGAGCGCAGCCAGGCCGATGTCGTTTGCTACCGTGCTCACCCTGAGCGCATGGACTTCGTCGCCGAGCTGGCGCGGCGCTGGGTGGCCCTGGCCCGCCTGCCCAACGGGCAAAAGCGGGTGGCCCTGGTGCTCGCCAACTACCCGACCGGTGATGGCCGGATCGGCAATGGTGTCGGCCTGGACACCCCCGCAGCCGCTCTCAACATACTCGTAGCCTTGCGTGACGAAGGTTACCCGGTAGGCGACCTGCCCGACAGCGGCACCGGCCTGATCCATGCCTTGCTCGGTGGGGTGACCAACGATCTCGATCACCTGGACCTGCGCCCCTGCGCCCAGAGCCTGGCCCTGGCCGACTACCAGGCCATTTTCGCCCGCTTGCCCGAAGCCAACCGCCAAGCCGTGCTGGAGCGCTGGGGGCCACCTGAACAGGACCCTATGTACCGCAGCGGGCGATTGATGGTGGCCGGCCTGCGCTTTGGTCAGACCTTCGTCGGTATTCAGCCAGCACGGGGTTACCAGGTCGATCCCAGTGCGGTCTATCACGATCCTGACCTGGTGCCGCCCCACGCCTACCTGGCGTTTCACTTCTGGTTGCGCCACGTCTACGCCGCCGATGCAGTGATCCATGTCGGCAAGCACGGCAACCTCGAATGGCTGCCCGGCAAGGGCGTGGGACTGTCGGCACAGTGCTGGCCGGACGCACTGCTCGGGCCGTTGCCCAACGTCTATCCGTTCATCGTCAATGACCCGGGCGAGGGTGCCCAGGCCAAGCGCCGTACCCAGGCGGTGATCATCGACCACCTGATGCCGCCGCTGACCCGCGCCGAGACCTACGGGCCGCTGCGTCATCTCGAACGGCTCGCCGACGAGTACTACGAGGCGCAACTGCTGGACCCGCGCCGGGCCCGCGAGTTGCAGCGCGAGATTCTCGAACTGGTCAAGGCCAACCATATCGATCGCGAACTGCAGCTCGAAGGTCAGCTGGACGATGCCGCAGTGTGGCTGCCTCGGCTGGATACCTATCTGTGCGACCTCAAGGAATCGCAGATCCGCGACGGCCTGCACGTCTTTGGCCAGTCGCCGCAGGGACGGTTGCGCCGTGACACGCTGTTGGCGCTGCTGCGCGTCGAACGTGGCGATGGCAAGGATGGCAATGCCAGCCTGCCACGGGTCTTGGCCAAGGCACTGGCACTGGGCTTCGACCCGCTCGACTGTGACCTCGGTCAGCCATGGACAGGGCCGCGTCCGGCACTGTTGAAGGTAGTTGACGACAGCGCCTGGCGCACCTGCGGGGACACCCGCGAACGCCTGGAGCTATTCGCTTTGCAGGTGATCGAACAGGCGCTCGACGGTCGATTGCAGTTACCGCAGGATACCTCCTGGCAGGGGGTGCACAGGGTGCTCCAGGCGCTGTGCGAGGAAGTTGCACCCAACCTCGATGCCTGCGGCAATGCCGAGCGTGATGGCCTGCTCGCTGCCCTGGCCGGTCGTTTCGTTCCGGCCGGCCCCAGTGGGGCGCCCAGCCGTGGGCGCCTGGATGTGCTGCCCACCGGTCGCAACTTCTATACCGTCGACGTGCGTAACCTGCCGACCACCACTGCCTGGCGCCTTGGCTTCGCCTCGGCCAGCCTGATTCTCGAGCGCCACCTCCAGGACCATGGCGACCACCTGCGCCAGCTGGGCCTGTCGGTGTGGGGCACGGCGACCATGCGCACCGGCGGTGACGACATCGCCCAGGCCATGGCCTTGATGGGCGTGCGCCCGGTTTGGGCCAGCGCAGGCCAGCGCGTCGATGATTTCGAGATACTGCCGTTGAGCCTGCTGGACCGCCCACGGGTGGATGTGACACTGCGCGTCTCGGGCTTTTTCCGCGATGCCTTCGGCAACCTGATACGGCTGTTCGATGCGGCGGTGCAGGCCGTCGCCGCACTCGACGAGCCGGACGACCTCAACCCCCTTGCCGCACGCGTCCGTGCCGAGCGCCAGGCCTTGCAGGCACAAGGCGTCGACGCCGAGCAAGCCGCGCGCCAGGCCGGTTGGCGAGTGTTCGGCGCCAAGCCGGGTGCCTATGGCGCAGGTGTGCAGAACGCCATCGATGGCCGTCTGTGGCACAGCCGCGAAGACCTGGCCGAGGTCTACCTCAACCACGGTGGCTATGCTTATGGCGGCCAGGACGATGGTACTCCCGCCCGCGCACAGTTCGCCTCGCGTCTGGGCCAAGTCCAGGCAGTGCTGCACAACCAGGACAACCATGAGCACGACCTGCTCGATTCCAACGACTATTACCAGTTCCAGGGCGGCATGCTGGCGGCCTCGGAAACCCTGTCCCAGGCGACGGTGGCCAGCTATCACGGCGATCACAGCCAGGTCGACCGGCCACGGGTGCGTACCCTGAAGGAAGAATTGAACCGGGTGATTCGCGCCCGTGCACTCAACCCCAAGTGGATCGACGGCGCCAAGCGTCATGGCTACAAGGGCGCGTTCGAGATGGCGGCGACTGTCGACAACCTGTTCGCTTTCGATGCCACCACGCACCTGATCGATGATCATCACTATCAGTCGCTGGCCGATGCCTATGTACTCGACCCAGCGACCCGCGACTTCATGCGCCAACACAACCCCGAAGCGCTGCGTGACCTGACCGAACGCCTGCTGGAAGCCCAGCAACGAGGTCTGTGGGAGCAGCCCGGTGATTACCGCGAGGCCCTCGAGGCGCAACTGCTCGATGGCGAGGAACAGGCTTGAAATGAGTGAACCCGTGCAATTTCCATTGGCAGCCGTGGTGGGTGCCGACGACCTGAAACTGGCCCTGTGTCTGACCGCGATCGATCCGAAGATCGGTGGCGTGCTGATCGAAGGACCCCGTGGGATGGCCAAGAGCACCCTGGCCAGGGGGCTGGCCGATCTGCTCGGCGAGGGCCCTTTCGTGACCCTGCCGCTGGGGGCCAGCGAAGAACGCCTGGTCGGCACGCTGGACCTGGATGCCGCGTTGGGTCAGGGCAGGGCGCAGTTCTCGCCTGGTGTACTGGCCCAGGCCGACGGCGGCGTGTTGTACGTCGACGAGGTCAATCTGCTGCCGGACACCTTGGTGGATCTGTTGCTCGACGTGGCTGCCAGCGGCACCAACCGCATCGAGCGCGACGGCATTTCCCATCGGCACAGCGCCCGTTTCGTATTGATCGGCACCATGAACCCCGAGGAAGGCGAGCTGCGCCCGCAATTGCTCGATCGCTTTGGCTTGAACGTCCTGCTCGACGGCCTGCCCGAGCCGGCTGCCCGGCAGCAGATCATTCGCCGGCGCCTGGCTTTCGATACCGATCCTGAAGCGTTCAGCCAAGAGTGGGCCGGGGCGCAGGCGAGCTTGCGCGCACGCTGCCACAGCGCTCGGCAACGTCTGGCGGCTATCGCTCTCGATGACCAGGCGCTGGCCTGGATCACCGAGCGCTGTTTCGCGGCGGGCGTCGATGGCTTGCGGGCTGACCTGGTCTGGCTGCGTGCGGCCCGCGCGCACTGCGCCTGGCGTGGCGGGGAATGCATCGCCGAAGAGGATGTCGAGGCGGTGGCCGAGTTCGCTCTGCGCCATCGGCGGCGGGGCACGCCCCCCGAGAGCCAGTCCAATCCGCCGGCTGGGTCATTCAGCGCTGCCGGGCAGAGCACTGCCGGGCAAGGCGGGCAGGGGGATTGGGGAGCGCTACCGGCACAGCCCGTCTCCACCGGCGCTCGGCGTGAGGTACCGAACTGGGCAAAAAAGCCCTGAGCATCCGTCAGCAGCCGCAGGCGGCGGATGCCAGGGGCAGCGCCGGGGAACTGACAGGCCCCCGCGGCGGCCATGCGCAGCCCTCGTCCAGTGGTCGCGTGGCCTGGTTGCCGACGTTGCTCAAAGGTCGTCCCCGTCAGCGCCAGGACCTGTGTTGGCAGCAGCGCCGCAGCCAGGCGCCGGTAGTGTGGCTGGTGATCGTCGATGCGTCGGCCTCGACCCGTCGCCATCAGGCGCTGGCCACCACCAAAGGCGTGCTGGCGGAGCTGTTCGATCAAGCGTATCGCCAGCGCGCTCGGCTGGCCCTGCTCACCGCCAGTGGCGGTGCGCCACGCTGGCAGCGACACGGATTGAAGGCGTCGGCGGCGTTGCAGCCCTGGTTGCGTGCCCTGGGTGCCGGTGGTGGTACGCCATTGCTGGAGGCACTGGAGCAAGCACGCGACTGGTTACTGACGCGGCGCAAGGCGCACCCCCACGAAGCCCAGCGATGCCTGGTGTTCACCGATGGTCGCTTGCAGCGCTGGCAAGCCCTAGCCCCCATGCCCTGTGATACGGTGCTGATCGACATAGAACTGGCCCCTGTACGTCTGGGGCGGGCGCGGCAGTTGGCCGAACAGTTGCTGGCCGATTACCAGCACCTCGAACAATTGGCGTTAAAGAACAATTAAGAAGGGGCGCGACACTATGCCGCAATAAGGAAAGTGTCCATCCCCAATAATGGGGGAGTGGGGAAAGTTCCCCAAGTGCGTGGCAGGCACGCACTTGCAGGCAACCGGCGATATTACTTTGGCATCGACCAAGGTTGCAGGTCGTAGCCTTTTTCGCACAGTTCGGCGCGTACTTCTTCGATCAGGCAGGCCCACTGCGCGGGGTCGGAATAGATGCGCGAGGAAACTTGCTTGCTGCCGATACGCGTGCTGGTCCGGTCGATCACTGCCAGGCTCAGCTCTCCAGTGCCGTTGGGGGCATCCCAGGCTACACACTGGAAGGGTTCGAAGGCGTGGTCGGCGATCAGCAGTGCTTCGTTGACACGGAGCGGGGCGTTCATGGTTCGGTCTCTCTATGGTCCCAAACATCGAAATGTTAGTCCGCGGGATTTCTGGCTCGCTACAGTTATCGCGATGCGCAGCGCGGGGTTATTCGTACTGATGCTCCAAGTAGGTGTCCAAGTCACACGGCAGTTGTAAATTTTTTCGTGCGGTTATGAAGTTTGTTGTCCGCCGCCGTCTGTGACGCCATTAAACCGATGAAATTCCCGGGTGCCGTTGGTGTGGCAGCATTTAGTAGACAAACGGTAGTGGGAAGCGTCAACTTCGTTGCTACTGTTAATTCGGGCGTCGCAACTTACTGTTTTCTCGCACAAAACCATAATTTGGCGCCAAGGAACGGTCATGCACGAAACCGCAGCCCCTCGTCGCCTGCTCATCGTCGACCCGTGCGACGACTGCCACCGCCTTCTCCCCGGTTTGCGTAGCGCCGGATGGGATGTGCACAGCTGTTCCCTCGACCACGCGCTGGAGTATCCCTGCGATGTCGGCCTGCTGCGCTTGCAGGCTTCGCACCTGCGCCACCCAGACGCCGTCAAGGACATGATCAAGCGTAGCAACACCGAATGGATCGCCGTGCTCAGCGCCGAGGAACTGCGTATCCAGAATGTCGGAGACTTCGTCTGCGAATGGTTCTTCGACTTTCATACCTTGCCCTTCGATGTATCGCGCGTGCAGGTGACTCTGGGCCGCGCCTTCGGTATGGCGCGTCTGCGCGGCAAGGGCACGGCCAGGGTGGATGAGCCGGAACACGAACTGCTGGGGGAGAGCCGGCCGATCCGGGAACTGCGCAAGCTGCTTGGCAAGTTGGCGCCGACCGAGTCTCCAGTGCTCATCCGCGGAGAAAGCGGCACCGGCAAGGAACTGGTGGCGCGCACCCTGCATCGTCAATCGTTGCGCCACGAGCAGCCGTTCATCGCGATCAATTGCGGCGCGATACCCGAGCATCTGATTCAGTCCGAGCTGTTCGGTCACGAGAAGGGCGCCTTCACCGGCGCGCACCAGCGCAAGGTGGGGCGAATCGAGGCGGCGAACGGCGGAACGCTGTTTCTCGACGAGATTGGCGACCTCCCGCTGGAACTGCAAGCGAACCTGCTGCGTTTTCTGCAGGAAAAGCACATCGAACGTGTCGGCGGGAGCCAGCCAATCCCCGTAGATGTGCGTGTATTGGCGGCGACCCATGTCGATTTGGAGAAAGCGATCGAGCAAGGGCGTTTTCGCGAAGATCTGTACTATCGGCTCAATGTGCTGCAAGTGGTGACCGCGCCGTTGCGCGACCGACATGGCGACCTGTCGATGTTGGCCAACCATTTTTCCCACTTCTACAGCCTGGAAACCGGGCGCCGGCCACGTTCGTTCAGCGATAGTGCCTTGGCCGCCATGGGGCGTCACTCATGGCCGGGCAACGTGCGTGAGTTGGCCAACCGTGTGCGTCGCGGCCTGGTGCTGGCTGAGGGACGACAGATCGAGGCCCAGGACCTTGGACTGCATACCATCGACGCCGAAGAGCAACCCCTGGGAACGCTGGAAGACTACAAGCACCGGGCCGAGCGTCAGGCCTTGTGCGACGTGCTCAACCGGCACAGCGACAATCTGAGCATTGCCGCCAAGGTCCTGGGTGTTTCCCGGCCGACGTTCTACCGGCTGTTGCACAAGCATCAGATACGTTGAGGCCGCAGCGACTGGCGTTCGCCTCAACTGGCCTGTTCAGCTTCCGTGTCGACGCTTTCGGTTGGCGGCTCCTCTTCGCCCGGCAGCGCGGTGATGACACTGAAATCGGTAATCTCGACTGCGCCACCCCCATAGCCCAGGAGGTGGAAGGAAAACGCCTTGCGCGCGGTAGGGTTGTCGAAACCGAACTCCATCTCCAGAGGGGTGTCGGCACTGACGCGCATCTCGCCGGGTAGCCCGACCGAGACATCTTGTTCGTACTCCTTGGCCTTGAGCTGGATACGCGCCTCATGGCGGCTATCGAGCGAACGGACCTTGATGCGCACCCGGGTATGCGAGCCTTCAGGCATTTCCAGGTATTGAGCGCCGATCAGGTTGTCGGTCCAGTCGTCGTGAACGCGTTGTTGCAGTTCGATGCGGGCCGGGCCGCCAAACTGATAACGCAGGTTCAGTGGCGTCTTGAGCAGCGATTGATCGAGGACCGCAGCGAGGTCGCTGATCTGCTGCCCGGTACCGGCACGGCCGGGGCCGAGGTATTTGGCCTTGTCAGCGATGAAGCCCTCGCTGGCATAGGTGCGGCAACGCTGCTGGAAGTCGCATTCGGTGAATACGCCACGGCCATTGTGATAGCGCAGCATGCCATTGGTGAACGCGATCATCTCGCGCCCGTTGTCATACTCGCGGTACAACGAGCGGCCGCCCAAGTCGGCGGGAATCGGCAGCGCGAAGTAGTCGAGCAGCGATGTGGTCAAGTCGATATGGCCGTAGGTACCACGTTTGATGCGGGGAAGCGCGGCCTGCTCGGGCGCCAGGGTCAGGTTGAAGCCCCATGACGATGCCAGGCGCACCCCGTCGATGCCGTGGGACTCGTCGGAGGTGACTACCACCAGCGTGTCCTTGAGCACGCCCTGGCGCTCGAGACTGGCGAGAAAGCCATCGACGGCATCGTCAAGATAGGCCACTGCCGCCTGTTTGGGATCGTCATTGCGCTGCAGGTACGCTTCTGGCGCGGAATAGGGCTGGTGGGTGCCCACGGTCAGCAACGTCAGCATCCAGGGCTTGTCCTGCTTGCGCAGATCGCCGATGTAGGTCAGGGCGCCTTCGAAAAACGCGCGGTCGTCCTTGCCCCAGGGGAACTCGACGTAGTTGGGGTTGCCGAACCATTCCTGGCCATGCACCTGATCGAAGCCGATATGCGGCATGATCCGATCCTTGGCCATGAAGCGTAGGCCGGCACCCTGCAGGAAGTGAGTGCTGAAGCCGGCCTGGCGCAGTTGCGACGGCAGGCATGCCTGGTTGCGTCGGCCCTGGGTCAGCATCTCGGTCCCTTTTGGCGTGCCATTGGCGAGCTTGTCGTAGTCGCCGCACAGCATCGTGTACAAACCACGAATGGTCTGGTGGGTGTGCACGACGTAGTCCGGGATGTTCATGCCGCGCTCTGCCCAACGACTGAGCTTGGGCATCAAGTCACTGACGTAGTGGCTGGGCAGCGCCTCGCGGTTGGGGCGCAGGTACGCTCCTGGAATACCCTCGAGGGTTATGATCAGCAGATTGCGCGCCTTGCCCGGCGCTTCGAGCAGCTTGTGGCCGTTGAGGTCGGAGTGGGTCAGGCCGCTGCTCGGCAGGGGCGCGAGCCGGTTCTGCGGGGCTATCCAGCCCTGCGTGCGCTGCTGCAGATCACCCACCGCAGCTGACATCGCTTGGTGCAACAGGTTGTATTGGCGCCACTGATCGGCGTCGGAGGGAGCCAGATGCTGACCGGCCCAATGGGCTGTGAACAGTCCTGCGACCAAAGCCCAGGCCTTGCTTGGGACGCGGGTTCTCGGTTGGCCACGACTGCGCCAGACGCTCACCAGCCAGCCCACCAGACCCGCCCCCAGCAGCCAGGGCAACCAAGGATGGGCCAGGCCGCCGCCCGTGGAGTTTTCCATGAACTGCGCGTCGGACAGGTAACCCAGGTCGGCATAGGTTGGTAGCCTGCCGACGGCACTGACCAACTCAGCCGAGGCAATCCACAGGGCGCCCCAAGCGAGCAACAGCGGTAAGGCCAGCCACCATGCCCGTCGATGCAGCAGCAACAGCAACAGGCTGCCTACGGCGAGGTCCGAGAGGTATCCGAATGGATCGGACCAACCCAGCAGTGCACGTGCACTTAAGGGGATGACCAGTACCAAGGTCGCCAGGCTGGCGAAGCGGGTACGGGAGGGGCCGAACAGGTCGTTCACGAGCATTCCTTATTTGCCATCAAACCGTCATACATCTGTGCTTGATGATAACAGGCCAGGCGAGATAAGGCGGGGAGGCCGACGGTGGGCGCATCGCGCGCCCAGGTCAGGTCAGAAGTAGTAGGGGAATTTCAGGCTGAAGGAGAAGTCCGGCGAGTCGTCGGTCAAGCCGATGGACAGGTTGGGGACGATGGTCAGGTTGTCCGTAGCGGCGAAGGTCATGCCGATGTTGAAGTTGGCGGCGTTGTAGTCACTGTTGGGCACCGATTGCCAGTCACCGCCATCGGGCTTGATCTTGCTCTTGCTGGCGAACTGGTCCGATACCGAGAACGACATGCTCATCTTCTCGTTCAGGGCAAAGGCGATACCGGCGCCGATCTGCCAGGAGTCGCCGAGCTTCACGTCACCCGGCACCTTGGTGTTGACCGTGGGGCTGATGTCGCTGAACGAGTCCTCCATGTTGTAGGTGTAGGACAGGCTGCCGAACAGCACGGCGGGGTCGAAGGTCTTGACCAGCGACAGCCCAGGCGTGATCGACCAGACGCCGTTGCCAGTGGGCAGGTCTTCCGGCACCGAGAGGTTGTCGTTGGTGGGGTCGTTGATCAGCTTGATGCCGTACGGATCCTTGCCGGTTGGCGCTTTCACCCGCAGGGTGACCACGGCGTCCGGCCAGCTTTCCGATTCATCGAGGAATTTGTAGGCAACGCCGACATTGACGTCGCCGATGGTCGGGTCTCGGGTGACCGTGGCATCGGAGGTGACGGGGCCGGCGCCCCCGGCGCCCCCGGACGAGTAGGTCGATTCGCGGTAGACCACCGGTACGTTGATATCGAACTGCCAACGTTGGTCGAGGTTGTAGCGGGCCGTGAGGTCCAGTGTCCAGTTGTCGGCCTTGATCCGGTCGAGGTTGATGTTGCCGAGGAAGATCGAGTCCAGCGCCAGGAAGCCGTTGAGCACCAGGGCGCGGGTATCGTAGTGAGTGTAGGTCAGTCCGGTCTCGACACTGAACTTGCCGCCGCCGAAGAAGCCGCTGGCCTCGTCGTAGAGGTTGGATACGCTCTGCGCGGGCTCGGAGTCGTCCTTGAGCGACTGGCCATAGGAGCTGCCGGTGGTACCAGGCGCGCCGGCGGCGACGGTCTGGCCGCCCCTGACCGTTTCCGCCGGGGATTTGGTCAGGCGCCTTGGCGCTGGGGCAGGGGGCGCTTCTTCGACTTGGCGCAGGCGCTGCTCCAGCACCATCAGTGCGTTCTGTTGTGCTTCGTAGCGCGCTTTGAGCGCCATCAGTTCCTGTTTAAGGGCTTCGACCTGTGGATCGGTCGCTGCGTACAGCAGGTTGACCGGTGCCAGGGCCGTCAAACAAACGACAGCTTTTAACGTCAAAGATCGGTGCATGGTTAACCGTCCCTTCCGACTGCATTTGATGAGACGAAGCGTAGATCAGTATCCGAGGGTGCGAAGGCCTTTAAGCTGATCCAGGTTGCCGCTCACCGCGCCGGCGGTCGACACGTTGTCGCGTAGCACCACGTTGAGCGAGGTGAAGTTCTTCACCTGGTTGCCAGTGCCGAGCAGGGTGGCGTTCTGCAACAGGCCGCCCTGGGCCAGGCGCTGCAGGGTTGCGCCCTGGTTGTTGCTGGCGACGATGTTCATCTGTACACCACTGCTGGTGGACGAAACGCTCATCGAGCCTGCGCCATTACTGGCGGAGATCGTCGAGCCGGCGGTCAGCAACTGGCCCTTGGGCGTCGTCGAAGCCGTACTGCCGGCTTGGCTGGCCTTGGTGACGTTGATGGCGACGTCGTTGTTGGCGGCGTTGTTGTCCCCGGCGGCGCGCACGACCTGGGTCACGCCCTGGGTGGTGCCCAGCCCGGCGCCGCCGGTCACGGTGCCGGTTCCGGCGCTGATGGTGCCGGCTTGGCTCGACTGGCCGCTGGTGGTGGATTTTTCGTCGATGGTCGAGACATAGAATTGCGGTTTGATGGTGTTCTGCTGGATCTGCATCGTCGAACTGACGCCAATCACCTCGCCTTTGGCGTTCTGCCAGGTGCTGGACATGACGACGCCGAAGCTGATGATGCGCCCGGGCATGACGAAGCGCCCGCGCAGATTGGCCAGTTCATGGTCCTTGAGTTCGATGGGCGCAAACGTCTGCGCCTGGGTGGGCAGGCTCGCCGCGAGGCAGGCCAGGGTGAGCCAGGTTGGAATCTTCATGGGATGCTCCCCGAGCTTCGTGCTCTTTTGTTATAAGAGTCGATTAGAAGAAGTCGCTTTGGATGAAGCCGAAGTCCATCAACTCCGCGTCCTGTACCGGGGTGAAATTGTTGATGCGGCCTTTCGCGGTCAGTGGCAAGGGCGGATCGAGCAGGGCGTTGCCCTTGTCGTAGCCTTGGCCGATCACGGCGAAGATGATGCCGTTCCAGCCTTTGAGGAAATCGTCGACTTTATAGCGTTTGTGGCCCAATACCGGATCGCCGATGTACACCCAGCCCTTGTCGACCTTCTGCATGACCACGAAATGTTTGTAGCCGCGGATGTCCATCAGGACGACTACCGGAATGCGCACGCTGGTCAGGGTGTCCGCTGCCACCCGATAGCCCCGGGCGCGCATGCCCAGGCTTTCGACATAGCGTTTCATGTCCAGCATGGAAAAGCCCTGGACCCTCACCAGTTCTGGGTCGGCATGGGCCAGCATGCCTTCGATGATCTGTTTTTCGTCGACATCCAGCCAGTAGGCCTGGCGCAGGATGGTCGCGAGCGCGGCTGCGCCGCAGCTGAAATCGGTTTTCTGTTGCACCAGGTCGGCGAACTTGCGTTCGCGGATACTCTGGATCGGCTTGTAAATCACAGCGCCACCAGGAAGCACGGAAAGCGGCATCTGCGCCGCTTCGCTAATACTTGCCACACACAGCAAACATGCCAGGGCCAAAATGCGCATGTCGAACGCCTCTGATACGGTCGTGGCAAAGGCCCCCCGAAGGGGGCCTCTGTTACGCGCTGGTTAGAACGAGACGTTGGAAATGGCCAGCGAGTTGCTTTGCTGGTTGCCCACGCCCGCTGCCACGTTGACACCGAGGTTGCCACTGCCGCCATTGACCGAACCGCTCAGGGTTGCGATGTTGGTCACAGGGTTGGCCCAGCCGGTCGGAGTCAGAACCTGGAACGACACGGTGTTGCTCAGGTCGTAGGAGCTGCTCTCGCTGTAGCTCTGGGCTACGTTCTGGTGGGACTCGGAGCTTCCATCCTTGGATTTTTCGTAGCTCGAACTGGACGATTTGTCATAGGACGAATCGTAGGCCTTCTCGAACGACGAGTCATGGCTCGAACTGTGCGAGGCATCCACGGTGGCGTTGAGCGATGCATCCAGGGATCCATCGAACGTTTCGCTTTCACTGCGCTCATGACGGCCATAATCCCAGGTGCGGGTGGTCGATGCGTTGGCGGCTGCGTTGAACGTCACATCCAGCGAAGCGTTGTGGGACGAATTGGATTCCGAGCTCTTCGAGCCCGAGGCGCCCCAGCTTGCGCTGCCACTTGCATTGTGGCTGCTCGAGCCACTGGCGTTCTTGGCCCACGACGAGGTGCTGTCGGACACCAGGTTCGAGGCGTTGGCGCGGGCGGTGGAACCGGTGGCCCGAGTGGTGTAGGTCAGCGTATCCACTCGATAGGTACGGTCAGCACGGTTGTTCACGACCAGGCCTGGGCCGGTCTGGGTGGCCGAGGCGGTCGCTACCGCGTTGCCGATGTCAGCACCGGCGTTGGCGATGGCCATGGTGTTTTTCTGCTGGTTCAGGTCGCCGCCAGCGATGTTGATGCCCATGTTGCCGCTGCCGCTGTTACCCGATCCGCTCATCACTGCAGCCGCTTGGCTGCCGTAATTGTTCACCTTGTTGTTGTTGCTGTACTGGTTGACCTGGGCGGTTGCAGTGGCGGTGCCGAAGACGAAGCTGTTGTCCAGGCTCGATTCGGCTGCGGCGTTGGCGATGGCGGCGGCGTTGTCCTGCTGGTTGCCGGAGCCTGCCGCCACGTTGACCCCCACGTTGCCGCTGGTGCCGGTGGCCGAGTTGCTCATTTCAGCGCCATTGAGGGTGCCTTCGTTGAGGATCTTATTGTCTGTGCTGCTCTGGGCGTCCATGGCATTGGCGGTCGCCGAGATGTAGATCACGGTTGGATCGTCGTTGCCGTTGTGACCACCGTTATGGCCGTTGTTGTGGCCATTATTGTGACCGTTGTTATGGCCGTTGTTGTGACTGCTTTGCCCAGCTTGTACAGCAACAGCCATGACCGCAGCAATTGCGAAAACCAGAGGCTTGAGTGCCATCGAGGGTTTCATGGTGATTCTCCGTACGTTGTTTTAGGTTAAGTGCTGTCTTTACCTGTTTGGGTCAGTCCGCGACCCGGACGCTCAGGGTATTGGCAGTTCGATTTCCTACCCCGGCGCTCTGATTCACCTGGATGACCCCACGGCTACCGGTGAAGGCCCGGTCGCTGGTGGTGACCTGGCGATAGCCGGGTACGGATCCAGGTGCATCGGAGTTGTTGACCAGCGCCACGTTCTGCTGCAGAAGGACGCTGTCGTCGAGACTTTGTGGCTGCGTGCCGATGCTGATGCGCAGCGCATTGGCTTGCTGGGTGTTGGCCCCGGCACTCTGGTTCACGCCCAGGGCACCGCTGCCATGGCTGAAGGCATCGCCGTTGATCTGCGCACGGGTATCGCGGGCGGGATCGGCCAGGGTGTCGAGGTTCTGGCGGATCTGGTAGTTGGCGCTGGCCCGGGGGCCGACGGCGAAGGCGCGGGCGTTGGCCTGTTGCTGCTGGTCGCCGGCAGCCTGGTTGACCGCCATGTTGCCCTGGTAGCGGCTGGCGGAGCTGTCGATGATGGCGGTATCCACCACCGGCGACTGGGCAAGGGCCGAAGTACTGCAGAACAGGGCCGTGATCAGCAGCGAGTGCCTCATGTCACTTGCCTCCGGTGAGGATGTTCAAGGCGCCCATGCCACGTTGGACGCTGGAGTTGACCATGTTGGAGATGCCGTTGCCGCCACCGCTGGCGCGACCACCTGCCATATTCGGCAACTGTTGCGGGTTACCGACTTGTGCGTTGATGTTGTTGGTCTGCTGGGTCACCATCGCGGAGATGCCGGCACCGCTGCTGATGCTGGCGAAGTCGCCGTCGCTCAGCTCGTTGGTTTGCCGAAGTACCTGCGCGGAGGGGTTGGCGTTGGCAGTGGTCGGGTAGGGGTCGGGAGCGAGGGGCGGGCGCGTGGCATTGCGAGTCTGCACATCGCGGGTGATGACGATGATGCCGTTGTCCGCCTGGGCCGTCTGACTCAGACTGGCCGCGATTGTGCATCCGATCAGCAACAGGCTGTAGAAGCCTTTTTCGATATTCCCCACGATGGCAATTCCTTCTTCAGAGCGCTGGTTCCGTTCAGCATTGCCACGAACTAGAGCAGAAGGTGTGCCGGTTTTCGTTAAGGTAGGAAATTCAGTGGGTTAGCCACAATTGCTAGGGTGGGTAGGGAGCTGGCTGTTTCAAGGCTGATACAAGTTATTCGGAGAATCACGGCTCGGCCCAGCTAGTACGTTGTCTGAGCGATGTTGGGTAAGGGTGTTTCACGAATTTTTCACTGCCCCCGAAACTGGAGCAAAGCCCGCAAATACGGGGGAAAGGCCCCGGGGTGGTGTTACGCCGAATTAACACCCAGTGAGCGGATGGGGCCGTTTTTCTCCAGCAACTGCTGCACTGCATTGAGCGCGGCGCTTTCACGGGCTGACCAGTCACCGCCGATGATCTGCAGGGGTTGTCGATGTTCTTCCAGCCAGGCGAGGGAGTCGTCGAAGAACGCCTGGCGGTCGCGCAGCTCCGGCTGGCTGCGCTGGCCATCGGCGACCCAGTCAACGCCCTCGGGGCTAAGCAACAGGTGCAGGTCGTAGCGCCGCGCGAGCAGCGCCTGCTCGAGCCAGGCCGGGCAGTCGTCGAACAGGGCGCGGCTCCAGAGCATGTTGCTCAGCAGGTGGGTATCGAGGATCAGCAATTCCGGGGCTTGCCGACGAGCCTGATCTTCCCAGGCCAATTGCCCCTGGGCAATGACCGGGATATCGGCATAACAGGTGTCTCGGCACTCGTGGTCGATGAAATGTCGCACGTACTCGGACACCACCACTCCGCCGAATCGCGCCTGGATCAGGCCGCTGAGCCAGCTCTTGCCGCTGGATTCCGGTCCGCATAGTACGACGACCTTCATGGCGCCACCTGGGCCAGCGCCGGATCACGGCGCCATTCCAGCCAGCCGCGTACGGCGATCACAGTGAGCACGGCGAAAAAACCGGCGGTGAAATACATGCCTTGGTGCAGGTACTGGCCAACATACGCCACATCCACCACCACCCACAGCGGCCAGCATTGCAGGCGCTTCTGCGCCATCCACAACTGCGCCACCAGGCTGAAGCCGGTCAGGGTCGCATCCAGCCAGGGCAGCGCAGCGTCGGTCCAGTTCGCCATGCCAGCGCCCAGCGCCAGGCTCATCAGCACGCCTGCGGCGAGCCCGGCGAGCAAGGTCGACCTACCCAGGCGCGAGACTCGGCGCGCGTCCTCGACCCGATCCGGACGTTTCCACTGCCACCAGCCGTAAAGCGTCAGCACGGCATATGCCAGTTGCAGCAACATGCCCGAATACAGCTTCACCTCGAAGAACAGCCAGCCATAGATCAGCACCATGACCAGGCCGATCGGCCAGCACCAGGCGTTCTGTTTGACCGTCAGCCAGACGGCGCTCACGCCGAGCACGGCGGCGATCAGTTCGAGGCCGGACATCAGCGCTCCTTCGGTAGGGAAAAGGGCGTGATTGTAACCTGCCGGCCGCTGGCATTACACGCGGAACTGCCTGAGCAATTGTTCCAGTTGTTCGCTCAATTGTGCCAAGGCGGTCCCGGCCTCACTGGAGTGTCGTGCGGCATCGGCGGTCTGCTGCGACAGCCCGGCCGTGTCGAGCACATTGCGGTTGATTTCCTCGACCACATGGGACTGCTGCAAGGTGGCACTGGCGATCGACGCGTTGAGTGCGGTCAGATTGTGCAGCGCCTGGCTGATGGCATCCAGACTGGAACCCGCCTCGCGGGCCTGTTCGACGGTCTGGCGCGAGGCCTCGCTGCTGGTGTCGATGGCCCGTACCGCCGCATCGGACTGCCCTTGCAGGTGCTCGATCATGGTGTGGATTTCGGCGGTCGACTGGGCGGTGCGCTGGGCCAGCAGGCGAACTTCGTCGGCGACCACGGCAAAGCCGCGGCCCTGATCGCCAGCACGTGCCGCTTCGATAGCGGCGTTGAGCGCCAGCAGGTTGGTCTGCTCGGCGATGGAGCGAATGACCTCCAGTACGCCGCCAATGCGCGTGCTATGCCCGGCCAGGTCGCGGATGACCTGTACGGCTTGCTCGATGGTGGCCGACAGTCGATCGATCTGCTGCAGGCTGCCGTGGATCGCCTGCTGGCCATGTTCCACTTGTTGCTGCGCGGCGTGCATTTCCCCAGCGGCTTGTTCGGCGGTCTTGGCCACGTCCTGTACGGCGTAGGTGACTTCGTTGACGGCCGTGGCAACCTGATCCATCTGCAGCGATTGCTGACTGCTGTGCGCTCGGGTAGCGCCGGCGTTGTCGCCCACTTGACCTGCGGATTGGGCGAGGGCATGGGCGGTGCGCTGCAACTGGCCGACCACGCCCTGAAGCTTGCCGTTGAACTGATTGAAATGCTCGCCGAGGTGGCTGAGCTCGTCCCGGCCATGGGTATCCAGGCGTCGGGTCAGGTCGCTTTCGCCACTGGCGATGTTGCCCATGGCTTGTACGGCCTGCTGCAACGGCAGGGCGATGCTGCGGGCGATCATCATGACCACCAGTGCCATCAGCAGGACGATACCCAGCCCCAGCAGTAGACTGTCGCGCAGCTGGCGATTGAATTCAGCCTGGACGTCGTCGACGTAGACCCCCGAGCCAATGATCCAGCCCCAGGGCTTGAACAGCTGGATGTACGAGGTCTTGGCGACCGGGTCGGCGGCTCCGGGCTTGGGCCAGCGGTAGTTCACCGGACCTTCGCCCTGGCTGCGGGCGAGAGCGACCATCTCGTTGAACACGGCGAAGCCGTCGGGGTCACGGATGGCCGACAGGTCCTTGCCATCGAGTTTGGGGTTGGCCGGATGCATGATCATCTTCGGCCCCAGATCGTTGATCCAGAAGTAGTCGTCCTTGTCATAACGCAGCCCCCGCACGGCCTGCAGTGCCTGGCTCTGGGCGGCCTCACGGCTCAAGCTGCCGGCCGCTTCCAATCCCTGGTAGTAGGCCAGCACGCCGGCGGCGGTCTGTACCACATGGCGGGTTTTCTCGGCCTTGGCCTGGTAGAGATCGCCATGGATCTGGCGCAACATCAACAGCCCCAGAGCCACCAGCATCACCACCGCCACCAGCAGAATCAGCCACAAGCGGCGGCTGATCGACATCGACCTCAATGCCTTCATCATCAATACTCCCTGATTGTTCTTTTTATTCAGGTCTATCCAAGCATGTCCGGGCGTCGTGCCACACTCGACCAATGGCTAACTGCCATCAGTGAGCGCTATGCTTTACCGCGACAAGCCTTGGCAGAGGCGCTCTGATAGGATCTCGGCCGCGTCAGATGAAACCTTTAGGTGGGATGAACTTTTCTGCTGGCATTTGTCCCACCTGTCGCTGTAAAAACCGCAGGGCCATGCGTGGCATACAAGTAAATCAAGAACGAGGGGCCTGCCCATGAAGGCAGCGCTCCAACGGGGGAGTGGATGGATTTTTGGAGTGCCTTTCAGGCAATCATCTTGGGCGTGGTCGAAGGACTGACGGAATTCCTGCCCATTTCAAGCACCGGTCACCAGATCATCGTCGCCGATCTGATCGGCTTCGGTGGCGAGCGGGCCATGGCCTTCAACATCATCATCCAGCTCGGGGCGATTCTCGCGGTGGTCTGGGAATTCCGCCGCAAGATCCTCGATGTGGTCTTCGGTCTGACCAGCCAGCCGACTGCGCGCCGCTTCACCGCTAACCTGCTGCTGGCGTTCATGCCGGCGGTGGTACTGGGAGTGCTGTTCGCCGACCTGATCCACGAATACCTGTTCAACCCCATTACCGTGGCTTTGGCCCTGGTTGTGGGCGGTTTTATCATGCTCTGGGCGGAGCGTCGCGAGCACCGCATCGAGGTCGATCATGTCGATGAGATGCGTTGGAGTCACGCCCTGAAGATCGGCTTCGTGCAATGCGTGGCAATGATTCCTGGCACTTCGCGCTCGGGGTCGACCATCATCGGCGGCTTGCTCTTCGGTCTGTCGCGCAAGGCTGCCACGGAGTTCTCGTTCTTCCTGGCCATGCCCACCATGGTCGGTGCAGCGGTGTATTCGGGCTACAAGTACCGCGACCTGTTCCAACCCAGCGATTTGCCGGTATTCGCCGTGGGCTTCGTGACCTCGTTCATCTTCGCCATGATCGCCGTGCGGGCCCTGCTGAAGTTCATCGCCAACCATAGCTATGCCGCGTTCGCCTGGTATCGCATCGTCTTCGGTCTGTTGATCCTGGCCACCTGGCAGTTCGGCTGGGTCGATTGGTCAACGGCGAACGGCTGACCATGGCTCGCGAACAAGCGCCTCGGCGGCGCGCCAGTGGGCGCGAAGAGGGCGTGCGCAATACGCGCCTGAAACTGCTGGTGTTGGTCGCGCTGTGCCTGCTGCCCTTGCTGGGCGCAACGCGCATGGGCCTGTCGGGGCAGGGCTGGGTGCCGTTGGCAGTGTATCCATTGGCGAGCCTGGTGACCGTGTTGCTGTACTGGCAGGACAAGCACCAGGCACGCAGCCAGGCCTGGCGCACGCCGGAAAAGATCCTGCACGCCAGTGAACTGCTCGGCGGTTGGCCGGGTGCGCTGGTGGCCCAGCAGCTGTTCCGGCACAAGACCCGCAAGCTCTCCTACCAGCTGGTGTTCTGGGGCATCGTCCTGGCACACCAGGTGTTCTGGCTGGATTTCCTGTGGCTTGGCGGGCGGCTGCCGTGGCAGCAACTGTTCGGCAGCTTCGGCTGACTACAGCAGTTCAGACATAGCGCTCTGCACAGGCCTCGAACGAAGCCGCCAGGTGGTCGATCCAGGCCCGCACCGCGGGCAACAAGCCACGCCGGTGCGGATATACCGCCTGCAGGTAGCCGCCCGGCAGCGACCATTCCGGGAGCAAACGTACCAGCTCGCCGCGCTCGAGCTCTTCTTCACAGAACATGCTTGGCAGGGCCGTGAAGCCCAAGCCGGCGCGCACAGCGGCGTTGCGTACGACGAAATCATCGATGGCCAGACGCGGTTCCAGGGCGATTTCCTGCTGACGGCCTTGGGGGCCGAGCAGTCGCAGATGCACAAGGCGATCGGCCTCGACAGCACCCAACACCGGCAGCGACGCCAGTTCGGCCGGGTCTCGGATATGGTCGGCGAAACCCGGTGCGGCCACCAGTTGCATTTGCGCCTGACGCAGGCGACGGGTGACCAGAGTCGGATCTTCCTCGCCAAGATTGCGCACTCGTAGTGCGACGTCGATACCTTCGGAAATCAGGTCGACGCGGCGGTTGAGCAGGACCATGTCCAGTTGCACCAACGGGTACTGTTCCAGAAAGCGGCTGATCACCTCGGGCAAAAAGGCATGTGCCAGCGCTACCGGGCACGATACCCGCAAGCGCCCCCGCGGTTCGCTGCTCATGCTGGCCACTACCTCGTCGGCGGCTTCGGCCTCCATCAGCATGGCCTGACAGTGGTGCAGGTAGCGTTCACCCACTGCGGTGAGCTTCAGTTGGCGCGTGGTGCGTTGCAGCAAGCGGGTACCCAGGCGTTCCTCGAGCTCGGCGATGCGCCGGGACAGCCGCGATTTGGGGATGCCGAGCTGGCGCCCGGCGGCGGCGAAACCACCGGCTTCCACGACGCGGGCAAAATAGAATAAGTCATTAAGGTCTTGCACATTTTTTGTCCACTGTCCTATACGTGGGACAAACTAACGCATTTTTACGGTCTTTTCAGCTATTAGCCGGTTGGTTAGGATTCTCTCCATCGTGATCGCCACCGCCGCGGTCCTCACTCACAGGAGAGCCCCATGAAACTGTTGCATATCGATTCGAGCATCCTCGGCGACAATTCCGCCTCTCGCCAGCTCAGCCGTGAAGTGGTCGAGGCCTGGAAAGCCGCAGACCCCAGCGTCGAAGTGGTTTACCGCGACCTGGCCGCCGATGCCATCGCTCACTTCTCCGCCGCCACGTTGGTAGCTGCCGGCACTCCGGAAGACGTGCGTGATGCCGCCCAGGCCTTCGAGGCCAAGCTCAGCGCCGAAACCCTGGAAGAGTTCCTCGCCGCCGACGCCGTGGTGATCGGTGCGCCGATGTACAACTTCAGCGTGCCGACTCAGCTCAAAGCCTGGATCGATCGCGTCGCCGTTGCCGGCAAGACCTTCCGTTACACCGAAGCCGGTCCCGAAGGTCTGTGCGGGGACAAGAAGGTGGTGCTCGTCTCGACCGCCGGTGGCCTGCACGCAGGCCAGCCGACCGGTGTCGGCCATGAAGACTTCCTCAAGGTGTTCCTCGGCTTCATCGGTATCACCGACCTCGAAGTGGTTCGCGCCCATGGCCTGGCCTACGGCCCGGAACAGCGCAGCAAGGCTATCGACGACGCCCAGGCGCAGATCGCCAACGAACTGTTCGCCGCGGCCTGATGAGCGCTTGGACAGGGCGCTGCACGCGTCCCTGTCCTTTCATCCAGTTTTCATCCTTCTGCGCCTGAGCCCGGCTTATGCTGGGCCGATTCCTTCTCGCGGCGACAGCAGCCGATGAACATCCCCCGTCCTTTGCTGGCACTGATGCTCTGCGGCCTGCTCGGCCACGCCCAGGCAACGCCCTCGGTGGCCGGCCTGCATCACATGAACCTGACCGACCCGGTCGACGCTCGGCCCATGCAGGCGTTGGCGTTCTATCCAGCCAATGGCCGCACCCACGAGCAACGCATCGACGGTTACCGGCTGCAGGTAGCCGAGGAAGCGCCGGTTGCGATGGGGCAATTTCCCCTGCTGGTGCTGTCTCATGGCAACACCGGTAGCCCGCTGGCCTTGCACTACCTGGCGACCTCGCTGGCGCGTGCTGGGTTCGTCGTGGTGGCCGTGGTCCATCCCGGCGACAATGCCCGCGATCCCAGCCGCCTGGGGACCTTGAGCAACCTCTATGGACGTCCCTTGCAGATCAGCGCGGCGATCAGCGCTGCGCGTGACGATACGGTGCTCGGCCCCCACCTGTCCGCTGGCAAGGTCGGGGTGATCGGCTATTCCGCTGGTGGCGAAACGGCACTGATTCTGTCCGGTGCCCAGCCCGACCTCGAGCGTCTGCGCCGGTATTGCCTGGAACGACCGGAGGACCACGATGCCTGCAAGACTCACGGGGTCCTGATTGCCGACCGCAACGAGCTGGCCCCGCAGGCCGACCCTCGGGTAGGGGCGGTGATGTTGATGGCGCCATTGAGCCTGCTGTTCGGCCGACAGGCCTTGGCCGGAGTGCAGGTCCCGGCATTGATCTACAGCGGAGATCGCGACCAGTTGGTGGCGGTGGATCGCAACGCCGAGGCGTTGGCGCGAAAGCTGCCGATCACACCGGACTATCGCTTGTTAGCAGGAGCCGGGCACTTCGTGTTCATGGCCCGCTGCGATGCCGAGCAACAAGCGCGCATGCCGGCTCTGTGCAAGGACGCCGAGGGCGTCGACCGTCGGCATATCCATCATACCTTGCAGCAGGACACCGCAGCGTTCTTCAGCCAAACCCTAGGCGCGCCGGCGATGGCTGAGCGCTCAGCGGCGGCGGACAAGTAGCAGGCAGAGCCCGACGCCGGCCAGCGACAGCAGGGCAGCGACCCCGAAGATCGAGGCATAGCCCAGGTGCACGGCCACTGCCCCCATCACCGGACCGGCGATCGCCAACGCCATGTCGAAGAACACGGCATAGGCGCCCAGACCCGCCCCCCGACTGCTGGCGGGGACCTGCTTGATCGCTTCCACCCCTAGCGCCGGGTACACCAGCGACAGACCGAAACCGGTCAAACCCGCGCCTACCAGCGCCCAGGCGGGCGCCGGAGCCAACCACAGCAGGCTCAGACCGACTACCTCGGTAGCCATGCAGGCGATAGCCACGTTGTAGCCACCGAAACGGTTGACCGCGTTGACGAACAACAGTCGCGAGATGATGAAGCACACGCCGAATGCGCTCAGGCACAACGCCGCCCCCTGCCAGCCACGTTGCAGGTAGTAGAGGGTGACGAAGGTGGTCAGCGTGCCGTAGCCGATGGAGGCCAGGGTCAGGCCCAGCCCGCAAGGTGCCACGCGACCGAAGGCCGACCAGAACGGCAAGCGCTCGCCCCGGGTGATCACCACGTCCTCCCGTCTACGCAGCACCAACAACGCCAGTACTGCCATCACCAGCAACGCCGGCCCGAGCACGGCAAAGCTCAAGTACTCCACTGCCAACACCCCCACGGGGGCACCGATGGCGATGGCGCCGTAAGAGGCGATGCCGTTCCAGGAAATCACCCGAGCCGTGTGCTCGGCGCCGACCTGGTTGATGCCCCAGCTCAGCGTGGCGACGCCGATCAGGCCTTGAGCCACGCCGAGCAGCACACGCCCGATCAGCAGCAGCACGAGGCTGAGCAGTGGGCTGGACACGGTCCAGGCCGACAGCAGCGTCAACACACCGCAACCAGCGATGCCCAGCAGTCCATAGCTGATCGCGCGCTTGCCGCCGAGCGTGTCGGCCACGCGTCCGGCGAAGGGGCGGCTGGTCAGCGTGGCCAGGTATTGCAGGCCGATGGTCAGCCCGGCGACGATCGCGCCGAAGCCCAGCTGGTCATGAACATAGCTGGGCAGCACAGCGATCGGCAGGCCGATGCAGAGAAATGCAATGAAGGTGTAGAAGACGATCGAGAGGATCTGCAGGGTGATGCCGAAGGTGTTGCTGGGGGCAGGTTCTTGCGCAGTCATGGGCTCGTTCGCGGGCGGGCGGTTGGGCGTGACCCCATCATGGCTGTTGCGAAGGATAAATGAAAGCAGGCTAACGAATTATTCGACCGGTAGCCCCACCTGCTGGAGGGCGGACCAGGCACCAGAAGGTGCCCAGTCCTCTGTCGATGGCTTAGACCACCACGCCCTGACTACGCAGGTAATCGTCGTAGGTACCGCTGAAGTCCACCACGCCATCGGCCGTCAGCTCGATGATGCGGGTAGCCAACGACGACACGAACTCGCGGTCGTGGCTGACGAACAGCAGCGTGCCTGGGTAGTTCTCCAGCGCCAGGTTCAGCGCCTCGATCGACTCCATGTCCAGGTGGTTGGTCGGCTCGTCCATCACCAGCACGTTCGGTTTCTGCAGGATCAGCTTGCCGAACAGCATGCGGCCTTGCTCACCGCCGGAAATCACCTTCACCGACTTGAGGATCTCATCGTTGGAGAACAGCATGCGTCCGAGCGTGCCGCGGATCACCTGTTCGCCGCTGGTCCATTGGCCCATCCAGTCGAACAGGGTCACGTCGTCCTCGAAGTCGTGGGCGTGGTCCTGGGCGTAGTAGCCCACTTCGGCACTGTCGGTCCACTTCACTTCACCCTTGTCAGGGGTCAGCTCGCCGACCAGCGTGCGCAGCAGGGTGGTCTTGCCGATGCCGTTGGGGCCGATGATCGCCACCCGTTCGCCGGCTTCGATGGTGAAGCTGAAGTCCTTGAACAGCACCTTGTCGTCGAAGGCCTTGGCCATCTTCTCGACGGTGACCGCCTGGCGGTGCAGCTTCTTGGTCTGCTCGAAGCGGATGAACGGACTCACGCGGCTCGACGGCTTGACTTCGGCCAGCTGGATCTTGTCGATCTGCTTGGCGCGCGACGTCGCCTGCTTGGCTTTGGAGGCGTTGGCCGAGAAGCGGCTGACGAAGGTCTGCAGCTCGGCGATCTGCGCTTTCTTCTTGGCGTTGTCCGACAGCAATTGTTCGCGCGCCTGGGTAGCTGCGGTCATGTACTCGTCGTAGTTGCCTGGGAATACCCGCAACTCGCCATAGTCCAGGTCGGCCATGTGGGTGCAGACACTGTTGAGGAAGTGCCGGTCGTGGGAAATGATCACCATGGTGCTGTTACGCGCGGTGAGGATGGTTTCCAGCCAGCGAATGGTGTTGATGTCCAGGTGGTTGGTCGGTTCGTCGAGCAGCAGTACGTCCGGATCCGAGAACAGGGCCTGAGCCAGCAACACGCGCAGTTTCCAGCCTGGTGCGACTTCGCTCATCGGGCCGAAATGCTGTTCCAGCGGAATACCCAGGCCCAGCAGCAGTTCGCCGGCGCGGGATTCGGCGGTATAGCCGTCCATCTCGGCGAATTCGGTTTCCAGCTCGGCGACGGCCATGCCGTCTTCTTCGGTCATTTCCGGCAGCGAGTAGATGCGGTCGCGCTCGGCCTTGACCTGCCACAGCTGGCCGTGGCCCATGATCACCGTGTCGATGACGCTGAATTCTTCGTAGGCGAACTGGTCCTGGCGCAGTTTACCCAGGCGGGTGTTCGGCTCGAGCATGACCTGGCCACCGGACGGCTCCAGGTCGCCACCGAGAATCTTCATGAAGGTGGATTTGCCGCAGCCGTTGGCACCGATCAGGCCATAGCGGTTGCCGTTGTTGAATTTGACCGAGACGTTTTCGAACAGCGGCTTGGAGCCGAACTGCATGGTGATGTTGGCGGTGGAGATCAAGGAGCTTACCTATCAATAACTTACGTGGCTTCGTCGCAGCTGCGGACCCATTTCGGACCAATCTGGCGCTGAGCTAGCACCTGCCAGTCGTTGGACGAGTTCGTCCAGCGCGCATGAGTCGATGAGAGCATCTGCACGCTATGCCCGAGCTGTTGGGCGATAAATGCGGGGGTTGAGGCCGAACATTGAGCCTATTGTCGCATAGGTGAGGTGGCAGTTGCAGGGGGGCAAGCATTCAGCCTTCAGGTGGTACCACCCCACAGATGAACTGATTCGACCCCAGGCGGTGCGAACCGTACTCCACCACGTAACCTTCACCACGGCGCTCGGCCTCGGCTTTCGCGGTCTTATGGTCGGCGTAGACGTCGACGAAATGCCAGGGATAACGGTCTCGCAACACGCCCCAACCGAGCACCCAGCCTTCGCGGCTCGGATCTGCTGGAAGATTTTTCGCCAGGCTGCGGATGCTCATGAAGTATTCCTCGATTGATGCAGACATGATCTGAACATAGCCGTATTCTGCGTGTTCCCAATGCCAAACTGCTTAGCGTCGTGCCGTTGGCGCCGGCATCTGCTTGGCACGGCATTCTTGGGGCAGGGCGATCGTCGTTCAAAGGAGTTGAGATAGTGTGGATCGGAAGTGACCAGGCCAGGTTCAGATTGCAGCGACGCATCATGGGGGTCGCGCTGTTCTTCGCGGTATTTTTCCTGGCTGCCAAGATCGAGGCCTACCTGGTGGGCGATGGCACTCTGACGGATGTGTTGCGCGGGCTGTTCGTCACCGGCTTCACCGGTGGCGCGTTCTACCTCGCAGGCAGATGGTGAAATTGACTTGCGATAGAGGGGAGTGGGTGTGAGCAGCAAGCAGCGCATAGTGACTTTGCCTGGGCTGGCCACTTTGGTCATTACCGTCCTGGGCGTGGTGCTGTACTGCACCGAGCAGGTCGGGCTTTGGGGGATGTTCGTCATCCTCATGCTGCCGAACATTTGCATTGGACTGAGCAAGCGCTTGAGCAGGCTCGCAGGCCGTACCTGATATGCGGGAAACTTCCTGGCCAATGGTCCGGACTCATACCGGTACGATCAACTGCGGCCCTTCGTTCCTCACATTGCCCACGGCCATGCCAACCCGATGCCACGCGAAGGCTTCAGGCGGTTCTCCCAGGTTGAGTGCCAGTTGCTCTGCATGTGCATTCGCCGTTTGCGGGGACAGCCAGTCCCGGGCAAGCGCGGCTGACAAAACAACCGGCCGCCGATCATGCACATCGACCATCCCTCCCAGCGCGTCGGCAGTGATGATCACAAAGCCATCATGCTGGTTTCCAGCAAACTGGCCGATGCTGGCGCACAGGGCAGGGCGACCGTCCCGGCGCCGGATGTAATAGGGCTGTTTTTTCGGGCCGCCTTCATCGACCCATTCGTACCAGCCGTCCACCGGCGTGATCGCCCGTTGCGGCCAGATCGCCCGGAAAAACGCACCATGGGCGACCTTCTCGACTCGGGCATTGATTGGCGGTGGACGATCGGTCGCCCAGTGCGGGCGCCACCCCCATTTCACCATATCCGCCCGCAAGCCCGCGTCATCGACCCGCAGCACCGCCACGGGGGTGCTCGGCGCCACGTTGAACCTGTCCAGCTGTCCGTCGCCGACGTGGTTGCGCCAGGCGTCGGGCATGCTCAGGGTTTCGACGAAATCATGGATACCGCGGTATTGCGTCAGCCGCCCGCACATCGCACTGTCCCCGCACCAGAAAAAGTAAGCATAGTCCGCTGCGTGGTAGTGGATTTTGTCGCTATAGGGTGCTGAAATGCTGTATCTATATACAGTGTCGATGGTGCGCTATGTTTTTCCTTCTTGTCCGCCGCCGCGTGAAAGGTGTGGCGATCCCCACTGGGCATCTGGGCCAGATACAGCCGCTGAGGGCGGACGTTCATATCGGCGACCATCACAGCCAGGCACTTGGCCGAATCGCTACCCAGGCCTGGGTACACAACCCTGCGCCCGGACCGGACATCATTCCGCGGCTGCTCGATGCGCGGGTCACGGGCATGGCCCAATGTGGAATGAACATTACCGGCATGGAAGAAATCGACGGCGTGCTGTACGCGCAGTCGTGGTGGTGCAGGACACAGTGACGTTCGGCCTGGGCGCTGGAAAGCGCCTCAGGTGTCGACTATGCCTAGTTAACGAACCACGTGCTTGGAAGGAGGCTCAATGGACTGCTTCATTTGTGGAAACGAAGCGTTGCTTCTAAGAACGGGACCCTCCGGCCGCTCGGTCAACTGCCCTGAATGCGGTATTTATGAAGCGCGAGGCGACTTCAATCCGGCTTGTCGCGCCGTGGCAGAGGGCTTGCGGGGCGCCCTCGACAGACAGCGCAGCGAAGCTGTCGAGCCAGCTGTTCTCACAAGCCAGGCGGCATATCTGCTCTATGTGCTCAGTCGAATCGGGCTCAATAGCCGTGCTTGAGCGCGACTGGATCGAACCGTTCTACCTTGGTGGGTTAGTGCGATTTTGCCGCAGTTGATAGAATCCATCAGCTCAAATGGATCAATTTCAAATGCCTATATTTCGTATTCTCAGTTGCTCGACTCTGATAGCCGTCATTGCGGGCTGTGCGACGCCTGGAAAGCCGACCGGCAGTAAGGTCACGCACAAGACGCCAGAGGCTTACGCTGCCTGCGTAATGCCGAAATGGCAAGCGCTGGCCCCGCAGACCACGCAAAAGTCAATTTCCCACGGCTATCGCATCACCGCACCGAGTTCGGTCACCTCCGATGAGGTGCTGGAGGTCGTGGCGTATCACGAGGGTAGCCGGGCGACCTTCTACAAAGGCAGCTTCTTGTCCTCCAACAAGTTGCGCATGGCGGCGCGGGAATGTCTTGACTGAAACGCGCCGGCGATCGTGAGAGAGGCTGCATCCGTGATGAGCGCCCCGTGGGCGTCCGGAATCGCCATGGGGGCAAGTTTTGCATTCGCCTGCCTCACTCGTGATAATCCAGCTCTTTTTGCGGAGGTCTCCGAGTGGAAACCAGAAGTATCGTGGCTGAAATGTTCATCGGTATCCCGACGCATTTCTGGGTATTGCCTGTCGCCGGTGTCGTCGCTTACTTCGGTCTGAAATGGGCCGACCGCTCGACTGTCCGCTCGACCCTGCTGCGTACGATCACCTACTTGCTGTTGCTTGCACTGGCGGTACTGCCCAACGGCATCTATGCCCTGTTCCCACCGACGCCGGAGGTGCTGGTGCAGGGGCAATCCTTGCCTAACTACGAGGGTCTGTTCTACCTGGACGCGTTCTATGTATTCGCGGGCTGGGCGTTGAGCCGGGTGGCCAAGCTCAAGTTCCGCTGAGGGATGCGAGCTTGCGCTGGAGTTCGGCCATCAGGCGTTGGCCGGTGGCTTCCAGCACGTCGGCATAGACGGCGATTGCGCCGCAGGCGCGGCAGGTGACGATGGACTTTTTGTGCGGCCGATCTGGTTTGACGATGTCGGCTGCATCGCATTCTAGGCATTTGAGCGTGACGCTCATGGTTTCCACTCCTTGGAACTCTGGTCCTTGCCCCTTGTACCGGTTAAAGCTGGGCAGGGGGATAAGACCTATTGGTTATACGGGATTGGAAAACGTTCCTGAAGATTGGCAAGTTTTTTCGTTCTTTGTGGGGGAGGGGGCTCTGTGATTGGGTGGTTGATCCGAGGGATGTAGCGGCGCTACTGGCCCCTTCCGCCTTTACGGCGGGCTCCTTTGTTCTTGGACAAAGGAGCGCAAAACCGCTTG
>NZ_JAHWIW010000033.1:0-66938 GCF_025377065.1 Pseudomonas sp. HD6422 | reverse complement strand
CGGGCCCGCAAGCCGCCGGAGCGAGGGGACCCCGAAGCGCAGCGTAGGGGCCGTATGTGGGAGCAAGCGGTTTTGCGTCCCTTTTTCCAAGAAACAAGGGACCCGCCGTAAAGGCGGAAGGGGCCAGTAGCGCCGCTACACAAAATGGATCGTTCCCGATCCCAAAGCCCCAAAACCCCAAAACCCAAGCCTAACCCCGAAAAGCCCGCCACCGATCCACCCCCAGTAACACCAAGCCAATGCCCCAGAACCCCGCCAGCACCCCCAACGCATTGAGCATGACCTGCCCATACCCGAGACTGGCGACATCGATGAACGGATAGGCATAGACACCGATCTCGCTCCCTCGCCACAGCGCATAAGCAAAATACAAGGCCGGATACAGCGCCCAGAGCGCCAGGTGCCAGAGCCGCAAGCTGCCTTTGGGCACCTCGAACCACCAGTACAGCACGTACAACAACGGCATCACGTCGTGCAGCAGCTCATCGGCCAGCCACTGCCAACCTTGCGGATGCCACAGGTGCCGCAGCAACACGCTGTAGGCGAGCGCTACCAACACGATGCTGGCCGCCACCGCAGAACTCACCATCGGCGCCAGGAAAAAGCGTCTGGCCCGGCCCTGGTGACCGAAAGCGGCATAACTGAGCACCGTCGCCACCAAGGTATTGCTGAGCACCGTGAAGTAGCCGAAGAGATTGACCAGGCCGCCGATCAGGCTGGCCTGCGCCTGCCAGCGGCCCAGCAGCACCAGATAGACCTGCACCGCCAGCCCCACCCAGCCCAGCACAGCCGCTGCGGCCACCCACAAGCGAGCTGGCCGCTCAGGCATTGCGCTGCAGTTTGACGTAGAGCTGCTCGACCTTCTCCCGCGCCCAAGGCGTCTTGCGCAGGAAGGTCAGGCTCGACTTGATGCTCGGGTTGCTCTTGAAACAACGCACATCGACGCGCTCAGCCAGCCCCTGCCACTGATAGTGAGCCACCAGCTCGGTGAGGATCTGCTCCAGGGTCTTGCCATGCAGTGCGTTGTGTTGGGCCGTGCTCATGCCAGTGCTCCGTAAAAGATGCGCACCTTACACCAGTGTAGTGGTCGGTGCTGAGCGATGTGCTCGCCTCGGCGCTGGGAGAAAAGCGCTGGTCAAGTCGAGAGGCGCTGTGCTGAAATAGTGATGTTATACAGTAACACTAACAAAACTCTGCCAAGGAACGCCTTAACCCCATGCAACACCTCCCGCTACGCCTCTCCCCTCTTGCCATCGCCTTATGGCTGGCCTCCTCTCCCAGCCAGGCCGTGGAACTCGAACCCCAGATCATCACCGCCAACCCGCTCGGCAATGGTCAACTCGCGACGCCCAGCACCGTCCTTGAAGGCGACGACCTGCTCCAACAGCAACATGGCAGCCTCGGCGAAACCCTGAACAAGCAACCCGGTGTCGCTTCCACCTGGTTCGGCCCCGGTGCCAGCCGTCCGGTGATCCGCGGCCTGGATGGTGATCGCATACGCATCCTGCGCAATGGCGTCGGCGCCCTGGATGCCTCGTCGCTGTCCTACGACCACGCAGTGCCGCTGGACCCGGTGACCGTCGAGCGCATCGAGATCGTTCGCGGCCCGGCCGCTCTGCTGTACGGCGGAAACGCCATTGGTGGGGTGGTCAACACGTTCGACAACCGCATACCTGACGCACCGATCCAAGGCATCCAGGGCGCCGGCGAACTGCGCTACGGAGGGGCCGATACCACCCGCAGCAGCGCTGGCAAGCTGGAAGCCGGCAACGGCGAGTTCGCCCTGCACCTGGATGCCAACAGCCGGCAATTCAACGACCTGCGCATCCCCGGTCACGCACTCAGCGCCAAAGTCCGCGATGCCGACGAGCCTGGCAGCCATGGACGCCTGGAGAACAGCGACGGTCGCCAGGACGGTGGAGCGGTTGGCGGCAGCTACCACTGGGATCATGGCTATGCCGGCCTGTCCTACAGCCGTTACGACAGCAACTACGGCTCGGTAGCCGAGTCGGGCGTGCGCCTGGACATGAAACAGGACCACTACGCCTTCGCATCGGAACTGCGAGATCTCGACGGCCCGTTCAGCTCGGTCAAGGTCGATGCCGGCTACACCGACTACCAGCACAGCGAAATCGAAGAAGGCGAGGTCCACACCACGTTCAAGAACAAAGGCTACGAGGCCCGCGTCGAGGCCCGCCATCAGCCGTTGGGCCCATTGGAAGGCGTGATCGGTGCGCAAGTCAGCCGCAATGAGTTCTCGGCGTTGGGTGAGGAGGCTTTCGTCCCACACACCGATACCGACAGTCTGGCCTTGTTCGCCCTGGAGCAATGGCAGGCCACCGAGCGCCTGAATCTGAGCCTGGGGGCCCGCCTGGAACACACTAGGGTCGACCCGGACGCCAAAGGCAACGAGAACTTCATCGATGCCGACAGCAGCAGTAGTTTCAATGCCTTCAGCCTGTCGTCCGGCGCGCTCTACCAGCTCGACCCGGTATGGGCTGTGGCGGCCAACCTGGCCTATACCGAACGTGCACCGACGTTCTACGAGCTCTATGCCAACGGCGCCCACGTAGCGACTGGCGCCTACGAAGTCGGCGATGCCAGTCTGAACAAGGAAAAGGCGATTTCCGCCGACCTGGCCCTGCGCTTTGACAACGGCACCCACAAGGGCAGCGTGGGCGTGTTTTATAGCCACTTTCGCAACTACATCGGCCTGATAGGTACCGGGAACCTACGCGAAGGTCATGATCACGACCATGACGAGGACCACGACCACGAGACAGACGGCTTCCCCGAGTACCGCTACCAAGGCGTGCGCGCACGCTTCTATGGCATCGAGGCACAGGACCGCTGGCAACTGCTGGAGAATCGCTATGGCAGCTTCGCGCTCGAGCTGTCCGGCGACTACACCCGCGCCAAGAACCTCGACAGTGGCGAGCCTTTGCCGCGTATCGCCCCGCTGCGCCTGAACAGCGGACTGGTCTGGACTCTGGAGCGCTGGCAGGCGCGAATCGACGTGCAGCACGCCGCGTCGCAACATCGCAAGCCGGCCAACGAGACCAGCACCGACGGCTACACCACCCTGGGGGCGAGCGTCGGCTATCGCTTCGATATCGGCAAGAGCCAGTGGCTGGCGTTCGTGCGCGGTGAGAACCTCACCGATCAGACCGTACGTTATGCCAGCTCGATCTTGCGTGACATCGCTCCAGCACCGGGGCGCAGTGTCGAGGTTGGGCTGCGGACCACCTTCTGATCCGGCCTGGACGCCCATCGCCGTCGCGCCGGCGATGGGCCGCCCACTGTTACCGGATCGGCAACGATTCCCTGCGACAATCTGTCTTTTTTTCATCGAGCCAGCACGCTATCCTCCCGCCCACGCTGAATCGATTCATTCCTTCCAGATAGCGCCTTGAACGTCGAGCCTGGCCAGACTCGCCGCGCTCGACTGTTGTCCATTTTCCAAAGACAGCGCTATCTCAAACGAAACGATGATTGTCGGCTGCTACTACTTTAAGTGCGCAAGCACTGAATTTTGACCTGACGGAGTACCTACGATGAGCACCGAAGGTGCCAAGAATGAAAAACACCGGCTACCACGCATCATGGGCGTGCTGTTGCTGGTGATGGGCCTTGCCTTGCTGGCAGGCGGTATCAAGCTTAGCCTGGTGGGGGGATCGCTTTATTATTTGATCGCCGGCATCGGTTTCGCCCTGAGCGGCATCCTATTGCTGGCCCTGCGCCGCATCGCCTTGGGTTTGTACGGTGTATTGTTGTTGGGCAGCACGGCGTGGGCACTGCTGGAAGTCGGCCTGGATTGGTGGCAACTGGTGCCACGCCTGTCGCTGTGGTTCGCCATCGGCGTGATCCTGCTGCTGCCCTGGGCACGCCGCCCACTCACCGGGCCGGCCTCCAAGGCCAACACTGCCCTGCTCAGCGTCGCGGTGCTCGCGTCGGGCGCCTGCGCGCTGGCCAGTCAGTTCACCCACCCAGGCGAAGTGTTCGGCGAAGTGGGCCGCGAGAGCAGCGAAATGGCCAGCGCCGCGCCGTCGATGCCTGACGGTGATTGGCAGGCCTATGGACGCACAGAACATGGCGACCGCTACTCGCCACTGCGCCAGATCACGCCGCATAACGCCTATCGTCTGGAAGAAGCCTGGCGCATTCGCACCGGCGACCTGCCGACCGACAACGATCCAGTCGAACTGACCAACGAGAACACCCCGCTCAAGGCCAACGGCATGCTCTATGCCTGCACCGCCCATGGCCGGGTGCTGGCCCTGGATCCGGACACCGGTGCCGAGATCTGGCGTTTCGACCCGCAGATCAAAAGCCCTACCCACACCTTCAAGGGCTTTGCCCACATGACCTGCCGCGGCGTCTCGTACTATGACGAGAACAGCTACGTCAGCCGCGATGGCAGTCCGGTACCGAAGGTATCCGAAGCCGGCCAGGCGGTGGCGCTGGCCTGCCCGCGTCGTCTGTACCTGCCAACCGCCGACGCTCGCCTGATCGCCATCAACGCCGACAATGGCCGGGTCTGCGAAGGCTTCGCCAACCAGGGCGCCATCGACCTGAGTATCGGTATGGGGCCGTTCACCGCCGGTGGGTATTACTCCACGTCGCCGGCAGCGATCACCCGTGAACTGGTGATCATCGGCGGTCATGTCACGGACAACGAGTCGACCGACGAGCCCTCTGGAGTGATCCGCGCCTACGACGTGCACGACGGTCGTCTGGTCTGGAACTGGGACAGCAACAATCCTGAAGACACCAAGCCCTTGGCCCCCGGCAAGACGTACAGCCGCAACTCGGCCAACATGTGGTCGCTGGCCAGTGTCGACGAGAAACTCGGCCTGATCTACCTCCCCCTGGGTAACCAGACACCCGACCAATACGGCGCCAACCGCACCCCCGGCGCGGAGAAGTACAGTGCTGGCGTGGTCGCGCTTGACCTGGCTACCGGCAAGGTCCGCTGGAACTACCAGTTCACTCATCACGACCTCTGGGACATGGACGTCGGCAGCCAGCCGACCCTGGTACACCTGAAGACCGACGACGGCATCAAGCCGGCGATCATCGTGCCCACCAAACAAGGCAGCCTTTACGTGCTCGACCGCCGTGACGGCACGCCGATCGTGCCGATCCGCGAAATCCCGACGCCCCAAGGCGCCGTTCCCGGTGACCACACCGCGCCGACCCAAGCGCGCTCGGACCTCAACCTGCTGGGCCCGGAACTCAGTGAGCAGGCCATGTGGGGCGCCACGCCGTTCGACCAGATGCTGTGCCGCATCCAGTTCCGCGAACTGCGCTACGAAGGCCAATACACGCCGCCGTCGGAACAGGGCAGCCTGATCTACCCGGGCAATGTCGGGGTGTTCAACTGGGGTGGTGTCTCAGTCGACCCCGTGCGCCAGTTGCTGTTCACCTCGCCCAACTACATGGCCTTCGTGTCGAAGATGGTGCCGCGCGAGCAGGTGGCTGCCGGCAGCAAGCGCGAGAGCGAGACCAGCGGCGTACAACCCAACACCGGTGCGCCGTACGCAGTGATCATGCACCCGTTCATGTCGCCGCTGGGCGTGCCTTGCCAAGCGCCTTCCTGGGGCTATGTAGCGGCCATCGACCTGTTCACCAACAAAGTGGTGTGGAAGCGCAAGAACGGCACCACCCGCGACAGTACGCCAGTGCCGATCGGCTTGCCGGTGGGCGTGCCGAGCATGGGAGGTTCGATCGTCACCGCCGGCGGCGTCGGCTTCCTGGCCGGTACCCTGGACCAGTACCTGCGCGCCTATGACACCAATGACGGCAAGGAACTGTGGAAGGCTCGCCTGCCCGCCGGTGGCCAGGCCACACCGATGACCTATACCGGCAAGGACGGCAAACAATACGTGCTGATCGTCGCCGGCGGTCACGGCTCGCTGGGCACTCGCATGGGCGACTACATCATCGCTTACAAATTGGCGGATTGAGCTGCAAGCGGCAAGCTGCAAGCCACAAGCGATCAAGCGGTGCCGGTGAGCCCGCTTGATCGCTTGTGGCTTGTGGCCTGCCGCTTGAAACCCTCCGCCGCCCGCCCCATCTAAGCACCATAGCCATTCACGCAGGTGCCCCATGAGCGACCAGCAGGATTTCCCCGAACAACCCGACGAACACAGTACAGTCGAACACCTCGATGCCCAGGCCGGACGCGGCCATGCGCTCGCCCTGCCCGGCCAGCAATTGCCGGACAAGGTCTATGTGATCCCGATCCACAACCGCCCGTTCTTCCCGGCTCAGGTGCTTCCGGTGATCGTCAACGAAGAGCCCTGGGCCGAGACCCTCGACCTGGTGGCCAAGACGCCGCACCATTCCCTAGCGCTGTTCTTCATGGATACTCCGCCAGAAGACCATCGTCATTTCGACACCTCGGCCCTGCCCGAGTACGGCACCCTGGTCAAGGTGCACCATGCCAGTCGTGAAAACGGCAAGCTGCAGTTCGTCGCCCAAGGCCTGACCCGCGTGCGCATCCGCACCTGGCTCAAGCATCACCGCCCGCCCTACTTGGTGGAAGTCGACTACCCACGGGAACCCGCCGTACCGACCGATGAGGTCAAGGCCTACGGCATGGCCCTGATCAACGCGATCAAGGAGCTGCTGCCACTCAACCCGCTGTACAGCGAAGAGCTGAAGAACTACCTCAACCGCTTCAGCCCCAACGACCCTTCGCCGCTCACCGATTTCGCCGCCGCCCTGACATCGGCCACAGGCCAACAGTTGCAGGAAGTGCTCGACTGCGTGCCGATGCTCAAGCGCATGGAGAAGGTCCTGCCGATGCTGCGCAAGGAAGTCGAGGTCGCGCGCCTGCAGAACGAGATTTCCGCAGAGGTCAATCGCCAGATCGGCGAGCATCAGCGCGAGTTCTTCCTCAAAGAACAGCTCAAGGTCATCCAGCAGGAGCTGGGCCTGACCAAGGACGATCGCAGTGCCGACCTGGAACAGTTCGAGCAACGGCTGGCGGGCAAAACCCTGCCCGAGCAGGCGAAGAAGCGCATCGACGAAGAGATGGGCAAGCTGGCGATCCTGGAAACCGGCTCGCCCGAATACGCCGTCACCCGCAATTACCTGGACTGGGCCACCGCCTTGCCCTGGGGCGTGTATGGCAAGGACAAGCTCGACCTCAAGCATGCGCGCAAGATACTCGACCAGCACCATGCTGGGCTCGATGACATCAAGGAACGTATCCTCGAATTCCTCGCCGTTGGTGCCTGGAAAGGCGAAATCAGTGGCTCCATCGTGCTGCTGGTGGGGCCGCCAGGCGTGGGTAAGACCAGCATCGGCAAGTCGATCGCCGAGTCTTTGGGCCGGCCATTCTACCGCTTCAGTGTCGGCGGCATGCGCGACGAAGCCGAGATCAAAGGTCACCGCCGCACCTACATCGGCGCTCAACCTGGCAAGCTGGTGCAGGCACTGAAGGATGTCGAGGTGATGAATCCGGTGATCATGCTCGACGAGATCGACAAGATGGGCCAGAGCTACCAGGGCGATCCGGCCTCGGCTTTGCTCGAAACCCTCGATCCCGAGCAGAACGTCGACTTCCTCGATCATTACCTCGACCTGCGCCTGGACCTGTCGAAAGTGCTCTTCGTATGTACCGCCAATACCCTCGACTCGATCCCCGGCCCCTTGCTCGATCGTATGGAAGTGATCCGTCTCTCCGGCTACATCACCGAAGAAAAGCTGGCCATCGCCAAGCGGCACCTATGGCCCAAGCAATTGGCCAAGGCCGGTGTCGCCAAGAGCAGTCTGAGCATCAGCGACAGCGCATTGCGCACGGTGATCGAGGGGTATGCCCGTGAGGCCGGAGTTCGCCAGCTGGAAAAACAACTCGGCAAACTGATACGCAAGGCGGTGGTCAAGTTGCTGGACGACCCGCAAGCCAAGCTCAAGATCGGTCCCAAGGACCTCGAGGCCGCCCTGGGCATGCCGGTATTCCGCAGCGAACAGGTACTGGCCGGCAAAGGCGTGATCACTGGCCTGGCTTGGACCAGCATGGGAGGGGCGACGCTTCCGATCGAGGCGACGCGCATCCATACGCTCAACCGTGGCCTTAAGCTGACCGGCAAGCTCGGCGATGTGATGAAGGAGTCTGCAGAGATCGCCTATAGCTATGTCAGCTCCAACCTCAAGCAGTTCGGTGGCGAGCCGGGCTTCTTCAACGAAGCCTTCATCCATCTGCACGTGCCTGAAGGCGCCACGCCCAAGGATGGCCCGAGCGCCGGGGTGACCATGGCCAGCGCACTGCTGTCGCTGGCGCGCGACCAGGCACCGAAGAAAGGCGTGGCCATGACCGGCGAACTGACGCTTACCGGCCAGGTGCTGCCGATTGGCGGCGTGCGCGAAAAGGTGATCGCGGCCAAGCGGCAGAAAATCTACGAGCTGATCTTGCCCGAGGCCAACCGTGGCGATTTCGAAGAGCTGCCCGATTACCTGCGAGAAGGCTTGACGGTGCACTTCGCCAAGCGCTTCGCTGACGTGGTCAAAGTGTTGTTCTGATCGATCGCCGGCAAGCCGACGCCTACGGGAATCCGACGCCCCTTGGAACGGCGGTGTATCCTTAGGCGCCAGCTTGCCGGCGACGCGGCCCTTGCCAACTGCACAAAAACCCGGCGTCATCGGTTATCCTCAGGCCATCGTCTGCCTCCGGAGCCGCCATGTCCGCCCCTCGCCTGTTCGTTCCACTGGGCCTTGCCTTGCTCGCAGCCTGCGCCCAACAGCCCCAGAACAAACCCGCCGAACTGGATGCCGACAGTGAATGTCCCAAGCGTCTGCTGGTCGGCCAGGTCGTCAGCCTGACCCTGCCCAGCAACCCCTCTACCGGCTATCGCTGGCGGGTTCAGGACGCAGCCCCAGGTGTGCTGCGCAGCCTTGGCCCAGAAGTCTATGCCGCCCCCGAGGACAGTGGTCTGGTCGGTACCGCCGGCGAATCCACCTGGCGCTTCCAGGCCGAGGCGGCCGGCGACGGCCACCTGGTCCTGGTCTATCAACAACCCTGGGCCCCGGAAGTGCAACCGGTGCAGACCTTCGATTGCGAAGTCCGGGTGCGCTGAGCGTCGGTCAGACCGCTTCGATCCGCCGACGCAGCGCCAGCAGGTAGTCACGCGCCTCACCCAGAGCGGTGACCAAGTCATGCAGTTCGGTGCATCTCCGAAGCGTGACCGAGAGCGCTTGCCAACGCACCGTGAACCTGTTGGCCTGCTCCAACCAAGGCTCGCGCAACGCCAGCAGCTCCCGTGCACCCACCAACTGCCCGCCCCTCGCCTGGGCTGCTTGCAGTTGCCGTTGCAACTCCTGCAACAGCCGCATCTGTTCTTCCAGTTGAGCGGCAAGCCGCGCCCGTGCATCCAGCACATCGGAAAACCTGCGCCCTTGCTCGAGCAGGTCAAGGTTCTGGTTGAGCTTCTCCAAGGCTGCCTTGACCAACCCCACGCTGAGGGTGGGATCGCTGAACGCGGACAGCATGGCATCGATATCTTTTTCCTGCGGGATCAGGTTGCGCAGCGCCTTCTGTACTGAGGGTCGATCCAAGGTGTTTAGCAGCTCATCGACTTCGGACAAGCGCTTGCGTTGCGCGGCGATCAACTGCTCCTGGCGTTCCACCGCGGCGCGACTGCTGGCGACACGCTGATCGTTGTCCTCGGCCACCGCGATGAGCGAGGGTGATCGGTAACGCGTCACACGCTCGACCGCCTGGGCAATCTGCACCATTTCCTCATTCAGGAACTGGCAGGAACGTAGCAGGTCCTCCTCGGTCGCTGTCGAGGAGAATTCGAGGTCCATGTTCAACGCCACCAGCGCACTGATCACATTTTCCCGCAGAATATCGTTACTACCCTGTATCAGCCCCCTCAAATCGCGCAAGCGCTCGCGAACGGCCGGGACCATACCGGCAGTCTTACTGTGATAAAGGTCGTTCAAGCGGCTTTCGATAGACAGCATTGCGCCGATGTCCGGTAGATCGTCTGCTTTGATGTCCATGATTTATTCGTCTCCTTCGAGTTTGAGGGCTTTGTTGAACAGCCGAGAAAGCTGGATCGAGATGTCTTGGATGTTGTTCCAAGGCCTGATGACCCGCTCGAACGAAGTGACGAAGTGACGAAGCTCCAACTGGGTCGACACCCGCTCGGCTCTTCTGATGGAATGTTCTACATAAGATCCCAAGAGAATCCAGACATCCTCTAGATTCTTTGCCGCGACACTGACGTCAACCAGGCGAAACTGTATGTCCAAGATATGCTCACCGATGGTTTCGAATCCACCGACATCACCAACGAGCGCTTTGATGTCGCGGTCCACCTGCGCGCGTTGTTTAATCAGTTCGTTCTTTTCTTTTCTGACCTTTTCAGCTTTGGCGCCGAAGATGCCACCGGTAATGATGAGCCCATAAGGGCCAAACGCCAAGCCGGAGAAAGAAACACCGACAAAGGTTTTATATTGGCTCAAATTGAATTGTATGGCCTCGTCCAACTCGGCAAGCTTCTGCTGCAGCTCGACCAGTTTTTCGGGAACGGATTGGCTCTGGACCTGCGCCAACAAGGCATCGGTCATGGGCTTGAGATTTTCGCTAATGTCATCACCGAAACGGTCGACAAGCGCCCTGATGTGTTGAATGTTGCTGCGTTGGTGCAGGACATCCTCTTTGATCAACGAGAGGTGGGCGTCGACCTGCTCGCGGAAGGTCTTGCCATCATCGTTCATGAAGGCTGCGGCACCCAGGGCCTTGCTGTCGACCTGGGCACTCCAGGAGTCCATTGCCTTGATCTGCGCTATCAGCGCAGCGCCTTCCGTGATGATTGATTCGGCAAATACCTGCAAGCCGGAACCTAAACGCTTGCATTCGTCTTCGATCGCATCCCAGGAGTTGGCGTGCGCTCGCAGATTGTCAAACAGCACTTTCACGTCGGCGACGTCGATCTGCAAGATGGCAAAGGCTCGGTTTGCCTCAATCTCCTGATGACTGGGCAAGCGTCCAACGGCATGTTCATAGCGCTTGATGGTTAATAGATTGTCCGAACTAAAAATGAATGCCGGGTCATTTTTCTTATGATCGAACAGTTGACTGGGTACGAGAGCTGCGCGCTGCTCGCTGTCCAATTGTTCAAAGGTGAAGGACTTCCCAGGTGTTACTTGATCCGACGCGAACAGCGCTGAATACTCACGACTTTCCTTTACCATACATTCAATGCCTCTAATGGCTTATTCGACACTGGACTACTTAGACGACTTTAAACATCTCCACTGCGCGGCGAAGTCGGGGTTATTACGATACCCATGGAGAAAGATCGCCGTTCCCGGTCAGGGCTTTGAAACAAGGAAACCGTCCCCCACCCCGCAGTTCGTCGCATTGGTCCGATCATTAGGCAGCGATGCCGGCTTTTGGTTAGAATGGCGCCCCGTTTCCCAGCACGAGCACACCGTGAGCAAGCAATCCGACCGGCTTTTCGCCCAGCCCCTCGAGCAGGTGCCCGACTTCGTCTTCAACGAGGACGTGGTCCGCGTATTCCCGGACATGATCAAGCGCTCGGTGCCCGGTTACCCGACCATCGTCGAGAACCTTGGGGTGCTGGCGGCACGGTTCGCCCAGCCGCACACCGCGCTGTACGACCTTGGCGCATCGCTGGGCGCGGTCACTCAGTCTCTGCGTCGCCACGTACGTAGCGAAGGCTGCCAGGTAATCGCCGTGGACAATTCGGCGGCCATGGTCGAGCGCTGCCGACAGTATCTGGCCGCCCAGGATTCGATGTTCCAGGAACTGTTGCCGGTACAGGTGCTGGAAGCCGACATTCTCGCCCTGCCGCTGCAACCTGCTTCGGTCGTGGCGATGAATTTCACCCTGCAGTTCATCGCGCCTGAGCAACGCCTGGCATTGCTTGGACGCATCCGCCAGGCGCTGCTGCCTGGAGGCGCGCTGATCCTCTCGGAAAAGCTGCGTTTCGCCGACGATGCCGAACAGGCCCTGCTCAATGAATTGCACCTGGACTTCAAGCGTGCCAATGGCTACAGCGAACTGGAGATCGCCCAGAAACGCAGCGCCATCGAGAACGTGATGAAACCCGATACCCTCGACGCCCACAAGGAACGACTGCTCGCCGCCGGCTTCACCAAGGTGGTGCCATGGTTCCAATGCCTTAACTTCGCTTCGCTGATAGCCCTGCCTTGACATCCTCCCCGCCCTAAAGGACGGGAATTCCTACAGGTAGACGGCCATGCCCGACCGCGAGAATGTTCCTCGCCGCGTTAATGTCGCGGTCGTGAGTGACACCACACTCACACGTCCATTCTCTTATTCCAAGGCCGGTTCTACCTTTCGGACTACTGGGCGGGAGTGCGCCGCAATGCGAACAGGCTTGGGTGGTGTACGCTTCGTTGACTTCACGAAAAACGATGCCTGCGCTATCGCACTTGTAAGACAGCATCGTTTTCAACATGCCCCAACCGGCGTCGTGCACCGACTTGGCCATTTGGGTCTTAGCCAACGCTTTGGGCTTGACGTTGCCAACAACGATCAGCCCGCACCGCTGCACAAGCGCGGTGCTGAATTTGTGAAGTGCATCCTTGCGACGGTTCGCGATCTTGGCGTGGATGGCTCGCGCGCGGGTTTTCTTGCCGGCACGCTGGGCAATGGCCAACTTGCCTTCAAGGTCGCGGTAGAACCGCCCCGCCTCAAGGGCGCTGCCGTCGCTACAGGTGGCCGTGGTTTTCAACCCAAGGTCGATACCGATTTCAGCCTGTCCGGCTGGGCAAGTACGTTCGACCTCAACACACACGTTGAAGTACCAACGGCCACGGGCATCTTCGCTAAAGCTACCGGCGCGAAACTTGAATTGCCCAAGGCCGTAGCTGTCCCATACGCCGAAGTAATGCCCGTTAAAGTAGAGTTGCCCATTTTTCCAGACCGGTGCGCATTGAGCGCCCTTGAAGGGAACCCAACCCAACGACCGGCGAACGCCGCCCGACTTGCGCCAGGCCAGCCGCGCACGCTTAGCTGCATTACGCTTGACGGCGTATTGTTCCTGCAATTCCTGCACGGTGCCGCTATGCAAGCCGAGCAACTTGCCGGAGCCTTTGGTGTACGGCTGAAAATCAAAGCCGGTCAAGAATCGCCCATGGTCACAGATGTTGCGATAGCTCAATTCGTTCAGGTAATTCCAGACAGTGTTAACCGACCGCGCCCACCCGCGCAGAACGGGCGCATGCCTGTCCTTGATGCGCAATTGGAGGGTTTTGGTAGCTTTCACTCTGGATTAGCCTTTATCCATATTATTCAGCAAAATAGCGCGGTTACCCTGGTTTTCTCAAGGTTGGTCTAGTGGAGGATTCGTTGCGTGTTATTTCCCGGAATTGATGCAACCAGCCTGGCAGGGGAATGCGTTATGGTCGGCGTCGTATTTCGCCGGCAGCGTAGGCGGTGCGCCATTGCACGTGGTTCGGCGCTACATCGAGCAGCAAGACAGGCCGGCGTAAGGGCGCGCAGTTCGCACGCCTCGCTATCCCTCCCCGCACTAAAGTACGGGGTATCTCGCGGAGAAAGCCGATGATCGATCTGTCTCCCCTGGTCCGCCGCCTGGCGGGCACTCCACTGGCTTCCTGGTCCCGAGGCCTGCAAGCTCAACTCGAAGCCAAGCTGGAAAAAGGCCATGGCGACCTCGATCGCTGGCGCGGGGCCTTGGAGGCCCTGCCGCGTCTGCAACCGAGCGAGATCGACCTGGTCGATGGCCTGCGTCTGGACTGCCCCTGCGACGATGCCACCCGCGCCCAGATGCATCAGGCTCTGATGGGCCTGTCACCTTGGCGCAAGGGGCCGTTCGACCTGTTCGGCGTCCACGTCGACACCGAATGGCGCTCGGACTGGAAGTGGTCTCGGGTCAGCCCGCACCTGGACCTCAAGGGTAAGCGCGTCCTCGATGTCGGCTGTGGCAACGGCTACTACCAGTGGCGCATGCTCGGCGCAGGGGCCGACATGGTCATTGGCGTCGACCCGAACTGGCTGTTCTTCTGTCAGTTCCAGGCAGTGCAGCAATACCTCCCCGACCTGCCCGCCTGGCACCTGCCATTCGCCCTGGAAGACCTGCCTGCCAATCTCGAAGGTTTCGACACGGTGTTCTCCATGGGAGTGTTCTACCACCGCCGCTCACCGATCGAACATCTGCTGGCGCTGAAGGACTGCCTGGTCAAAGGCGGCGAACTGGTACTGGAAACGCTGGTGATCGAAGGTGACGAACAGCAGGTGCTGGTGCCCGAAGACCGCTACGCGCAGATGCGTAACGTCTGGTACCTACCGTCGGTGCCGGCGCTGGAGCGTTGGTTGCGGCGCGCGGGTTTCAGCGAGGTACGCTGCGTGGATGTCAGTGTGACCAGTGTCGAGGAACAACGCAGCACCGACTGGATGCGCTATCAGTCGTTGGTCGACTTCCTCGATCCCAATGACCATGGCAAGACCATCGAAGGTCTGCCGGCGCCACGGCGCGCGACGCTACTGGCGCGCAAGTAACGCCGCCTTCCCCTTGAGCCGGCGCCTGCAGGCGCCGGCGATCGTTCTCAGCGCGCGGCCGCCACGATCAGGGCCTTCATCTCGGCCACGGCAGCCTTGAAGCCGACGAACAGCGCATGGGCCACCAACGCATGGCCGATGTTCAGTTCATTGATGCCTTTGATAGCGGCTACCGCCTCGACGTTGTGGTAATGCAGGCCATGCCCGGCATTGACGATCAGCCCCTGACCCACGCCAAACGCCACGCCGTCCTTGATGCGCTGAAGCTCTTCGGCAAGCTCGGTTGGCGTCTGGGCATCGGCATAACGTCCAGTATGCAGCTCGATCGCTGGGGCACCGACACGGCGCGAGGCCTCGATCTGCCGCTGGTCGGCATCGATGAACAGCGACACCTCGGCACCGGTGCGCGCCAGGCGCTCGACAGCAGCCTTGATCCGCTCCTCCTGGCCTGCCACGTCCAGCCCACCCTCGGTGGTCAGCTCCTGGCGGGTTTCGGGCACCAGGCAGATGTGCGCTGGGCGGATCTTTTCGGCGAAGGCCATCATTTCTTCGGTGACGCCCATCTCGAAGTTCATGCGGGTCTGCAGCACTTCCTTGAGCAGCAGCACATCACGCTCCTGGATATGCCGGCGGTCTTCGCGCAGGTGCACGGTAATGCCGTCGGCACCGGCTTCCTCGGCGTCCAGGGCGGCCTTGACCGGGTCCGGGTAACGCGTGCCGCGGGCTTGGCGCAGCGTCGCCACGTGGTCGATGTTGACGCCAAGAAGCATGCGGTTGCTGTGAGTCACGAAAGGCTCTCCTGATGGTTTAGCGCTACAGGATACGACGTGCTCAGCGCTTGCGAAACAGTTCCCGGCTAACCAGAGGCTTTGGCCCAAGATGCACCGCCAAGGCCTGGCGCATCAGGCGCTTCGCTGCAAGCAAGGCGCCGGGAGCGTCCCAGTCGGCCTGCGCCAGGGCCAACAGCTCGGCCCCCGTGAACAAGCCAGGCTGCACCAGTTCCACCCGCTCCAGGCCCGCATCGACTCGCAGGCGATAGAGGCCACTGGCATCCACGGGCTGGCCGTTGACATCCTGCCCCAGGGCGAAGGCATAGCCCAGTTCATCCAGCAGGCGCCATTCGAAGGAACGTAACAGCGGCTCCAGCGGCCGATCTGCGGCCAGCGCTTGCAAGGTCAAGGTGTAGTGCTCGAACAATGCCGGGTGAGGCGCTTCCGCCGGCAGCAGGCGCATCAGCAATTCGTTGAGATAGAGGCCGCTGAACAGTGCGTCACCATGCAACCAGGCGGCGATGCCCAGGGTATCGAGGCGCCCGACGTTCTTCAGCTCGCCGCGCCCACGCAGCTCCACTTCCAGCGGCACGAACGGCCGCACCAGGCTGCCGCCCTTGCCCCTGGCCCGGCGCAACACTGCGCGCATACGGCCTTGGGGCGTGAGGAAGTCGACCAGTGCACTGGTTTCCTTGTAGGCACGACTGTGCAGTACATAGGCCGGCTGGGCGTCAGGTTGTTCCATGCACTATCTCTGTAGGCCCGCTCCCACAGAGCACGCCAATTGCGCTGGACCGCTACAGGTCGCCGTAGCCCAACGAGCGCAGGGCGCGCTCATCGTCGGACCAGCCTCCTTTGACCTTGACCCAGAGGTTGAGCATGACCTTGGCGTCGAACAGCACTTCCATGTCCTTGCGGGCATCGGAACCGATACGCTTGATACGCTCGCCCTTGTCGCCAATGATGATCTTCTTCTGGCCATCCCGCTCGACCAGGATCAGGGCGTGGATATGCAACACATGCCCCTGCTGCTTGAACTCCTCGATCTCGACGGTGATCTGGTACGGCAGCTCGGCACCGAGCTGACGCATGATCTTTTCACGCACCAGTTCAGCGGCGAGAAAGCGGCTGCTGCGGTCGGTGATCTGGTCTTCGGGGAAGAAGTGCTCGTTTTCCGGCAGGTGCTTGGCGATCAGCGCTTCCAGTGACTCGAGGTTGTGCCCCTGCTGGGCCGAAATCGGCACGATCTCGGCATTCGGCAGTTGCTGCTGCAGCCACTGCAGATGCGGGATCAGCTCGGCCTTCTCGTCCATCCGGTCGGTCTTGTTCACGGCCAGGATCACGGGGCCGGTGACGTACTGCACCCGCTCCAGCACCAGTTGGTCCTCATCGGTCCAGCGGGTCCGATCGACCACGAAGATCACCACGTCGACGTCCTTCAGGGCCGCCGAGGCGTTGCGGTTCATGTAGCGGTTCAGGGCCTTGTCGTTGGCCTTGTGCATACCCGGGGTATCGACGTAGATCGCCTGCACGTCACCCTCGGTCTTGATACCGAGCATGTTGTGGCGGGTGGTCTGCGGCTTGCGCGAGGTGATCGCGAGCTTCTGCCCGAGGATGTGGTTGAGCAGCGTCGACTTGCCCACGTTGGGACGGCCGACGATGGCCACGTAGCCGCAGCGGGTCGGGTTGCTATCAGTCATTGCCATTCTCCACGCCCAGGGCGATCAATGCAGCGGCGGCGGCGACCTGCTCGGCGATACGCCGGCTGACGCCCTGGCCACGGCTCTTGTTGTTCAGCAGAACCACTTCGCATTCGACGAAGAAGGTACGGCAGTGCGGTTCGCCCTGGATGTCCACCACCTCGTAACGCGGCAGCTCGCAACCACGCGATTGCAGGAACTCCTGCAGGCGTGTCTTGGGGTCCTTGTTGGTGTCGACCAAGGTCAGGCCGTCGAACTCGTTGGTCAGCCAGTCCAGGATACGCTCCCGGGCAGCCTGCATGTCGGCGTCCAGGTAAATGGCACCGATCAGTGCCTCAAGGGCGTCGGCGAGGATCGACTCGCGGCGGAAACCGCCGCTCTTGAGTTCACCCGATCCCAGGCGCAAATACTCGCCCAGGTCGAAGCCCCGGGCCAGGCGGGCCAGGGTCTCGCCCTTGACCAACCGTGCACGAAGGCGCGACAACTGGCCTTCGCGCGCCTGAGGGAAGCGCTCGAACAGGGCTTCGCCAACCACGAAATTGAGAATGGCGTCACCGAGGAATTCCAGGCGCTCATTATTGCGCCCGGCATAGCTGCGATGGGTCAGGGCCAGGAGCATCTGATCCTGGTTCTTGAAGGTGTAACCGAGCTTGCGCTCCAGACGGGCAAGGGAAGCACTCATGCGGCCACCCGTGGGTTGTTCAACGCGTTGTTCAAATCAACATCCTGGAAGACTTGTTTGGCTGTGGTCCACCGCCACCGGCGGCGGATCTCTCGATCCCTGAGAACACAGCCTATGTCAGAAATGCATTCGGCGCTGTCTGCTGGACAGCGCCGTTGGGTATCAATGGATCAGGCCGACCCGCGACAGGTTGGGGAAGTGGCTGAGCTTGGGCTCTGGCCAGCTCATCCACACCGCGAAGGCCTTGCCGACGATGTTGCGGTCCGGGACCATGCCATGCAGCGCCTGGGGGATATTGGGGTCGTCCCAGTAACGGCTGTCGTTGGAGTTGTCGCGGTTGTCGCCCATCATGAAATAGTGGCCGGCCGGCACGGTCCATTGCTGGTCGGGCGGCATGCGATAGCGGGTCATTTCCTTGCGGATCAGGTGTTCGGTCTCGCCCAGCTTCTCTTTGTACAGCTCGGCGCTGCCCAAGGTGCCCGGCTCTGCGCCGACCAGTTGCTCGGCGACCGGCTGGCCGTTGACGTACAACCGCTTGTCGCTGGTGTAGCGGATCTGGTCACCCGGAAGACCGACCACACGCTTGATGTAGTTGACGTTCGGGTCGCTGGGGTAGCGGAAGACCATCACATCGCCGCGTTGCGGGTCGCCCACCTCGATGACCTTCTTGTCGATCACCGGCAGACGGATGCCGTAGGAGAACTTGTTCACCAGGATGAAATCACCGACTTCCAGGGTCGGTTTCATCGACCCCGACGGGATCTGGAACGGCTCCACCAGGAACGAACGCAGCACCAGCACGATGAACAGCACCGGGAAGAACGACTTGCCGTACTCAACCAGCAACGGCTCCTTGTTCAAGCGTTCGACCACGGCCATTTCTGGCTGGCTGACGCTGCCCTGGTAATTGGCGACCGCTGCTCGCCGGCGCGGGGCCAGGAACAGCAGGTCGATCAAGCCCAACAGGCCGCAGACAGCAACGGCGATGACTAGCAACAGCGGGAAATTTAGCGACATAGGACCTAGCTATCCAACCTGAGCACGGCAAGGAAGGCTTCTTGTGGAATCTCCACGTTGCCGACCTGTTTCATGCGTTTCTTACCGGCCTTCTGCTTCTCCAGCAACTTCTTCTTACGGCTGACGTCACCGCCGTAGCACTTGGCCAGTACGTTCTTTCTGAGCGCCTTGACGGTTGTCCGCGCAATGATCTGGCCGCCGATGGCTGCCTGAATCGCTACATCGAACATCTGCCGAGGAATCAGTTCCTTCATCTTCTCGGTCAACGCGCGGCCTTTATAGGCCGCGTTGTCGCGGTGCACGATCAATGCCAGGGCATCGACCTTGTCGCCATTGATCAGTACATCCAGCTTGACCAGGTTGGCCGACTGGTAGCGATCGAAATGATAGTCCAGCGAAGCGTAGCCGCGGCTGGTGGACTTGAGGCGGTCGAAGAAGTCCAGCACCACCTCGTTCATCGGCATGTCGTAACGCACCTGCACCTGGCTGCCGAGGAACTGCATGTCGCGCTGCACGCCGCGTTTCTCGATGCACAGGGTGATGACGTTGCCCAGATGCTCCTGCGGCACGAGGATGGTCGCAGTGACGATCGGCTCGCGGAAATCGGCCACGGCCGATACATCTGGCAGCTTCGACGGGTTGTCGACGGTAATGGTTTCGCCGGTCTTGAGTTCGAGCTCGTAGATCACGCTTGGTGCAGTGGTGATCAGGTCCAGGTCGTACTCGCGCTCCAGGCGCTCCTGGATGATCTCCATGTGCAGCATGCCGAGGAAGCCACAGCGGAAACCGAAGCCCAGGGCGTCGGAGCTTTCCGGCATGTACTGCAACGAGGAATCGTTGAGCGTGAGCTTCTGCAGAGCGTCGCGGAAGTCTTCGAAATCGTCGGAGCTGACCGGGAACAGACCCGCGTAGACCTGCGGCTGGATCTTCTTGAAGCCTGGCAGCACCTCGACCTCGGGGGTCGCGGACAAGGTCAGGGTGTCACCGACCGGAGCACCATGGATGTCCTTGATGCTGGCAATGATGAAGCCCACTTCGCCGGCCTTGAGGTCAGCGGTCTGGGTGTGTTTGGGGGTGAAGACCCCGACGCTGTCGACCAGGTGCACCTTGCCGGTGGACTTGACCAGGATCTTGTCGCCCTTCTTGACGCGGCCATGACGCACACGCACCAGGGAAACGACGCCCAGGTAGTTGTCGAACCAGGAATCGATGATCAGCGCCTGCAGAGGGGCGTCGATTTCCCCCTCGGGGGCCGGGATGGTGTGCACCAGGCGCTCGAGCACCTCGTCGACGCCCATGCCGCTCTTGGCGCTGCACGCTACGGCGTCGGTGGCATCGATGCCGATGATCTTCTCGATCTCGTCCTTGACGCGGTCCGGGTCGGCCTGGGGCAGATCCATCTTGTTCAGTACCGGCATCACCTCGAGACCTTGCTCGATCGCGGTGTAGCAGTTGGCCACCGATTGCGCCTCGACGCCCTGGCCAGCATCGACCACCAGCAGAGCACCCTCGCAAGCTGCCAACGAGCGCGAGACTTCATAGGTGAAGTCGACATGGCCGGGGGTGTCGATGAAGTTCAGCTGGTAGATCTTGCCATCTTGCGCCTTGTAGTTGAGCGTGACGCTGTGGGCCTTGATGGTGATACCGCGCTCACGCTCCAGGTCCATGGAGTCGAGCACCTGGGCTTCCATTTCACGCGCAGTCAGGCCACCGCACATCTGGATGAAACGGTCGGCCAGCGTCGACTTGCCATGGTCGATGTGGGCGATGATGGAGAAATTGCGGATATGACTCAAATCACTCACAGGTCAACACTCGAAAAGGCTGCGAGCCGGACGCCCGCCGAAAAATAGCCGGGAATTGTACCTCAAGCTTCAGGGATATGGGAGATTCCTCGATCGGCTGTGCATTGAGGTTTCATCACCGTGAATAAAGGACTTCATGAAAAAGGGCAGCCGAAGCTGCCCTTTTCCTACCTCAACGCCAGCTTATTCAGCCAGTTTGAAGGTAATGAAACTTGCACGACCCTGACGCAGGACGCGCATCGATACCGAGCGGTTCTTCGGCAGCTCCTTGGCGATCTCGGCAAATTGCTTGGCCGAGGTGATGGCCTGGTTGTTCAGGTGACTGATGACGTCGCCCGGACGCAGACCGATCAGCGCAGCCGGACCTTCCTGGACTTCCTTGATGACCACGCCGCCCTTGAGCTCGAGCGATTTCTTCTGCTCGTCGGTCAGGTCGCTGACCGATACGCCCAGGCGGTTGCTGCTACGTTCGGCACTCCCTTGGGCACCGGCAGCGATGTCGGCGTCGTCGTCCGGCAGCGTGCCAACGACTACGTCCAGGTTCTGACGCTTGCCGTTGCGAATGATCTCCAGCTTGGCCTTTTCGCCGTCCTTGAGGCTACCGACCAGATGCGGCAGATCGGCGGACATGACGATCGGCTGACCGTTCATGCTCAGGATCACGTCACCTACCTGCAGGCCACCCTTGGCAGCCGGACCATCTTCGAGTACCTGGGCGACCAGTGCGCCAGCCGGCTTGTCGAGACCGAACGACTCGGCCAGGTCCTTGTTGACCTCCTGGATCACCACGCCCAGCCAGCCGCGGCTGACCTTGCCGTCTTTCTTCAGCTGATTGGAAACGTCCAGCGCCACGTCGATCGGGATGGCGAACGACAGGCCCATGAAGCCGCCGGAGCGGGTGAAGATCTGCGAGTTGATCCCGACCACTTCGCCCTTCATGTTGAACAGTGGGCCGCCGGAGTTGCCTGGGTTGATCGCCACGTCGGTCTGGATGAACGGCACGTAGGTGTCATTGGGCAGGGTTCGGCCCTTGGCACTGACGATACCTTTGGTCACAGAGTGATCGAAGCCGAACGGCGAACCGATGGCCAATACCCACTCACCGACCTTGAGCTTCTCCGAGTCACCGAGCTTCACGGTCGGCAGGTTCTTGCCGTCGACCTTGAGCAGGGCCACGTCGGTGCGCGGATCGGTACCGACCAGCTTGGCCTTCAGCTCGCTACGGTCCGACAGGCGGACGATGATCTCGTCGGCATCGGCCACCACGTGGTTGTTTGTGAGCACGTATCCGTCGCTGGAGATGATGAAGCCCGAGCCCAGCGACTGGGCTTCACGCTGACGGTCGCCGCGGGGCGAACGCGGCTGCTGCGGGATGTTGCGCTCGAAGAACTCGCGGAACATCGGTGGCAGACCTTCAAGATCAGGCATCTGCCCACCGGCGAGGCGGTCAGGCAGTTTCTGTTTGGTACTGATGTTGACCACCGCTGGCGAGGCCTGCTCGACCAGGGTCGTGAAGTCCGGCAGGGCTTCTTCGGCCTGGGCAGTGAGCACCTGGCCAAGCATGAGCACGGCGGCGAACATCGATAGATAGGATTTCAAGCGTGGTATTGACATACGGCTCCCGTCACAACGAGCGTAGTTAGCAGTTAAGCTTTTGCAGACGCAGCAAAGGCCAGACTCCAAGAAGTCTGACCTATAGAAAATTTGACGAAGGATTGCAAATGACAATGCTTTAATTTCATTTCAGCCAAGGGTTTGCACAGGTTGGCACGGCTAAAAGAAAAGCGCGCCATTACTGGCGCGCCTGGTTGTCCTGCGGACGCATCGATAGCGCCACTCGCTCTGCGGTGCCCAGAGGCACCTCGCCCACCACGGTCACCATGACCTTGCCTTTAGGCGTATTCAGATGCCGCGACACTGCCGAGGTAGGACCAAGCTGAGTGCGCGTGTCGGTGCCCGCATCGCCGTCGATAGGCTCGAGGAACACCGAAAAGCGGGTCAGGCCATCGTCATACATCAAGCTGCTCACCGTGGTGCCACGCTCACTGTCGCGGCGGACTGAACTGCCGATCAATTCGAAACCCGGCGGCAACCAATCCGAGCGCCAGCCAACCACAGCCTGCGCCGAAGAGCCGCTGGCACGCGCCACAGGCTTGCAGGCGGCGCTGGCACGCAGATCATCGTCACTGGGCACATCATCGGTGTCCAGACGAGTCATCTGGAAGCGCTCGAGCAATTGCCCCTTGTCGTTGAGCATCAACGAGCGCAACGGCAACCCGGTGCGACGGTCGAGGTGCAACTCGAAGCCGTAGCGGTGTTGATCACGCGGGGTCAAGGTGACGATCACCGCATCGCGGTCGGCCACCCGTGACTTGCCGGCCACGCTCAGGTCGTACCAGCTCATCAATTTGAGGGGATCGAGTACCCGCGGCGCCGAATCCGGTGCCCCTGCGCCAGCCAGATCACTGGCCAACGCACCACTGACGCACTGCACCTTGCCATCCACGCGCACGACTTCCTGGGCGGCGCCATCGAGCTGCAACAATCGCTCGCTGACCTTGCCGTCCTGGACGCGATGCCAGATATCGTGGGAAGAAAAGCTGCCATTACGTTCGTAGACGAAGGAGCCCTGATAACTCTGATTCTGCTCGGCTTGTGCCAGCTTGCTCAGCCATTCGCTCGCCTCGGGCGAAGAATTGGCCGCCAACACTGGCACCGTCATGCAGCTGCCTAGCAGCAGCGACAGGAGAGGTAGCGCGCGCATGGTCCTCCTTATTTAGCGGTTTTCCAGGCTGGCGGCGCGGGCATATGGCAGAGCGGTTTCGGTGCCCTTGATCGCAGACTCCTGAGCGTGTTGGCGCAGGTAACCTGGCAGGCGCTGATCCCAGCCAGCCTGGTTCTGCAGCACGCCGTTGGCCATCGGCCCGGTCGGTTGCTCACTGCTCTCACTATAGCCTGCCAATACAGCGGGGCCCTGGGTTTGTGGCATGCTCAGGCCTTGCTGGGCTGGCTGCTGGGAGGCGAGCTCGGCACCAGTGATCTCGTCCTGGTTGTACATACGCACACCGGCCAGTACCGCAACGGTGACCGAGGCAGCGACAGCCAGGCGGCCAATGCTGCGCCACGGGCCTTTCTTGGCCTTGGCCGGCACGGCTTCGTCGGCCAGTGCGGCAGACACCGCCGAGGCGATATCCAGTTTCGGCAGCAGCAACTCCTTGTGCATGGCTGCACGGGCGACCTGGTAACGCGACCAGGTGGCACGGGTTTCGGCATCGTCGACGGCGTTCAGCACCCGACGTAATTCCAGTTCGTCCGCTTCGTTATCCATTACCGCGGACAGCGATTCCTGCAAAGCTTCACGACTCATGGCGGTTCCTCTCTTGGCTGTCGCCGCTGTCTCAGGTTTCCTGCAACAGAGGTTGCAGGGCTTTGTCTATGGCCTCCCGAGCGCGGAAGATTCGAGAGCGCACGGTACCCACCGGACATTGCATGACACTGGCAATGTCCTCGTAACTCAACCCATCGAACTCACGCAGGGTCAACGCCGTGCGCAGGTCTTCGGGCAGTTGCTGGATGGTGCGATGGACGGTGCCTTCGATTTCATCCCGCAACAACGAGCGCTCTGGGGACTCGAGATCCTTGAGACCATGATCGCCGTCGTAAAACTCCGCATCCTCAGAGCTCACATCACTGTCTGGCGGCCGTCTTCCACGGGACACCAGGTAGTTCTTCGCCGTGTTGATGGCGATGCGGTACAGCCAGGTATAAAACGCGCTGTCACCGCGGAAATTGCCAAGCGCACGGTAGGCCTTGATAAAGGCTTCCTGCGCCACATCCTGGGCCTCGTGGGTATCGTGAACGAACCGCACGATCAACCCCAGAATCTTGTGCTGATACTTCAGCACCAACAGATCGAAAGCTCGCCTGTCGCCGCGCTGCACGCGCTCGACCAGCTGCTGATCCTCTTCCTGGGTTAGCATGAACACTCCTCAATGAACCTGAAGGAGCGTTGCAACAGCCATCGTTCAGGCTTGCAAACATAGACTCGGGCTTTGCGCAAAAGTTCTCCCCTCCAAGCAAGTTTCCTGCGGCCCTTGGTCGGCTCGCACGAAAGACGCGGCACGATCGGAGCCGGCGGCGTCGATAATCAGGTTTCGAATACGCGGGTAGCAGCCCGGATACAGCTGCCGCCCTGCGTCGCCGCTGGCAAAATGGTGGCGTGCGGGCAGCCTTCATAGGATTTCCCGCCGTGTCGGAAAGTTCCCACGAGATTGCCGACACCTCACCAGCGGCATGGAAATTCGCCACCCGGGGCTGCTATAAAGGCATCCCGGCCAGTATTCACGATAGTTTCACATTGCCATCGGCGCGTGACTATTGTGCCGTGCCCCTTCCAAAGATTACTAGTGTCCCGACATGAGCCAACAATTCCAACATGATGTCCTGGTGATCGGCAGCGGTGCGGCCGGCCTCAGCCTGGCACTGAACCTTCCCAGCCACCTGCGCATCGCGGTCCTGAGCAAGGGCGACCTGGCCAATGGCTCGACCTTCTGGGCCCAAGGCGGTGTCGCCGCGGTGCTCGACGACAGCGACACCGTGCAGTCCCACGTCGAGGATACGCTCAATGCCGGAGGCGGCCTGTGCCATGAGCAGGCGGTGCGGTTCACCGTCGAACACAGCCGCGAAGCGATCCAGTGGTTGATCGAGCAGGGCGTGCCCTTTACCCGGGACGAGCGGCACAGCGTCGACGACGGCGGTTTCGAATTCCACCTCACCCGCGAGGGCGGTCATAGCCATCGACGCATCATCCACGCTGCCGATGCCACGGGCGCGGCGATCTTCACCACCCTGCTGGCCAAGGCCCGTCAACGCGCCAACATCGAGCTGCTGGAACAACGCGTGGCCGTCGACCTGATTACCGAGCGCCGCCTGGGCCTGCCGGGCGAGCGCTGTCTGGGCGCCTACGTGCTGGACCGCAACACAGGCGAGGTCGACACTTTCGGCGCGCGCTTCACGGTGCTGGCCACCGGCGGCGCTGCCAAGGTCTACCTCTATACCAGCAATCCGGATGGCGCCTGTGGCGACGGCATCGCCATGGCCTGGCGCGCCGGCTGCCGGGTGGCCAACCTGGAGTTCAACCAGTTCCACCCGACCTGCCTGTACCATCCACAGGCCAAGAGCTTCCTGATCACCGAAGCCCTGCGCGGCGAGGGCGCCCTGCTGCGCCTTCCCAACGGCGAGCGCTTCATGCCGCGCTTCGACCCCCGCGAAGAGCTGGCACCACGCGATATCGTGGCGCGCGCCATCGACCATGAGATGAAGCGCCTGGGCGTGGATTGCGTGTACCTGGACATCAGCCACAAGCCAGCCGATTTCATCAAGCAGCACTTCCCCACCGTCTACGAGCGCTGCCTGGGCTTCGGTATCGATATCACTCGCCAGCCGATCCCGGTGGTACCGGCCGCGCACTACACGTGCGGCGGTGTGATGGTCGACGATCGCGGCCACACCGACGTGCCCGGCCTCTACGCCATCGGCGAGACCAGCTTCACCGGTCTGCATGGCGCCAACCGCATGGCCAGCAACTCGCTGCTCGAATGCTTCGTCTATGGCCGCGCCGCCGCCGCCGACATCCAGGCCAACCTGGAGCAGGTCCAGATCCCCAAGGCCCTGCCCTGCTGGGATGCCAGCCAGGTGACCGACTCGGACGAAGACGTGATCATCGCGCACAACTGGGACGAACTGCGGCGCTTCATGTGGGACTACGTGGGCATCGTCCGCACCAGCAAACGCCTGCAAAGGGCCGAGCATCGGGTCCGCCTGCTGCTGGATGAGATCGACGAGTTCTACAGCAACTACAAGGTCAGTCGTGACCTGATCGAGCTGCGCAACCTGGCGCAGGTGGCGGAGCTGATGATCCGCTCGGCCATGCAGCGCAAGGAAAGCCGCGGACTGCATTACACGCTGGATTATCCAGGGATGCTCGACGAGGCCAGGGACACCGTCCTTACTCCGGCGTAAGGCCTGCCCAACGCCTGCGGCTGAACTTCAGGCGCAGGCGCAGGCGCCGGTGCTGCTCGGCCTCCAGGGCATCCACGACCACGCACTGGCTCTGGGCAAAACGCTGCCCTGCCCTGACGTAACGCAGCACCACCCACCCCGGCAATGCCATGCTGTCGCGGCACAAACGCACGGGTTGCCAGCCCCCCGCCTGGGAGAATACCCACCAACCACGCCCATCACGGCGCAGGCCGGTCGCGGCATGTGGATGGGTCAACGAAATACGGCGGGGGATGGCCCAGCAGGCGTGGGCCAGACAAGCGAAGACAAGCACCAGAATGAGCCAGCCAGGCAACGTGCTCGACAACAAGGCCAGCGACGCCAGCAGCTGGCAGCCCAGGTAGGCCGTCAGCAGCAGGCGCGAGCCTTGCCAGCGGCACTGGAAACCTTCACTTGGGCTGGACACGGTCCAGGATGATACGGACCATGCGCTGCAGCTCCGGGTCTTCGGACTCGGTACGCTCCATGAACCAGCCGAACATGTCCTGATCTTCGCAGGTCAGCAGGCGGCGGTACAGTTCCCGGTCCGCTTCGCTCAGGTTCGGGTAGACCTCCTGGGTGAAGGGCACCAGCAGCACGTCCAGTTCCAGCATGCCGCGGCGGCTGTGCCAGAAAAGCCGGTTGAGTTCAGTTTGTTCGACCATGGGGCCCTCCTCGAATAGGTCGCGCAGTATACCAAGCGGCGAACGAAGCGGCACAAGGCGTTGGTCTAGTCACCTACCTATTTTGTTACCGGCGTTCTATGATGGCCACCAGTCTTTAAGCCACCGCGATGACCCATGCCCGATTCCGCTTTCTACAGCCCCCTGTCCCACGAGGGCATCCTCGCCGTCCGCGGCTCGGACGCCGGCAAGTTCCTCCAGGGCCAGCTGACCTGCAACATCAACTACCTGAGCCTCGACCACGCCAGCCTCGGTGCCCGCTGCATGGTCAAGGGACGGATGCAATCGAGCTTCCGCATCCTCCCCGAGGGCAACGGCTACCTGCTGGCCATGGCCAGCGAGCTGCTCGATGCGCAAATGGCCGACCTGAAAAAGTACGCGGTGTTCTCCAAGGCCACGCTGACCGACGAAAGTGCCGCCTGGACCCGCTTCGGCCTGCAGGGTGGCCAGGCTGCGCTGCAGGCACTGCAGGTGCCGCTGCCAGCCGATGCGCCAGCCGGTACCACGGTGCGCAACGCCGGGCTGATCGCAGTGGCCGTCTCGCCAGGGCGTGTCGAGCTCTGGGTTCCCGCCGAGCAGGCAGGTTCCGTGGGCGAAACCCTGGCGGCCAGCATGGCCGAGGCCAGTCTCAATGACTGGTTGCTCGGCCAGATCCGCGCCGGCATTGGCCAGGTCACAGGACCGACCCGAGAGCTGTTCATCCCGCAGATGATCAACCTGCAGGCCCTGGACGGTGTGAGCTTCAAGAAAGGCTGCTATACCGGCCAGGAAATCGTCGCCCGCATGCAGTACCTGGGCAAGCTCAAGCGCCGGCAATATCGCCTGGCTCTGGAGCAGCAGGAAGTGCCTTTGGCCGGCACGGAAATCTTCTCGCCAACCCACGGTTCGTCGGTCGGCGAAGTGGTCCTGGCCGCCAGTACCGGTCATGGCTGCGAGTTGCTTGCCGTGCTCAGCGCCGAGGCCGTGGCCGATGACAATCTGCACCTGGCCAGCCTCGGCGGTCCGCGCCTGACGCTGTTGAATCTGCCTTACGAACTGGACCGCGACCAGGAAATCCAACGCTGACCAGCCTGCCCCGCCCGACGGACGGGGCCGCACCACCACTGCCGTAGAGAAGCCCATGAACAAGCTGGCCGAAATGGTCCAAGCGCAACTGCTCGATGCTATCAGCAACGATGACCTGGTCCTGCCCACCTTGCCGGAAGTCGCCCTGAGCATCCGCGATGCCGCCGAAGACAGCGAGATCAGCGTGGCCGCCCTGAGCAAGGTGATCGGCCGTGATGCAGCGCTCTCGGCACGTCTGATCAAGGTGGTCAACAGCCCCTTGCTGCGCGCCGCGGTGGAAGTCACCGACCTGCATACGGCGATCACCCGACTGGGGATCAACTACAGCTGCAATCTGGCCATCGGCCTGGTGATCGAGCAGATCTTCCACGCCCGCTCGCCGGCCGTGGAGCAGAAATTAAGGGATATCTGGGCAAACAGCCTTGAAGTGGCGGGCATCAGTTATGAACTGTGCCGACGCTACACTCAGCTCAAAGCCGACCAGGCCACCCTCGGCGGCCTGGTTCACCAGATCGGTGCGCTACCGGTGCTGATCTATGCCGAAGAGCACAACGAGCTGCTGTCTGATCCGGTGTGCCTGCATTACGTGATCGAACAGATCCAGCCCGTGCTGGGCGACAAGATCCTGTCGTCCTGGGAGTTTCCCGAGCAACTGGTCAGCCTCCCGAGTCTGGTCCAAGACCTGGACCGACGCACCGATCACGTGGATTACATCGACATCGTGCAGATCGCCCGCTGCGTCAGCCAGCGGGGGCGCAGCCGGCCATTGGCGGCGCTACCGGCCTACCGGCACCTGGGCCTGCCGTTCGGCACCGAGCTGGAGATCGGCGAGTTGCTCGAAGCCCGCAGCATGTTGCGCTAGGCACCTGAAGCTTGCCGGCGTCACGGCCGGTGGAGACTGCCACTCAATCTGCAGTGAAACTCACCCGCACCTTCAAGCCGCCCTTCTCCCCATCATGCAGGCTGATCTGCGCCAAATGCGCGCGACAGATCTCGCCCACGATGGCCAAGCCCAGGCCGCTACCCTGGGCGCTGCGCCGATAGAATCGCTCGAACACCCGCGCCCGCTCCTGCTCGGGAATTCCTGGTCCATCGTCCTCCACCTCCAGCACCGCCGGGGCCAGCACCCGCAAGATCACATTGCCCCCCCTTGGGGTATGGGCCAAGGCGTTGTCCACCAGATTGCTGAGCAGCTCGTTGAGCAGGGTCGGCTCGCCCTTGAGCCACACCGGTCGCTCGGCCTCCAGTGCCAAGGCCACGCCATGCTTGTACGCCAGGGGTGCCATGGCCATGCCCAGCTCGCGGGCCAGCTGGCTCAGGTCCAGGCGCTGCGCGCCGCCTTCGGCGATTGCCCGCGCACCGTTCTCGACTCGTGCCAGCGAAAGCAGCTGGTTGGCCAGATGGGTCAAGCGGTCGGTACCCTGCACTGCGGCGTCGAGGGTCTGGCGCCACTGCTCAGGTTGCTCCGAGCGCAGCCCCAGCTCCACCCGCGCTTTGAGCGCCGCCAAGGGCGTGCGCAACTCATGGGCGGCATCGGCGATGAACTGCGCCTGGCGCTCGAACTGCGCACGCAGGCGCTCGGTGAAGTGGTTCAGCGCTTCCACCAACGGTCGTAGCTCACGTTGCACCGGTACCACCGGCAAGGCACGCAGGTCGTCGGGTTGGCGCTCCTCCACCGCCGAGCGCAAGCGCTCCAGGGGCCGCAATGCTGCACTGACGGTGAACCAGACCATCAATAACGCGGTGAGCGCCAGCATGCCCAGGCGCAGCAAGGTATCGGCCATCAGCCCACGGGCCATGCGCACACGTGCCTCTTCGGTTTCAGCCACCCGGATCTCGGCCATGCCATTCATGTTCGGCTCGCTCACTGCCCGCAGCAGGCTCACCACACGGACGTCCTGGCCCTGATAAGTGGCGTTGTAGAACCGCGCCAGCGCCGGGTAATCATCGGTCCGGGGGGTGCCGGGCGGCGGCGGCGGCAGGTTTTCGTAACCGGAGATCAACTGCCGATCGATGTCCAGCACCTGATAGTAGATACGCCCGGCGCTGTCGTAAGCGAAGGTGTCCAGGGCCACGTAGGGCACATCGGCACTCAGGCTGCCGTCCCGCTGGGAGACGCCGGCAGCGATGGTCCGCGCCGAGGCCAACAGGGTGCGATCGTAGGCGGTATCGGCTGCTTCGCGGCCGTTCCAGTAGGCGCTCAGGCCACTGGCAAGCATCAGCATGACCAGCAGCAGTGCCAGATTGCCCAGTAACCTTCCACGCAGGCTGCCGGCATCACGCATCGCGATGCTCGAGCAGGTAACCCAGACCACGGAAGGTCACGATGGCGACCGATTGGCTGTCGAGCTTCTTGCGCAGGCGATGGATATAGATCTCGATGGCGTCCGGACTGGCTTCTTCGTCCAGGCCGAACACCTGGGCGGCCAACTGCTCCTTGCTCATCACCCGACCAGGGCGGGCGATCAAAGCCTCGAGCACGCTTTGCTCACGCTGGGTCAAGGTCAGGTTCTCGTCACCGAGGCTGAAACGCCGCGTGTCGAGGTCGTAAACCAGCGGCCCACAGCGCTGCTGACGCTCGCCGCCGAGCACGCTGCGGCGCAACAACGCCTTGACCCGCGCCTCGAGTTCGCTCAGTTCGAAGGGCTTGGCCAGGTAGTCGTCGGCCCCCAGGTTCAGGCCGTGGACCCGGTCCTTGACGTCACTGCGCGCGGTGAGCATCAGCACCGGAATGTTCTTGCCGCGCCCGCGCAGACGGGCCAGCACTTCGAAACCATCCAACCGCGGCAAGCCGACATCGAGCACGGCCACGGCATAGTCCTCGCTGGCCAGGGCTAGGTCGGCGGCCACGCCGTCATGCAGCACATCAACGGTCAGACCTTGGCTCTTGAGGGCCTGGGCCACGCTTTCGGCCAGTTGCAGATGGTCTTCGACCAGCAGCACACGCATCGGATTCTCCCTGCTCGGGTGGACGGTGGCGCGGAGTGTACCGCTGTAATCGGCACTGTGAAGCTCCTTGTAACAATCCTTTCACAGTGAAAGCTTGGTGAAAGGTTCGTTACCTAGCATCGCATCACGGTCGCACTGCGCGCCGGAAAAAGCACCAACAAGGTGCATCGAATAAGAACAAAAATACGGAGTCATCCCGATGCTGTCATCGCAGCCGCAGGCGTTCACGCCTCGCCGTTCCCTGTCTACACGACCTTCCGCCCTCGCCAGCGCCCTCGCGCTAGCCGGCGTCGCCCCATTGAGCCAGGCAGCCTTCCTCGAAGACAGCACGGCCACCTTCGAAACCCGCAACATGTACTTCAACCGCGATTTTCGCGACGGCACCAGCGCGCAACAATCCAAGCGCGACGAATGGGCCCAGGGTTTCATGCTCAATTTCGAGTCTGGCTACACCGAAGGCACCGTAGGCTTCGGCCTGGATGCATTGGGCATGCTGGGCATCAAGCTCGACTCCAGCCCAGACCGCGCCGGCAGCGGCCTGCTGCCGGTACATGATGACGGCAAAGCCGCCGACGAGTATTCCAAGCTTGGCCTGACCGGCAAGGTGAAGGTATCCAACACCGAGCTCAAGATCGGCTCGCTGATACCGGATCTGCCCACCCTGCAGCCCAACGACGGGCGTATCCTGCCGCAAACCTTCGAAGGTGGGCTGCTCACCTCGCAGGAAATCAAGGGTCTGACCTTCACCGGCGGACGCCTGGACAAAGCCAAGGATCGCAACGACACCAACTGGGAAGATCTCGCCCTCAACAACAAGAATGGCCGCTTCGGCGGGAGCTTCACAGCCGACAATCTGTCCTTGGCCGGCCTGGACTATCAAATCACCGACCGCCTCACCGGCAGCTACCATTTCGCCCAGCTCGACGACATCTACCGTCAGCACTTCATCGGTCTGGTCGCCAGCCAGCCGTGGGGGCCGGGCACCTTCGGCGCCGACCTGCGTCTGGCGCTCAGCGACGACGCAGGGCAGGCCAAGGCCGGACGCATCGACAACACCACGTTCAACGGCATGCTCAGTTACGCCCTGGGCGGCCATAAGGTCAGCGCTGCCTGGCAGCAGCTGACCGGCGACAGCGCCTTTCCCTACGTCGATGGCGCCAACCCGTACCTGGTCAACTTCGTCCAGATCAACGACTTCGCCGGTGCCGACGAACGCTCCTGGCAAGCGCGCTACGACTACAACTTCGCCGCCCTGGGCGTTCCTGGGCTGACCTTCATGACCCGCTACATCAGCGGCGACAACGTCAGTCGCGCCGCAGGCGGCGAAGGCAAGGAATGGGAACGCGATACCGAGCTCAAGTACGTGGTACAAAGCGGCCCGCTGAAAAACGTCGCCGTTCGCCTGCGCAATGCCACATTCCGCTCGAACTTCGCCCGCGATGCCGACGAAGTGCGTCTGCTGGTGAGCTACAGCGTGGCCCTCTGGTAACACCTCATAACAACAACACCCTCGGAGATAGACGATGACCTTTTCACTGCGCCGCCTCGCCCTTGCCACTGGCTGCCTGCTGCTTGCCAGCAGTGCCATCGCTGCCGAACCGAAACGCCCTGAATGCATCGCGCCGGCCTCGCCAGGCGGTGGCTTCGACCTGACCTGCAAGCTGGTGCAAAGCGCTCTGGTGCAGGAAAACATCCTGAGCAAGCCAATGCGCGTCACCTACATGCCCGGCGGAGTCGGTGCAGTGGCGTACAACGCCGTGGTCGCCCAGCGCCCCGCCGATGCCGGCACCCTGGTGGCCTGGTCCAGCGGTTCGCTGCTGAACCTGGCCCAAGGCAAGTTCGGCCGTTTCGACGAAAATGCAGTGAAATGGTTGGCCGCTGTCGGCACCAGCTATGGTGCCATCGCGGTGAAAAGCGACTCGCCCTACAAGACCCTCGACGACCTGGTCGCAGCGCTGAAGAAGGACCCGAGCAAGGTGGTGATCGGTTCCGGCGGCACCGTTGGCAGCCAGGACTGGATGCAGACCGCGCTGATCGCCAAGGCCGCTGGCATCAATCCGCGTGACCTGCGCTATGTGGCTTTGGAGGGCGGCGGCGAGATCGCCACTGCACTGCTCGGCGGCCACATCCAGGTCGGTTCCACCGATATCTCCGACTCCATGCCGCACATCCAGAGCGGCAGCATGCGCATCCTTGCGGTGTTCTCGGAAAACCGCCTGGATGAGCCGGAGATGAAAGACATCCCGACTGCCAAGGAGCAGGGCTACGACATCGTCTGGCCAGTGGTACGCGGTTTCTACCTCGGGCCAAAGGTCAGCGACGAAGACTACGCCTGGTGGAAGGCCTCGTTCGACAAGATGCTGGCTTCTCAAGACTTCGCCAAGCTGCGTGACCAGCGTGAGCTGTTCCCGTTCGCCATGACCGGCGAGGAACTGGACGCCTACGTGAAGAAACAGGTGGTTGCGTACAAGGCACTGGCCAAGGAATTCGGCTTGGTTCAGTAACCCGCCGAGTCCTTCCACGATCCCTGTGGGAGCGGGCTTGCCCGCGAAGAACGCACCGCGATGCATGGCATCGGCGTTGCCGATGTTCGCGGGCAAGCCCGCTCCCACAGGGAAGTATGAGAGCCGCTTCAATCGAGGATTTTCCAATGATCCTGCAACGCATCTTCGCCCTGGCCCTGCTGGCGGTATGCGCCGCACTGGCCGTGATGGCCTGGCCCTACCAGGCCGCATTTTCCTATGAACCGGTGGGTCCGCGGGCCTATCCGTTGCTGATGCTCGCCTTGATGAGCCTGGGTCTGCTGTACCTCGCCATCCGCCCCACGCCCATCGTGCGCAAGGATGACGAACCCGAACTCGACCGCGCCACGTTGACCAAGATCGCAACCTGCGTCGGCCTGCTGCTGGTCTTCGCCGGCACCTTCGAAGCCCTGGGCTTCATCCTCAGCGCGATCCTGATCGGTATCCCGATGGCCCGCCTGTACGGCGGTCGTTGGTTGCACAGCTCCGTGGTGGTGGTGGTCATGAGCCTGTTCCTTTACTGGCTGTTCGATCACGTCATGGACGTGCCCCTGCCCCTTGGTCTGCTGAGCGTACTGGAGAACTGACACATGGATACCTTGAGCTACCTGGGCCAGGGCTTCGGCGTCGCCCTGAGCCCCTATAACCTGGTCACCGCCCTTTCCGGCACCTTGATCGGCACCGTGGTCGGCCTGCTACCGGGCCTGGGCCCGATCAACGGCGTGGCCCTGCTGATCCCGATCGCCTTCGCCCTTGGCCTGCCGCCAGAGTCGGCCTTGATTCTGCTGGCAGCGGTGTACCTGGGCTGCGAATACGGCGGGCGGATCAGCTCGATCCTGCTGAACATCCCGGGCGAGGCCTCGACCGTGATGACTACCCTCGACGGCTACCCCATGGCCCGCAACGGCCTGGCGGGCGTGGCCCTGTCGCTGTCGGCCTGGAGTTCGTTCATCGGCGCCCTGATCGCCACATGCGGCATGGTGCTGTTCGCTCCACTGCTGGCCAAGTGGGCGATTGCCTTCGGCCCGGCGGAGTACTTCGTGCTGATGGTATTCGCCATCGTCTGCCTGGGCGGCATGGCCGGCGACAAACCGTTGAAGACCTTCATCGCTGCGTTGATCGGCCTGTTCCTCTCGGCGGTCGGCATCGACGCCAACAGCGGCGTCTACCGCTTCACCGGTGACAGCGTGCACCTGGCCGATGGCATCCAGTTCGTGGTGCTGGTACTGGGCCTGTTCTCGATCAGCGAAATCCTCCTGCTGCTGGAAAAGACCCACCATGGCCACCAGGTGGTCAAGGCCACCGGGCGCATGCTGTTCAACTTCAAGGAAGCGGCATCGGTGTTCGTGGTCAACATCCGCTGCGGCCTGCTTGGCTTCATCATGGGCGTACTGCCCGGTGCCGGAGCCACCCTGGCCAGTGCCGTGTCCTACATGACCGAGAAACGCATCGCCGGCGCCAGCGGTAACTTCGGCAAAGGCGACGCCCGCGGTCTGGCGGCTCCGGAAACCGCCATCGGCGCGTCCTGCTGCGGCGCCCTGGTGCCGATGCTGACCCTGGGCGTACCTGGCTCGGGCACCACCGCGGTGATGATCGGTGCGCTGACGCTGTACAACATCACCCCTGGCCCGCTGCTCTTCGAACAGCAGCCGGATCTGGTCTGGGGCCTGATCGCCTCGCTGTTCGTGGCCAACATCATGCTGGTGATCCTGAACATTCCGATGATCCGCATCTTCACCCGCATCCTCGCCGTACCGAACTGGGCGCTGGTGCCGGTCATCGCGATCATCACCGGGATCGGCGTCTATGCCGTGCACGCCACCACCTTCGACCTGTTCCTGATGGTCGGTATCGGCATCATGGGCTACATCCTGCGCAAACTGGACTTCCCGCTGTCGCCGATCCTGCTCGGCTTCATCCTCGGCGGCTTGATGGAACAGAATCTGCGCCGGGCATTGTCGATCTCCAACGGCGAACTGGGCATTCTCTGGTCCAGCCCGATCAGCCTGTCGGTTTGGGTGCTCACCGCCTGCATGCTGACCCTGCCGCTGCTGCGCATCTGGCGCAAGCGCAGTCAGCAGCGCCGGGCTCTGGCCGATGCCTGACCGGTCGTTGCCGCTGTACTGGGCCACCGGGCTGGTCGGTCTTGCTGGCGGTTTTGCCGCCAGCAAGATCGGCTGGCCCTTGCCATGGATGGTCGGGGCGTTGCTGGCGATCATCCTGGTACGCTGCCTGACGCCCTGGCAACTCTCGGAAATCCCCAATGGCCGCAAATGCGGACAATGCATCATCGGCATCGGCATCGGCCTGCACTTCACGCCAGCGATCATCGAACAAGTGGCCAGCCACTTCGTCCTGATCTTCTTCGGCGCACTGTTCACCACCCTGTCCAGCGTGATCAGCGTATGGCTGCTGCGGCGCAGCGGCGAGGACCGCGCCACGGCGTTCTTCGCCAGCATGCCCGGTGGTTCGGGAGAAATGGTCAACCTCGGCGCACGCAACGGTGCCGTGCTCAGCCAAGTGGCCGCAGCCCAGAGCCTACGAGTGCTGGCCGTGGTGCTTTGCGTGCCGGCACTGTTCAAGCTGCTATTGGGCAATGGCGTGGCACTGAATCACTCTGCTGGCGTGAACTGGGGCTGGATAGCCTTGATCGTGCCGGCGGGCGTGGCGGTCGGCTTTGCCTGGCAACGTCTGCGCCAGCCCAACCCTTGGCTGTTCGGGCCATTGCTGGTGGCCGCAGCAGTCAGCCTGGCAGGCAACCTGCAGATCGCTCTGCCCAATGGCGCCAGTCAACTCGGGCAATGGCTGATCGGCAGTGGCCTGGCCTGCCACTTCAACCGTGCATTCTTCCGTCGCGCGCCGGCATTCCTGGGCCGGACCTTGCTCGCCACCCTGCTGTGCATGGTGATTGCCGCCACCGCGGCGTGGGGGTTGAGCGCACTGACAGCGCTCGATCTGCGTTCGCTGACCTTGGGCATGATGCCTGGAGGCATTGCCGAAATGAGCCTGACGGCGGAGACGCTGCAACTGTCGGTGCCGCTGGTGACAGCGTTGCAGGTGATGCGCCTGTTGTTCGTGCTGTTTCTGGCTGAGCCGCTGTTCAGGTGGTGGAACGCCAGCCAGCCTTGATCGCATCGCTCTTTTCGCGGGCAAGCCCGCTCCCACAGGTACAGCACCGTCCTTGCGGCGTGTGGTGTACCTGTGGGAGCGGGTTTACCCGCGAAAAGGCCACCGCGAACTACAACGCCGGCAACGCCCAATTGATCGGCGCCAAGCCCCGCTGCTCGAGAAACCCATTGGCCCGGCTGAAATGTCCACAGCCGAGGAACCCACGATAGGCCGACAGCGGCGAAGGGTGCACCGACTTGAGTACCAAGTGCCTGGTGCCATCGATCAGCTTCTGTTTGCTTTGGGCATGTGCCCCCCACAGCAGGAACACCACGTTCGGGCATTGCTCGCTGACCACCTGGATGATCCGATCGGTGAAGAACTCCCAGCCCTTTTTCGCATGCGACGCAGCATTGGCGCGCTCGACGGTCATGGTCGTGTTGAGCAGCAGCACGCCCTGGTCGGCCCAGCTTTGCAGGCAGCCATGGTTGGGGATGGGAATGTTCAGGTCACGCTGCAGCTCCTTGTAGATGTTCACCAACGAAGGCGGTGCAGGGACACCCGGCTGCACCGAGAAGCACAGGCCATGGGCCTGGCCGGGACCGTGATAGGGGTCCTGGCCGAGAATCACTACCTTAACCTCAGGCAACGGCGTGGAGTTGAGTGCGTTGAAGATCAGCGGCCCTGGCGGGTAGATCTCTTTACCGGCGGCGTGCTCCTGGCGCAGGAACTCGCGCAACTGCTGCATGTAGGGCTGGTCGAACTCGGCACGCAGGGCGGCCTTCCAGCTGGGTTCGAGTTTGATGCGATCGTCGTCAGTCATGGCGCCATCCGTAAACAATGGCGCGACACTAGGTAACCCGGCCACGGCTGTCAATCGATCCGACCGACGACCGGCATGATCGGCGTGGCAAGCCATACTGGATAGATGACTTGCGCGAGGTAGTTCATGTCCATTCACTGCGAGGTACTCACCGGCGTCGATGGCGCCAGGCTCGGTATCGCCACCCTGGATGCGCCCAAGGCGCTCAACGCCTTGAATCTGCCGATGATCGAACGACTCGGCGAGCAGTTGCACAGCTGGGCCCACGACCCCGGCGTCGTCTGTGTGCTATTGCGTGGCAGCGGCGCCAAGGCATTCTGCGCCGGCGGCGACGTCCGCGCCCTGGCCCAGGCCTGTCGCGACCACCCCGGCAGCGTGCCGCCGCTGGCTGCCAGTTTCTTCGCCGCTGAATACCGCCTCGACTACGCCCTGCACACCTATCCCAAACCCCTGCTGTGCTGGGGGCACGGACATGTACTCGGTGGAGGCATGGGGCTTTTGCAGGGTGCCTCGTTGCGCATCGTGACGCCCAGTAGCCGGTTGGCGATGCCGGAGATCAGTATCGGCCTGTACCCGGATGTCGGCGCCAGTTGGTTCCTTGCTCGATTGCCCGGCAAAGTCGGCTTGTTCCTCGGCCTGACCGGTGCACCGATCAACGCCCGGGACGCCCTGGACCTGGACCTGGCCGACCGCTTCCTGGGGGAACAGCAGCAGGACGCCCTGATCGAGGAGTTGCTGCAACTGAACTGGCAGGAACAGACGGCCCTGCAGTTGAACAGTCTGCTCAAGGCCGAGCAGCATCGCGCTAGCGCCGAACTGCCAGCGGCTCAATGGTTGCTCCGCAGGCAAGTGATCGATGAGGTGCTGGATGTGGCCGATGCCGCATCGGCCTGGCGTGCACTGGAAAACCTCAAACATCACCCCGACCCACTGCTGGCCGAAGCTGGCCAGCGCCTGCACGAGGGCTGCCCATTGACCGCGCACCTGGTCTGGGAGCAGATCAGGCGAGCTCGCCATTTGTCATTGCCACAGGTGTTCCAGATGGAGTACGGCTTGAGCCTGAACTGCTGCCGTCACCCGGAGTTCAGCGAAGGAGTGCGCGCCCGTCTGATCGACAAGGACAATCTGCCGCGCTGGCACTGGCCCGATGTGTCGCAGGTGCCGACAGCGGTGGTCGAAGCGCACTTCGCCAAGGCCTGGGAGGGTCGCCATCCATTGGCTGACCTTGGCTAGTGCAGGCTCTCAACGCTGCCAGTTACGATTGCGCTCGCCACGCATGCCGTCCGGCCGGCGCTCGCGCTCGCCACGGCCGCTGGAATACCAGCGATCGTTCTGATAACGCTGGCTGTCGTTTCGATAGTCGTGGCGGTCGCGATCCCGACCGTAGTCATGACGCTGGCGATGGCCATAATCGTTGCGTGGATTGCCATGCCATTGATTCACTCCCGGTCGCGGGTAACCCTGATAATGATGCGGCGCAGGGGCCGGTCGGTAATAGCGAGGCACCGGCTGGTAGTAGTACCGGGGCTGCGGTGCTACATAGTAGCGGTCATAGCGGTAGTAACCGGGGTTCACATAGCCACCGCTGTAGTAGGTATCCGAGCGATAATAACCGCCGTCGCCGTAATAGGGTGCGCAAGCGGAAGTCATCAGGCCCAACAGAGCGAGCAGCAGAATTCGATAGGACATGGCGGCCTCCTGGACCGCTAAGATGCCCGGCCAACGGCGTTGGCGAGCGCCGGCGAGCAGACGCTCATCGGCAATGATTAAGACCGCTGAACCTAGGTGCAGTGCCCTTTGTGCAATAATTTGAAACAGGTAGCTTTGACGTGAACGACCCTCAGCGCTGCCCCGCCTGCGGCGCCCCCAATCGCTGCACCCTGGCCGATCCGCGGACCGCCACGCAGCCTTGCTGGTGCTTCTCGGTCAGCATCGACCCGGCCGTGTTGCAGGCCCTTCCCGACGAACTGCGCGACCGTGCCTGCCTCTGCCCTGCCTGCGCTGCGGTCGAGTTGCAATTACCCGCATCCTCCACAGCGTCGACACGATAGACTGCGTTCCCCAATCGATACCCTCCCAACCATGCGCCTTGACCGCTTCCTCGCCAATCTGCCCTGCTATAACCGCCAGCAGGTCCGCCTGCTGCTCGCCCAGCGGCGCGTACGCCTGGGCGGTGAGGTGGTGGTCGACCCACAGGCCGAGGTCCGCGAATTCAGCCGCGTCGAGGTGGATGAGCAGGTGATCCAGGTCGGGCGTCCGGCGCGCTACCTGATGCTGCACAAACCGGCCGGCTGTGTCAGTGCCACCCAGGACCCGCAGCACCCTACCGTCCTCGACCTGTTGCCCGTGGCTCTACGCGAAGGCCTGCACATCGCCGGGCGTCTGGACTACAACACCACCGGCCTGCTGATTCTGACCAACGACGGCCAATGGTCACGGCGCCTGACCCAGCCGCAGACCAAGCTGCCCAAACACTACCTGGTCGAGACCGAGGACGAGATCGGCGCGCACTACGCTGCCACCTTCCAGCAAGGGCTGTACTTCGCGTTCGAAAACCTCACCACCCAGCCCGCCAGCCTGGACATCCTCGGTCCGCGCAGGGCTCGCCTGGGCATCGTCGAAGGGCGCTATCACCAGGTCAAGCGCATGTTCGGCTTCTTCGACAACAAGGTGGTCGGGCTGCACCGGGAAAGCATGGGCACCATCCGTCTCGACCCCACGCTGGCGCCAGGGGAGTTCCGGGCGCTGAGCGCTGAGGAAATCGCCTCGGTGTGAAGACTGGACACTGTCCGGACGTCATACGACCGCCCAGCGGCTCAGGTCACATTTCTGCTCATGCGGACCTTGCAGGATCACCGCCTCGCTGCTTGACTCCTAATTCGTCGGTCTGCATGTGACCACCTGGTCAGCCCCGCAGTCCAAGACGCCTTTTTGCCGGCCACCCAAGACCCCGATGCCTTGGGGCACGGCAGATTGCCCGCCTATAACAATACCGTCGAACCGTTTGCCATGGATCGACACAGGGCCCCCGGTTAGCTTCAGGCGAATGCCTACCTGTCATAAAGCACGTGCACCCTAGGTGACGCGAATACCCTTTTTGCGCCAGGAGTCGATGACATGAGGCCAGAAATCGCTGTACTTGATATCCAAGGTCAGTATCGGGTTTACACGGAGTTCTATCGCGCGGATGCGGCCGAGAAGACGATCATCCTGATCAACGGTTCGCTGGCTACCACGGCCTCGTTTGCCCAGACGGTGCGTAACCTGCACCCGCAGTTCAACGTCGTGCTGTACGACCAACCCTATGCCGGCAAGTCCAAGCCGCACAATCGTCAGGAACGGCTCATCAGCAAAGAGACCGAGGCGCACATCCTGCTTGAGCTGATCGCACACTTCCATGCCGATCACGTGATGTCCTTCTCCTGGGGCGGAGCCTGCACCCTGCTGGCGCTGGCGCATCAACCCCGGCAGGTGAAGAAGGCGGTGGTCAGCTCGTTCTCGCCGATCATCAACGAACCAATGCGCGACTATCTCGACCGTGGTTGCCAGTACCTCGCGGCCTGCGATCGCTACCAGGTGGGCAACCTGGTCAACGACACCATCGGCAAGTACCTGCCGTCGCTGTTCAAGCGCTTCAACTACCGCCACGTCAGCAGCCTCGACAGCCACGAGTACGCGCAGATGCACTTCCATATCAACCAGGTGCTGCAACATGACCTGCAACGCGCTCTGACCGCAGCGCGCAACATCGACATCCCGGTACTGTTCATCAACGGCGACCGGGACGAGTACACCACCGCCGATGACGCCCGTCAGTTCAGCCGCCATGTGGACAAGAGCCACTTCAGCGTGATCCGTGATGCCGGGCACTTCCTCGACATGGAACACAAGACCGCCTGCGAAGCCACCCGGGAAGCCATACTCGGCTTCCTCAAGCCGACCGTGCGCGAGCATCGACCGCGTTTCAACTACGCGCAGGAGCAGCATGCACTGGCCATCTGAGCGCATCGGCGACCTGGCGCCTCGACCCGCAGGCTAAAGGCCGCCGACAAGCTTTTTTATAACCTTGGGCTTCTCATTGCAGGCAGGTTCTGGTACAAAGTCGACCGTCTACGCGGGTATAGTTTAATGGTAGAACAGTAGCTTCCCAAGCTTCCGACGAGGGTTCGATTCCCTCTACCCGCTCCACATCGCATTCCCGCATGGCGTTCCAGCAACGTCATCGCAGTCAAAAGGAGCCTTGGCTCCTTTTTTCGTTTCTGCACGTTCGTTGACCTGGCCCAACGCCCCCTTTCCCACTCCTCGCTTGAATGCACGGCGCGCCGACATGCTTGCAAGCGAAACGGCTTATGGCGCATATGCTTCATGGATTAGCGAAACATCCGGAAAGGACTGCACATGTTGCTCTCACGCTGGCTCCCAGGCCTCGCCAACCTGCTGCATTACCGACGCGAGTGGTTTTCCGCCGATCTCCAGGCGGGGCTTTCAGTCGCCGCCATTCAGATCCCCATCGCCATCGCCTATGCGCAGATCGTCGGCCTGCCGCCACAGTACGGGCTGTATGCCTGCGTGCTGCCAATGATGGTCTACGCCCTGGTGGGCAGTTCACGTCAGCTGATGGTCGGCCCCGATGCGGCCACCTGCGCGATGATCGCCGGCGCCGTGGCGCCACTGGCCATGGGCGATACGCAACGCACCGCCGAGCTGGCAGTGATCGTCACCGTGCTGGTCGGGGTCATGCTGATCGCCGCCGGCATGGCCCGTGCCGGCTTCATCGCCAGCTTCTTCTCCCGACCGATCCTGATCGGCTACCTCAACGGCATCGGTCTTAGCCTGATCGCCGGGCAGCTATCCAAAGTGGTGGGCTTCAAGATCGAGGGTGATGGCTTCATCCTGAGCCTGCTCAACTTCGTGCAGCGTCTGAACGAGATCCACTGGCTCAGCCTGGCCATTGGCCTCGGTGGGCTGGCCTTGCTGATCTGGTTGCCGCGGCGCTACCCGCGCCTGCCCGCGGCGCTGGTGACGGTGGCGGTGTTCACCCTGCTGGCCGGCGTGCTCGGCCTGGACCGCTTCGGCGTCGCCATTCTCGGTGAAGTACCCGCGGGCATTCCACAACTGGCCTGGCCGCAGAGCAGCCTGGCAGAAATGAAAAGCCTGCTGCGCGACGCCCTCGGGATCGCCACCGTCAGCTTCTGCAGTGCCATGCTCACCGCGCGCAGCTTCGCCGCACGGCACGGCTACGCGATCAATGCCAACCATGAGTTCGTCGCCCTCGGGGTGAGCAACCTTGCCGCTGGCATTTCTCAGGGTTTCGCCATCAGTGGTGCCGATTCGCGCACCGCAGTCAACGACATGGTTGGCGGCAAGAGCCAATTGGTAGGCATCATCGCTGCCCTGGTGATCGCCTTGATCCTGCTGCTGTTCACCGCGCCGATGGCCTGGATCCCGCAGGCGGCGCTGGGCGCCGTGCTGCTGATGGCCGGCTGGGGACTGATCGACATCAAGTCGCTGCCACAGATCCGCCGCCTGAGCCGCTTCGAATTCTGGCTGTGCCTGCTGACCACGGTCGGTGTACTGGGCCTGGGGGTGCTGCCCGGTATCGTCTTCGCCGTGACCCTGGCGATCCTGCGCCTGCTCCATAGCATCTATCAGCCGACCGATGCAGTGCTCGGCTGGCTGCCGGGAACGGAGGGCCAGGTCGACATCCGTCGGCACAAGGACGCCCGTACCGTTCCGGGTCTGGTGGTGTACCGCTTCGACGACGCGATCCTGTTCTTCAACGCCGACTACTTCAAGATGCGCCTGCTCGAGGCCATGCAGACCGAACCCGAGCCCAAGGCCGTGCTGTTCGACGCAGAGGCCGTCACCAACATCGACGTCAGTGGCATGGCCGCCTTGCGTGAGTTACGCGATACCCTGGCCGCTCAAGGTATCCACTTCGCCATTGCCCGCGCCCGCGGCACCTTCCTGCGCATGCTGGTGCGCTCGGGCATGGCCCGGGAAATGGAGGAGAAACAGCTGTTCGGGTCGGTGCGGGCGGGCATCCGGGCGTATCGCGTGTGGCGGAACAGGCAGCGCCAGGAGGCCACGGACCAGTAAACCAACGGGCCATCTCCTGATAGCAACGACACGAGCTTTTAGAGGATGCAGTGCGCACGCCGTGCTAAAGTCCCGCCGTTTCCCGCTTTACCGAATGGAACGCACATGCCAGCCCTCGACGCCCGTCTCGCCCCTTGGCCAGAACTCAACCAACGCCATCCTTGTGATGCGCTGCTGCTCGGCAACGGCGCCAGCCGTGCATTGTGGAAGCCATTCGGCTATTTCTCGCTGTTCGAAGAGGCCCAGCGCGCTGGCCGCAAGAAAGGCCTGGGAGTCAGCGACCAGGCGTTGTTCAAGTCCCTGGGTAGCGAGTTGTTCGAGCCCCTGTTGAGCACCCTCAATCACACGGTGCGGGCCAATGCCGCGCTGGCGATCAACTCGACCGCGCCGCTGAACCGTTATTACTCGATCAAGGAAGCGTTGATCCATGCCGTGCGCACGGTGCACTTGCCGTGGTCGCTGTTACCGACCGCCAGCCTGGGGACGATCAACCTGGCCTTGCGCGGCTATCGCAGCGTCTATACCAGCAACTATGACCTGATCCTGCCCTGGGCCATGCAGCACGACCCACAGGGCTTCGCCACGCTGTTCGACGAGCAAGGTTTCTTCGACGTGCGCCGCCCCCACAGCGAAGGGACCCGTGTCCTGCATCTGCATGGCGGCCTGCACCTGCTCAAGCTGCCCGACGGCAGCACCCGCCAACGCAGCGCCGAAGCCGGCGAACTACTGGACGGCTTTGCCGTGAATATTCCGGGTGAGGTACCGCTATTCGTCAACGAGGAGCGCAGTGACGAGAAGCTGCGCGCCATCCGCAGTTCCGACTACCTAACCTGGTGCCTCGGCCAACTGGCGCAGCAAAGTCAGGGCCTGTGCCTGTTCGGCCAGCACCTGGACAGCAGCGACCGGCACCTGCTCGAAGCGATCCGCCAGGCGCGACCAGCGCATGTCTCGATCGCCATTCGTCCATTGAGCGAAGCGTCGGTGATCAACCAGAAGCAGCACTTCGTCGAGCGCTTCGGCGATATGACGGAGACGACACTGCACTTCTTCGATGCTTCAACGCACCCGTTGGGCGCAGCCGATCTGGCGATCCAGGTGCCGGAGGCGTACCGCTGAGGCGCGTACCGCCTCACCATTGAGGCGCCTTCGGCGGTTCCCACAAAGATTCCGGATCAGATCAACCCATCATTGCGCAGCAACGTCTCCAGACAATGCTCCTGTACGCCATAAAACGCCTTCAACTGGGCAATCTTCTCCAACAGCGCTGCGTTATCCACCGGCTGGCGCCGCTTCACCGCGAGAATCATCTTGTTCTTGTTGGTGTGCTCCAACGAGATGAACTCGAACACCTTGGTCTCGTAACCACAGGCTTCCAGGTACAGCGCGCGCAGGCTGTCGGTGAGCATTTCGGCCTGCTGGCCCAGGTGCAGCCCGTACTGCAGCATCGGCTGCAGCAGGCCTGGGCTGTGGAGCTGCGGGCGGATCTGCTTGTGGCAGCACGGCGAGCACATGATGATCGAGGCGTTGCAGCGAATGCCGGTGTGGATGGCATAGTCGGTGGCGACATCGCACGCATGCAGGGCGATCATCACCTCGATGGCCTCCGGGACCACACTGCGCACATCGCCGCACTGGAATTGCAGCCCTGGATGATCCAGGCGCGCGGCGGCGGCGTTGCACAGGTCGACCATGTCCTGGCGCAATTCGACACCGGTCACCTCGGCCTCGCGACCGAGGGTGTCACGCAGGTAGTCGTGCATCGCGAAGGTCAGGTAGCCCTTGCCCGAACCGAAGTCGGCCACGCGCAGTACCTGCTCCCCAGGGATAGGGGCGCTGGCAAGGGCATGGTCGAAGACTTCGATGAACTTGTTGATCTGCTTCCACTTGCGCGACATGGCAGGAATCAGCGCGCCCTGGGCATCGGTGACGCCCAGGTCGCGCAGAAACGGCCGCGACAGCGACAGGTAGCGCTTCTTCTCGCGATCATGCGCCGTCGAGCCCGCGGCCTCACGCGGTGGCTGGGCGCCATGGCGTTGCAGCATCGGCTTGCCCTTCTTGCTGAAGGTCAGCTGCAACTCGCCGTCGGCATCGAACAGGTGGGCATTGCGAAACCCATCGGGCAACAAGTCAGCCACCAACGCCTGGGCTTCATCCAGCGGCAGATTGCGGGTGATGTCGCGGGTCTGGTGGCGGTAGACCAGCGAAAGGCACGGTTGACCCTTGACCTGCAACGGCTTGGCGATGATGCGCTGCAAGGTCGGGTCGGCGCCCACCGGGCGGGCCAGCACCAACTTGACCAGGGTATCGCCCTGCAGGGCAGCACCGAGCTGGTCGAGGAACTGGGCACGCGCATCCGGCGCGGAGGAAGCGGAAATAGGGGCGGACATGGAAACGGGTGCCTCGAATAGCGGGAAGCGCAGTGCGCAATGCCGCGCATTCTACGTCGATGACCGGGTCAGGCGAAGGCTTTCACGATCGGCGTGGCCGAATCGGGAGTGACAGGACTCCCTTCGCAAGCGGCGGATTCAGGCATAATCGCCGGCTGGCATGCACAACAATATCCGCCTGAACATTTCGCCTGCGCCCATAGCCAATCTGGTTAAAGCCAAGGCCCCGACCACGGAATTCACGATGAAACTGTCTTTGCTGGGCCTGGCCATGGCCCTGGCCGCCCAGGCCGCCCTCGCCGCCCCGACCGCTCCTCCCCTGCAGGACAAGCAGGCCTTCATCGACCACCTCATCGGACAAATGACCGAGGCCGAGAAGATCGGCCAACTGCGCCTGATCAGCATCGGCCCGGAAATGCCCCGCGAAAAGATCCGCGAGGAAATCGCCGCAGGGCGTATCGGCGGCACCTTCAACTCGCGTACCGCACCCGAGAACCGGCCCATGCAGGATGCCGCCATGCGCAGCCGCCTGAAAATCCCGATGTTCTTCGCCTACGACACCATCCACGGCGAGCGCACCATCTTCCCGATCGGCCTGGGCCTGGCGGCGACCTGGGACATGGAGGCCATCGCCAAGGTCGGTCGGACCTCGGCCATCGAAGCGTCGGCCGACGCGCTGGACATGACCTTCGCCCCCATGGTCGACATCGCCCGTGACCCACGCTGGGGGCGCACCAGCGAAGGCTTCGGCGAAGACACCTACCTGACCTCGAAGATCGGCCAGGTGATGGTCCGCGCTTTCCAGGGCAGCAGCCCAGCCAACGCCGACAGCATCATGGCCATCGTCAAGCACTTCGCCCTGTACGGTGCGGTGGAAGGCGGACGCGACTACAACACGGTCGATATGAGCCTGCCGAAGATGTACAACGACTATCTGCCACCCTACCGCGCCGCACTGGATGCCGGTGCCGGCGGGGTGATGGTCGCGCTCAACTCGATCAATGGCGTGCCTGCCACGTCCAACACTTGGTTGATGAACGATCTGCTGCGCAAGGAATGGGGTTTCAAGGGCGTGACCATCAGCGATCATGGTGCCATCCAGGAGCTGATCCGCCACGGCGTCGCCCGTGACGGTCGCGAAGCCGCCAAGCTGGCGATCAAGGCCGGCATCGACATGAGCATGAACGACACCCTTTACGGCGAGGAACTGCCAGGGCTGCTGAAGTCCGGCGAGGTGTCACGCGCCGAACTGGACCAGGCGGTACGAGAGGTTCTGGGCGCCAAGTACGACATGGGTCTGTTCAAGGACCCCTATGTGCGCATCGGCAAGGCCGAGACCGACCTCAAGGATTACTACACCGACGACCGCCTGCACCGCGAAGCCGCCCGCGACGTGGCGCGGCGCAGCCTGGTGCTGCTGGAGAACCGCCAGCAGACCCTGCCGCTGAAGAAGTCCGGCACCATCGCCCTGGTCGGACCACTGGCCGATGCGCCGATCGACATGATGGGTAGCTGGGCCGCCGACGGCAAACCGATGCACTCTGTCACCGTCCGCGAAGGCCTGCGCCGGGCCTTGGAGGGCAAGGCCAAGCTGGTCTATGCGAAAGGCTCCAATGTCACCGGTGACAAGGCCATCCTCGACTACCTGAACTTCCTCAACTTCGATGCTCCGGAAATCGTCGACGATCCTCGCCCCGCCTCCCTGCTGATCGACGAAGCGGTCAAGGCGGCCAGGCAATCGGACGTGGTGGTCGCCGTGGTCGGCGAATCGCGCGGTATGTCCCACGAGTCGTCGAGCCGCACCACCTTGGAAATCCCAGCGGTCCAACGCGACCTGATCAAGGCCCTGAAAGCCACCGGCAAACCGCTGGTCCTGGTGCTGATGAACGGCCGTCCGCTGTCGATCGGCTGGGAGCGGGAGCAGGCCGATGCCATCCTGGAAACCTGGTTCGCCGGGACCGAGGGCGGTAACGCCATCGCCGACGTGCTGTTCGGTGACTACAACCCGGCCGGCAAGCTCGCCATCACCTTCCCGCGCTCGGTCGGCCAGATCCCGATGTACTACAACCATACACGCATCGGCCGCCCCTACACGCCGGGCAAGCCGGGCAACTACACCTCGCAGTATTTCGAGGAGCCCAATGGTCCGCTCTACCCGTTCGGCTATGGCCTGAGCTACAGCACCTTCGAGCTGTCCGGGTTGCGCCTGTCGACCAAGCAACTCCAGCGTGGCGGCACGTTGGAAGCCAAGGTCACGGTGAAGAACACCGGCAAGCGTGAGGGTGAAACCGTGGTTCAGCTGTACCTGCAGGATGTATCCGCCTCGATGAGCCGCCCGGTGAAAGAGCTCAAGCACTTCGAGAAGCTGATGCTCAAGGCGGGTGAGTCGCGCACCCTGAGTTTCACGCTCAACGAAAACGATCTGAAGTTCTACAATGCCCAGCTACAGCGAGTGGCCGAACCTGGCGAGTTCAATGTCCAGGTCGGGCTGGACTCCGAGAACGTGCAGCAGGCGAGCTTCGAGTTGCTGTAACGTACCGCCCCTTTCGCCAGACAAGCCCGCTCCGCCAGGAGCGGGTTCACCCGACAAAGGGCAGGCCCCGATAGTGCAATTTCCCGGACCGCTCCCATGCCGTTTTCCTTTCGCGCCCTGCGTCTGGGGCTGATCACCCTGCTGATTCTGGTCGGCACTGCACTGAGTGCCGGCTGGGCAATGCACCAGGCCAAGCGTCAGGCAATGGGGGACGATGCCTTGCGTGCCAGCCAGCAACTGACACTCTATGCCAACGCCCTGCAAACCTTGATCGACCGCTACCGGGCGCTGCCTGCCGTACTGGCGCTGGATCCAGAACTGATCCAGGCCTTGGCCGGGCCGGTCGATGAAACCACCCGCGACGCCCTCAACCGCAAGCTCGAACGCATCAATGGTGCAGCCAATTCCTCCACCCTCGAACTGCTCGACCGCACGGGCCTTGCAATCGCGGCCAGCAACTGGCGTTTGCCGACCTCCTACGTCGGCTTCAACTATGCCTTCCGGCCCTACTTCAAGGCGGCCCGCAGCCAGGGCAGCGGCCGCTTCTACGGTGTCGGTGTGACCAGTGGCGTGCCAGGGTACTTTCTCGCCAACGCCATCACCGACGAGCAGGGCCGCTTTCTCGGCGCCATGGTGGTCAAACTGGAGTTCCCGGAATTGGAGCGAGAGTGGCGTCAGGGCAGCGATGTGCTGCTGGTGAGCGACGCCCGTGGCATCACCTTCATCGCCAATCAGGACGGCTGGCGCTACCGCGAGCTTGAGCCTTTGAACAGCGCCGACCGTGCCGAGCTGGCCGAAACCCGTCAGTACAACAAGCACCCCCTGGTGCCCTTGCAACACGAAATACTGACCCGCTTTTCCGCCAACAGCCACCTTAGCCGCGTCCAGGGCCCGGAAGGCAGCGCCGAATACTTGTGGGAAAGTCTGCCACTGGATGCCGAAGCCTGGACCCTGCACCTGTTGCGCAAGCCCCGGGTCGAAGCCGCCGGGCGCAACGCGGCACTCGGTGCTGCCGCTGTGTGGTTGAGCCTGGTATTCGCCATGCTGTTCGTCAGCCAGCGCCTACGCCTGGCCCGCGTGCGCCAGCGCAGCCGTGAGGAACTCAAACGCCAGGTCGAAGAACGCACCCGGGAGCTGCGTACCGCACAGGAAGGCCTGGTGCAGTCGGCCAAGCTGGCCGCGCTGGGGCAGATGTCAGCCGCCATGGCCCACGAGATCAACCAGCCGTTGACCACCCAGCGCATGCAACTCGAAACCCTGCGCCTGTTGCTCGACCACGGCCGCTACCAGGAGGCACGTCAGGCCCTGGAGCCGCTGGAGCAGATGCTCACGCGCATGGCCGCGCTCACCGGTCACCTGAAGACCTTCGCGCGCAACAGCCCAGTCGGCCTGCGCGAGCGCCTGGACCTGGCCGTAGTGGTCGACCAGGCCCTGCACCTGTTGCAAACGCGGATCCGCGCCGACGACGTCGAGGTCGCCTTGTACCTGGCGCGACCGGCCTGGGTACGCGGTGACGCCATCCGTCTCGAGCAGGTGCTGATCAATCTGCTGCGCAACAGTCTCGACGCCATGGCCGACAAAGGCTACAAACGTCTGGAGATTCGCATCGAGCCCGAAGCAACGCAGTGGCGCCTGAGTATTCTGGACACCGGCGGCGGCATTCCTGAAGCGGACCTGGCACGGATCTTCGATCCCTTTTTCACCACCAAGCCCGTGGGCGAAGGACTTGGTCTGGGCCTGGCGATTTCCTACGGTATCGTTCATGAGTCCGGTGGCCAGTTGCAGGCCGAGAACCTGCCTGGGGGTGCCCGCCTGAGCCTCACCCTGCCCCAAGATCAGGAGCCTGCATGTTGAATTCCGTGATCGTCGTCGACGATGAAGCCAGTATCCGTACAGCAGTCGAGCAGTGGTTGAGCCTGTCCGGCTTCAACGTGCAGTTGTTCGGCCGCGCCGAAGATTGCCTCGCCCAACTGCCCCGCCACTTTCCAGGCGTGGTGATCAGCGATGTGCGGATGCCGGGCATGGACGGTTTGCAATTGCTCGAACGCCTGCAAGGCGATGACCCCGACTTGCCGGTGATCCTGCTCACCGGCCACGGCGATGTGCCGATGGCGGTCGAGGCCATGCGCAACGGCGCCTATGATTTCCTGGAGAAACCCTTCACTCCGCAGCACCTGCTGGGCAGCCTACGCCGCGCCTTGGAAAAGCGCCAACTGGTACTGGAGAACCGCCACCTGCATGAGCAGGCCGACCTCAAGTCGCGCCTGGAGGCGACCCTGCTAGGCATGTCCCAAGGCCTGCAACAGTTGCGCCGACAGGTGCTGGACCTTGCCAACCTGCCGGTGAACGTACTGATTCGCGGAGAGACCGGCAGTGGCAAGGAGCGGGTCGCGCGCTGCCTGCATGACTTCGGCCCGCGCGCCGACAAACCCTTCGTCGCACTCAATTGCGCAGCCATTCCCGAAACGCTGTTCGAGGCCGAACTGTTCGGTCATGAAAACGGTGCATTCACAGGCGCCCAAGGCAAACGTATCGGCAAGCTGGAGTACGCCAACGGCGGCACCCTGTTCCTCGACGAGATCGAAAGCATGCCCCTGGCCCAACAGGCCAAGCTGCTGCGGGTGATCCAGGAGCAGAAACTGGAGCGGCTGGGGGCCAACCAGAGCATCAGCGTCGATCTGCGGATCATTGCCGCCACCAAGCCTGACCTGCTTGAAGAGGCCCGCGCCGGGCGGTTCCGCGAAGACCTGGCGTATCGCCTGAACGTCGCCGAACTGCGCCTGGCACCGCTGCGGGAGCGGCGTGAGGACATCCCCTTGCTGTTCGAGCACTTCTCCCGGGCGGCGGCTGAACGGCTGGGCCGCACCGCCCCTGCGTTATCGGGGCCGCAGTTGGCGCAACTACTGGCCCATGAGTGGCCGGGCAATGTCCGCGAGCTGGCCAATGCGGCTGAGCGCCATGCCCTGGGGCTCGGCGCGTCGAACATCGAGGTGGCTCCAGCCGGCCCCGCGCTGGCTGAGCAGATGGAAGCGTTCGAGGCCCAATGCTTGCGCGCGGCATTGCGCCAGCATGGCGGTGAAATAAAAGCCGTGATGGAAGCGCTGCAAGTGCCGCGGCGTACATTGAATGAAAAGATGCAACGGCATGGCCTGGCGCGGGAAGATTTTCTTCCGCGGCAATAGGCGGATTTCCGCTCATTAGCCCCGCACAATAAGCGGAAGATCGCTCACCAGGGCGCATGGGGCTGCCCTGAAGTCCCACCCGGGGCAATCTCGTTGTTGCTGAAAGCAGTGCCCCAGGCCAGTATCGACGGGGCTTCCATGGACGCTTGGAACCCGCCACGCACTCAAATGAATCACGGCGCCCCCGTTTGGCACACCTTCTGCAATTGCCCTGGCAAGCTGCGCTCAGGCGCGCTCCACAAAAACAACGAGAAGGTATCCCAGATGGATAACGCCACCTCCCTGCCAGCCGGGGCGGCCGTCGCGCCCGCCGCTGAAAAGTCCACGTCCAGCCGTCTGAAATCGATCTTCAGCGGTTCCATCGGCAACATGGTGGAGTGGTACGACTGGTACGTCTATGCCGCATTCTCCCTGTATTTCGCCAAAGCTTTCTTCCCTGCCGGCGACACCACCGCACAATTGCTCAACACCGCCGCGATCTTCGCCGTGGGCTTCCTGATGCGCCCGATCGGTGGCTGGCTGATGGGCCTGTACGCCGACCGCAAGGGACGCAAGGCCGCACTGATGGCCTCGGTGCTGTTGATGTGCGCAGGCTCGCTGGTCATCGCCCTGACCCCCGGCTACGACACCATCGGCGTCGCCGCTCCGATCCTGCTGGTCATCGCACGTTTGCTCCAAGGTTTGTCGGTTGGTGGTGAATACGGCACCTCCGCGACCTATCTCAGCGAGATGGCCACCAAGGACCGCCGCGGCTTCTTCTCCAGCTTCCAGTACGTGACCCTGATCTCCGGTCAGCTCATCGCCCTGGCGGTGCTGATCATCCTGCAACAGACCCTGACCACCGAACAGCTCTACGCCTGGGGCTGGCGCGTGCCCTTCGTGATCGGCGCGATGTGCGCAGTGGTCGCGCTGTGGCTGCGTCGCGGCATGGAAGAAACGGCTTCGTTCACCAAGAAGGAAAAAGCCAAGGAAAGCGTGATGCGCACACTGATGCGCCACCCCAAGGAACTGATGACTGTGGTCGGCCTGACCATGGGCGGCACGCTGGCCTTCTATACCTACACCACCTACATGCAGAAGTACCTGGTCAACACAGTGGGCATGAGCATCAGCGACTCGACCACCATCTCGGCCGCTACGCTGTTCCTGTTCATGTGCCTGCAGCCGGTGATCGGCGGCCTCTCCGACAAGATCGGCCGCCGCCCCATCCTGATCGCCTTCGGTGTGCTGGGCACGTTGTTCACCGTACCGATCCTCAGTACCCTGCACACCATCGAGACCTGGTGGGGTGCGTTCTTCCTGATCATGGCGGCTCTGATCATCGTCAGCGGCTATACCTCGATCAACGCTGTGGTGAAGGCCGAGCTGTTCCCTACCGAAATTCGCGCCCTGGGCGTAGGCCTGCCGTATGCCTTGACCGTGTCTATCTTCGGCGGCACCGCTGAATACGTGGCGCTGTGGTTCAAGAGCGTCGGTCTGGAGAGCGGGTTCTACTGGTATGTCACCGGCTGCATCGCTTGCTCGCTGCTGGTTTACGCCACCATGAAAGACACCAAGCAGCATTCGCGGATCACCACTGACTGAGCGTGATACCTCGCAATGGAAAAAGGGCGGCCGGTGAAATGGGCGCCCTTTTTCAGTTTCACGGGTAGTCGAGGTAGCTGGTTTGGTGCTGCGCACCTGGCCCTACAGGCGCCTACGCTCGGCCTCCTGACGTCGCAAAGTTAGGGGCGGCGCCACCACTGGCGTTATCTTCGAATGACAGACCGCGGGCAGCGATTCGCCTGCCGTTGCTCTGGCTTTTGATCTTGCCTTGCTTTTGCTTTTGATCTACCCGCGACCTCAGGAGGCCGCGCGGGCCCGCAAGCCGCCGGAGCGAGGGGACCCCGAAGCGCAGCATAGGGGCCGGATGTGGGAGCAAGCGGTTTTGTGCAACTTTTTCCAAGAAAAGAAGTTGCCCGCCGTTCAGGCGGAAGGAGCCAGTGGCGCCGCTACACAAAATGGATCGTTCCCAATCTGAATGCAGACCAGCTCCAGCCTTAACCTGCAATTAATGCCCAGCCCACGTCATTGATTCACAGGGCAAATTCATCACGCCAGCCTCCATTTCCTAGCACCGCAGAGCCGTGGCTCAAAGGGAGCACCCAAACACATCGATAAAATCGATTTTTAAGCTCTATTTTTTGCGCTTTTTAATCAAATTATTCGGCGTAGGATGAAACCCATAGAAGCAAACAACCTCTCGTCCCCAAAGGAGCACTGACCATGAAAAACACTCTGATCCTCACCCTGGCTCTCTCGGTCTTCGCCGCTGGCGCTTACGCCGAAGATGGCTTCGAACGTACCAACGCTCATAGCTTCGCCGCCGTACAAAGCCAATCGGCAACCTACGCTGAAGACGGTTTCGATCACACCGGCGCACAACGCTTCGCCGAAGACGGCTTCGATCACACCGGCGCACAGCGCTTCGCCGAAGACGGTTTCGATCACACCGGCGCACAACGCTTCGCTGAAGACGGCTTCGATCACACCGGTGCACAACGCTTCGCTGAAGACGGCTTCGACCACACCGGCGCACAGCGCTTCGCCGAAGACGGTTTCGATCACACCGGCGCACAACGCTTCGCGGAAGACGGTTTCGACCGCACCCAAGCCAACCGCATCAGCTGATCTCTGATGCGCCCTACCAGCCCGGCCTTGTCCGGGCTTGATCATTCCCAGACGTCCCGAGGCTTGGCACACTAGGCGCCTCATCTACAGGAGGTGGGCCTACCAGCCCAAAGCAGATGTACTATTACGAACCCGCAAAAGGCCACGGCCTGCCCCATGATCCTTTCAACGCCATCGTCGGTCCGCGACCGATCGGCTGGATTTCCTCACAGGACAGCGAGGGTCGGCTGAACCTGGCGCCCTACAGCTTCTTCAACGCCTTCAACTACATCCCACCGATCATCGGTTTCTGCAGTGTCGGGCGCAAAGACAGCCTGAACAACATCGAGCAGACCGGCGAGTTCGTCTGGAATCTGGCCACGCGCCCCCTGGCCGAGCAGATGAACCAGAGTTGCGCGGCCGTTGCGGCGGATGTGAACGAATTCGAGTTAAGCGGCCTGACCGCTACCCCCTCGCGGATCGTCAAGGTACCCCGCGTGGGCGAAACCCCGGTGGCCTTCGAGTGCAAGGTGAGCCAGATCGTCCAGCTCAAGCGTGCCGATCAGGAGCCAGTGCCGAGCTGGTTGATTCTTGGCGAAGTGGTGGCAGTGCACATTGCCGAGCACTTGCTCAAGGACGGGATCTACGACACTGTCGCCGCCGAGCCGATCCTGCGCGGCGGCGGTCCGGCGGACTATTTCGAGCTGGGCAACCTGTTCAAGATGACCCGCCCGCAGGTGTGACGGGTGACGCCGATCACCAGATCAGCTCGCCTTGCTCGCCGACGCCTTGCAGGCGCTCGAGTTCGGCACAGGCGGCCGCATCGGCCGCCAGGGCACTCTTGAACAGTTGCTCTTCGAGCACCTTATGGAAACGTGGCCCGCCGCCCATGCCCAGGGCCTTGACGGCTATGGCGGCGTGGTAGCCACCGCCTTCCACTGGAACCATCGCCGAAACCGCTTCGAAGTGCGGGAACTCTCTACGTGCCATGTCGCTTTCCGCTTGCTTGATCGAGGGGCAGCATCTTACCCCATGCATCAGTCGAAGGTGTGCAGGTCCAGGCTACGCAAGACCTGGGCCTGCACCAGTTCGCCGAACACATCGAGGGTGGGCGAGGCGAAGTATCCACGCATGGCCTGCTGGTCGCTCCAGCTGCCGCTGAGCAACCACAGGTCATCATCGGCCTGCGAACGCTGCACGGTGAAACTTAGGCAACCTGGCGTACGCAACGATGGTTCGAGCAGGTCGCGCAGGCGTGCACCGAGCTCTGCCGAGCGACCGCTGCTGGCACGGATGAAAGCCAAATGGGTGACCGGTTGTCGTAGGGTCATTGCACGATCTCCTTGAAGCGGGCGGACGTAAACACCAGGCTGCCAAGGTTAGGGTCACGCACGTGAGGCGCGTTAGGCCAATACTGCTCATCGATTGCCTGATCCTGCGGCGCGACAGGATCAGGCAATCGACAGGCAGGTTTCGACTAGCGCGCAGCGTTGCCCAAACCTATGCTGCGTCGGTCAGCACACCACTGTGAGAACGCCAGGAACGCCACCATGACCATCGCCCCGTCCATCGAACCGACTCTGGAAGCGCAACGTCAGGAACTGGCCGAGTTGATCCGTCGGCATGCCAGCGAGCCCCACGGCCCGGCATCGGCTATCGACGACCTATACCTGGTGCGCTACACCGAGAACGTCCGCTCCGTGCCAACCTTGGCCCAACCCGCTTTGTGCATCCTGGCCCAAGGCAGCAAAAGCCTGTTTCTCGGTGACGAGCAGTATGCCTACGATCCGTTGCACTATATGGTCGTCTCGGTGACTCTGCCGCTCAGTGGCGTCAGGCTCGACGCCAGTCCGGAAAACCCCAGCCTGGGCATTCGCCTGGACCTGGACGCGGCTGAAATCAGCCAGTTGATTGCCGAAAGCGGACCGATGCTGGTACCCAACCTGCCGTCCGGGCGAGGCTTGTATGTGGAGCGAACCGACCCGCAACTGCTCGATGCACTGTTGCGGCTGATTCGCCTGCTGGACTCCCCTCGCGATATCGCCATGCTCGCGCCATTGATCCGTCGGGAAATTCTCTACCGCTTGCTGCGTGGGCCGCAGGGTTATCGCCTGTACGAAATAGCACTGGCCAACAGCCAGACCCACCGCGTCAGCCAAGCCATCACCTGGCTCAACCAGAACTTCCAGCAACCCTTGCGCATCGAGGACCTGGCGCGCGAGGTGAATCTCAGCATGTCGACCCTGCACCACCGCTTCAAGGCGGTGACCTCGATGAGCCCGTTGCAGTACCAGAAGCAACTGCGCCTGCAGGAAGCACGGCGCTTGATGCTCAACGATGGCTTGGAAGCGGCGGTGGCAGCCTATCGGGTGGGTTACGAGAGTCCCTCGCAGTTCAGCCGGGAATACAGCCGGTTGTATGGTGCGCCGCCGATCCGAGATGTAGCGCGGCTGCGCGCCAGCGCCAGCTGAGAACTGCTGAAAGAGACGCCCGAGCGCTCACTCTTCGACGCTCATGTACTCCTTGGCCCAGCGGATGTAGTCCTCAGGCTGGGTATAGGTGTGCGAGAGCTCGGTAGCACTGAGGTTCTCGGAGCGGTTCTGCTGGCCGCGCTGCAAGCGCAGGCAATCGTAGGTCGCCTTGATCGCAGCGAAATAAGCGGCGTGGCCATCGACCACTACGCGCACGCCCAGCCGCGCCAGACGCTCGTCGTCACGCAGGTTGGGATTGCCGTAGGTCACCAGCATCAGCGGCACGCTCAGGTGCTCGGCGATCTGCTCGAGTTGATCGAAATCCTTCACGCCTACCATGCAGATGCCGTCGGCACCGGCCTTCTGATAGCTCTGGGTGCGCACGATGCACTCCTCCGTCGTGAGTACGCCGGCATTGGTGCGGGCAATGATCGACAGCGACGAGTCGACCCGAGCTTCGAGGGCCGCGCGGATCTTGCCGACGCCCTCGTCGACCGGGATCAGGTCGGTGGACTTGCGGCCGAACTGCGCCGGCAGCAGGGTATCCTCGATGGTCAGTGCCGCTACACCAGCGCGCTCCAGCTCAATCACCGTGCGCATGACGTTCAGCGCATTGCCATAACCATGGTCGGCATCGGCCAGAACCGGCAATTGGGCCACACGACCGATACGCGTGGCCTGTTCGACGAATTCGCTGAGGGTGATCAGCGCAAAATCGGGGGCAGCCAGCACCTGCAACGAGGCGACCGAGCCCCCCAGGATACCGACTTCAAAACCCAAGTCGGCGGCGATCCGCGCCGACATGGGGTCGAACACCGACGCGGTGTGGTAGCACGCACCCGAAGCGAGCAGCTCGCGGAAGGCAATACGCAGATCTTGATGGGAAGCCTTGGGCATGATCACTCCGCTTGAAAGGTAAAATTGAACGTTTGCTACCGAGCCCTGAATCGGGTCCACCTGACCTGTTCCAACCGTCGCCATCTGGGCGGTCATGCTCGACATGCAGGCAGAGGGATATAAGGTGTGGGATGCAACGGCGCGGAAAACCTGCGACATTTTGCTGCACCATGCTGGTGCAAGCCCCGGTTTTCAGCCGTTGTGGCCCTGTCACGATATCACGCAGCCATGTCGCACTGGATGAAAGCGCCAATGCCGATCTTGCATAGGGGATGCAGATAGTACATAGGAAGCTACCTAACTCCGGTTACAATCCCGCCAATCCGCGAAAAAAACATCGCTATCGCGCTCGAACAAGGTAATGCCGTGACTGCCGCCCTCCCCCCCGCCGCCTTGCGTAACGTCCTCAGTGCGTTGATGCTGGCCATCTTCCTCGGTGCCCTGGACCAGACCATCGTGGCCGTGTCCATGCCCGCGATCTCCGCGCAGTTCAATGACGTTGGCCTGCTGGCCTGGGTGATTTCCGGTTACATGGTAGCGATGACCGTCGCGGTGCCGATCTACGGCAAACTCGGCGACCTGTATGGGCGCCGGCGCATGATCCTCACCGGCATCAGCCTGTTCACCCTGGCCTCGATCGCCTGCGCGCTGGCCCAGGACATGCCACAACTGGTGCTGGCCCGAGTGCTGCAGGGGATCGGCGCAGGCGGCATGGTCTCGGTGAGCCAGGCGATCATTGGCGACTTCGTCCCGCCACGTGAGCGCGGTCGTTACCAGGGCTATTTCAGCAGCATGTATGCCATTGCCAGCGTCGCCGGCCCGGTGCTGGGCGGCTGGCTGACCGAGTACCTGTCCTGGCGCTGGGTGTTCTGGATCAACCTGCCGCTCGGAGTACTGGCATTGTGGGCGATCCACCGGGCCATGGCCGACTTGCCGATGGCTACCCGCCGGGCCCGGGTCGACTACCTGGGCGCCGTGCTGCTGGTCCTTGGCCTGGGCAGCCTGCTCCTGGGCATCACCTTGGTCGGCCAGGGCGAGCCATGGACTGCGCCCGCAGTGCTGGCGATGTTCGCCTGCGCCCTGCTCGGCCTGACATTGTTCATCGCCCATGAGTGGCGCTGTCCGGAGCCATTGCTGCCGATGCCATTGTTTGCCAACCGGGCCGCCGTGCTGTGCTGGGCAGTGATCTTCTTCGCCGGCTTTCAGTCGATTTCCCTCACCATGATCATGCCCCTTCGTTTCCAGAGCATCACCGGTGCGGGGGCAGACAGTGCGGCGCTGCATCTGCTGCCGTTGGCCATGGGTTTACCGATGGGGGCATTCTATGGTGGGCGAATGACCAGCCGCATCGGCCGCTACAAACCGCAAATACTCGCCGGAGCGCTGCTGATGCCGCTGAGCATCGGCGCCATGGCCCTGACGCCGCCCCAGGCAGGTTGGCTCAGTGGCCTGTTCATGCTGCTGACCGGGATCGCTTGCGGCCTGCAGTTCCCGACCGCACTGGTAGGCACGCAGAACGCCGTGGAACGCGGCGACATCGGCGTTGCCACCAGCACCACCAACCTGTTCCGCTCCCTGGGCGGCGCCATGGGGGTGGCGTGCATGTCCAGCCTGTTGCTGGCCTTGTTGCAGCACAACGGCTTCGCTGCGCTGGGCAACCCGCTGCTGGGCAGCCTGCAGACCGGGGAAGCCGATCCAGCGACCGAGGCGCGTCTGCTGGAGACGTTCCGCCATGTACTGATGGCCAGTGCCGGGGTGGCATTGCTCGGCCTGTTCGCAGCGCTCGCCCTGCCAGACCGGCAATTGCGCGGGCGCTGAGAACCCGTGGGACCGGATAGCGCTGATGGAATCTGCTTTGAGGAAGCGTTAATCCCGGCTTAATCCACCGGGGAAACACTTCCTCACAATCCTTCACAAAGAGTCATTTGCGCAGCGCTGGGCTCAAGCGCAGCATATCGAGCCCTGTATCGACCCATTTTTCCGCGTCACCCAGTAGGTCGAAACTGTCAGGCAGCAACAACCAGCGGCCAATCAAGCCGTCTACATAGGCAAACAGGGCGACCGCCGCACGCTGCACATCCAGGTCAGCAGGCAACTGCCCGCGACGCGCGGCATTGGCCAGCGCCAGGGTGATGCCCTCATGACAATCCAGCACCGCGCCCTGGCGCTGCTGACGAATCTCACACATGTCATCAGTGAACTCGCACTTGTGATGCAGAATTTCGTTGATTCGCCGAGTCCGGGCGTCAAGCACCAGGCCCTGCACCACCTGCAGCAGCAGCTTGCGCATGCAGCCGAGCGGGTCGAGTTCATCTTCGCTTTCGCTGGCCCGAGCCAGGTGGTCATGGGTTTCGTGCAGGCAGTCCAACAGCGCCTGCACCAGTTCAGCCTTGTTACTGAAGTGCCAATAGATCGCGCCGCGGGTCACGCCTGCCAGTTCGGCGATGTCGGCCAGTGTCGTACGCGCGATACCGCGCTTGTAGAACGCCTTCTCCGCGGCCTCGATGATCTGAGCGCGGGTTTCCAGCGCTTCTTCTTTGGTTCGTCGGACCATGGCAGTAGGACCTCATCTGCGCCAGCAAGCTATTTGCCTGCAGGAAATCGGCCGGCGGCGCCTCTGCAGGGCGCCTACCGGATGGCTAATCAAGGGCTGCGGGGATAGCGATGTGCCCAGCAGCGGTATTTACAAACAACCGTGAATGTAAGTATATTCGTTAGTAAGCTACTTATCCACTCGATAAGATTTTTTCTGACAAGACTCTTCCATTACTCTTGAGCGTCTACCTGCTCTAGCGACCCGAGGATCCCCATGCAATTCAAGCCAGCCGTTACCGCTCTGGTTTCCGCCGTCGCCCTGGCAACCTTGCTCAGTGGCTGCAAGCAAGAGCAAGCCGCCCCCGCTGCCCAGCCGCCGCTGGTCGGCGTGGTGACCTTGCAGCCCCAGCCCTTCACCCTCACCACGGAACTGCCGGGGCGGACCACCGCTTTCCGCGTAGCCGAAGTGCGCCCACAGGTGAACGGCATCATCCTCAAGCGCCTGTTCAAAGAAGGTAGCGAGGTCAAGGAAGGCCAGCAGCTGTACCAGATCGACCCGTCCGTCTATGAGGCCAATCTGGCCAATGCCCAGGCCAATCTGCAATCGACCCGTTCGCTGGCCGAGCGCTACAAGCAACTGGTCAACGAACAGGCTGTGTCCAAGCAGGAATACGACGACGCCAATGCCAAACGATTGCAGGCCGAAGCGTCGCTCAAGAGCGCCCAGATCGACCTGCGCTACACCAAGGTCCTGGCCCCGATCAGCGGCCGTATCGGACGCTCGGCGGTCACCGAGGGCGCCTTGGTGAGCAACGGCCAGACCAACGCCATGGCGACCATCCAGCAGCTCGACCCAATCTACGTCGATGTCACGCAGTCCACCGCCGAGTTGCTGAAACTGCGCCGTGAACTGGAAAGCGGTCAGTTGCAAAAAGCCGGCGACAATGCCGCTTCGGTGCAACTGGTGCTGGAAGACGGCACCCTGTTCAAGCAGGAAGGCCGCCTCGAGTTCTCCGAAGTATCGGTCGACGAGACCACCGGCTCGGTCACCCTGCGTGCGGTCTTCCCCAATCCCGAGCACACCTTGCTGCCCGGCATGTTCGTTCATGCGCGGCTCAAGGCTGGGGTCAACTCCAAGGCCATTCTCGCCCCGCAGCAAGGCGTGACCCGCGATCTCAAAGGCGCGCCGACCGCCCTGGTGGTCAACCAGGAAAACAAAGTCGAACTGCGCCAGCTCAAGGCCAGCCGTACCGTAGGCAGCGACTGGCTGATCGAATCCGGCCTCAACGCTGGCGATCGCCTGATCACCGAGGGCCTGCAATACGTGCGCCCTGGCGTCGAGGTCAAGGTCGGCGAAGCCAGCAACGTCAAGAAGGCAGCGGCCCCCGATCAGGCCAGTGCGGCCAAAGCAGACGCCAAAGCGGAGTAAACCATGTCGAAGTTCTTTATCGATCGACCGATCTTCGCTTGGGTCATCGCCTTGGTGATCATGCTGGTCGGCGCCCTGTCGATCCTGAAGTTGCCTATCAACCAGTACCCGAGCATTGCGCCTCCGGCCATCGCCATCGCCGTAACCTACCCGGGCGCCTCGGCGCAGACGGTGCAGGACACCGTGGTGCAGGTGATCGAGCAGCAGCTCAACGGTATCGACAACCTGCGTTATGTGTCCTCGGAAAGTAACTCCGACGGCAGCATGACCATTACCGCCACGTTCGAGCAGGGCACCAACCCCGACACGGCGCAGGTCCAGGTGCAGAACAAGCTGAACCTGGCTACCCCGCTGCTGCCGCAGGAAGTGCAGCAGCAAGGTATCCGCGTCACCAAGGCAGTGAAGAACTTCCTGATGGTGATCGGCCTGGTGTCCGAAGACGGCAGCATGACCAAGGACGACTTGGCCAACTATATCGTCTCCAACATGCAGGACCCGATCTCGCGGACAGCCGGCGTCGGTGACTTCCAGGTGTTCGGTGCACAGTACGCGATGCGAATCTGGCTCGATCCGGCCAAGCTGAACAAGTTCCAGCTGACCCCGGTCGACGTCAAGACCGCGGTGGCCGCACAGAACGTCCAGGTGTCCTCCGGCCAGCTTGGCGGCCTGCCTGCGGTACCGGGTACCCAGCTCAACGCCACCATCATCGGCAAGACCCGCCTGCAGACCGCCGAACAGTTCCAGAACATCCTGCTCAAGGTCAACACCGATGGCTCGCAGGTCCGCCTGGGCGATGTCGCCGAGGTAGGCCTGGGTGGCGAGAACTACGCCATCAGTGCGCAGTTCAACGGCAAGCCGGCCTCGGGCCTGGCGGTCAAGCTGGCGACCGGTGCCAACGCCCTGGATACCGCCAAGGCGCTGCGCAAGACCATCAGCGATCTCGAGCCGTTCTTCCCGCCTGGGGTCAAAGCGGTGTTCCCGTACGACACCACGCCAGTGGTCACCGAATCGATCAGCGGGGTTATCCACACCCTGATCGAAGCAGTGGTTCTGGTCTTCCTGGTGATGTACCTGTTCCTGCAGAACTTCCGTGCCACCATCATCACCACCATGACCGTTCCGGTGGTGTTGCTGGGTACCTTCGGCATCCTCGCCGCCGCCGGCTTCAGCATCAACACCCTGACCATGTTCGCCATGGTCCTGGCCATCGGCTTGCTGGTGGACGATGCCATCGTCGTGGTGGAAAACGTCGAACGGGTGATGTCCGAGGAAGGTCTGCCGCCCAAGGAAGCGACCAAACGTTCGATGGGGCAGATCCAGGGCGCTCTGGTCGGTATTGCCCTGGTACTGTCGGCGGTACTGCTGCCGATGGCCTTCTTCGGTGGCTCCACCGGTGTGATCTATCGACAGTTCTCCATCACCATCGTCTCGGCCATGGGCCTGTCGGTGCTGGTGGCGCTGATCTTCACGCCAGCCTTGTGCGCGACCATGCTCAAACCGTTGAAAAAAGGTGAGCATCACGTCGCCAAGGGTGGGTTCTTCGGCTGGTTCAACCGCAACTTCGACCGCAGCGTTCAAGGCTACGAGCGCAGCGTCGGCACCATTCTGCGCAACAAGCTACCCTTCCTGTTGGCCTATGCGCTGATCGTGGTCGGCATGATCTGGCTGTTCGCTCGCATCCCGACTGCGTTCCTGCCCGAAGAGGACCAGGGCGTATTGTTCGCCCAGGTGCAGACGCCAGCCGGTTCCAGCGCCGAGCGCACCCAGGTGGTGATCGACGATATGCGCAAGTACCTGCTCAAGGACGAAGCCGATACCGTGTCGTCGGTGTTCACCGTCAACGGCTTCAACTTCGCCGGTCGCGGCCAGAGCTCAGGTATGGCGTTCATCATGCTCAAGCCATGGGACGAGCGCTCTGCGGAAAACAGCGTGTTCAACCTTGCCAGCCGCGCCCAGCAACATTTCTTCAGCTTCCGCGATGCCATGGTGTTCGCCTTCGCCCCGCCGGCGGTACTCGAACTGGGCAACGCCACCGGCTTCGACGTGTTCCTCCAGGACCGCGCCGGGGTTGGCCATGCCAAGCTGATGGAAGCGCGCAACCAGTTCCTGGCCAAGGCCGCGCAGAGCAAGATCCTCAGCGCCGTGCGCCCGAATGGCCTGAACGACGAGCCGCAGTACCAGCTGACCATCGATGACGAGCGTGCCAGCGCCCTGGGCGTGACCATCTCCGACATCAACAACACCCTGTCGATCGCACTGGGTGCCAGCTACGTCAACGACTTCATCGATCGCGGTAGGGTCAAGAAGGTGTACATCCAGGGTCAGCCGAACTCGCGAATGAGCCCGGAAGACCTGCAGAAGTGGTACGTGCGCAACGCTGCGGGCGAGATGGTGCCGTTCTCCTCGTTCGCCACCGGCGAGTGGACCTACGGTTCGCCGAAGCTGTCGCGCTACAACGGCGTGGAAGCGGTCGAGATTCTCGGTGCCCCGGCCCCAGGCTACAGTACCGGCGAAGCCATGGCCGAAGTCGAGCGCATCGCTGGCGAACTGCCAACCGGCATCGGCTACTCCTGGACGGGTATGTCCTACGAGGAAAAACTCTCCGGCTCGCAGATGCCGGCCCTGTTTGCCCTGTCGGTACTGTTCGTGTTCCTCTGCCTGGCAGCCCTGTACGAGAGCTGGTCGATTCCGATCGCCGTGGTTCTGGTGGTACCCCTGGGTATCATCGGTGCGCTGATCGCCACCAGCCTGCGCGGCCTGTCCAACGACGTGTACTTCCTGGTCGGCCTGCTGACCACCATCGGTCTGGCGGCGAAGAACGCCATTCTGATCGTCGAATTCGCCAAAGAACTGCACGAAGACGGTCGCAGCCTGTACGACGCAGCCATCGAGGCATGCCGTATGCGTTTGCGCCCGATCATCATGACCTCGCTGGCGTTCATCCTCGGCGTGGTACCGTTGACCATCTCCAGTGGCGCAGGCGCAGGCAGCCAGCACGCCATCGGTACCGGGGTAATCGGCGGCATGATCAGTGCGACCGTGCTGGCGATCTTCTGGGTACCGCTGTTCTTCGTCGCAGTGTCGTCGTTGTTCGGCAGCAAACAGCCGAAAAAAGACGCCACCCCTGAAACTCCAAGTTATGAGGCTGGGCAATGACCAAGTCTTTGCTGTCCCTGACAGTAACCGCTTTCATCCTCGGCGGTTGCTCGCTGATTCCCGATTACCAGACCCCGGAGTCGCCGGTGGCCGCGCAGTGGCCGCAAGGCCCCGCGTACTCCCCGGCCCAGTCGGCCGAAGTGGCCGCGGCCGAACAAGGTTGGCGCCAGGTCTTTCACGACCCGGCCCTCCAGCAGCTCATTCAGACCTCGCTGGAGAACAACCGCGACCTGCGTGTGGCGGCATTGAACATCGACGCCTACCGCGCCCAGTACCGCATCCAGCGCGCCGACCTGCTGCCGGCGGTCTCCGCCACCGCCAGCGGCAGCCGTCAGCGGGTGCCGGCGAACATGTCGACCACCGGTGAATCCAACATCACCAGCCAGTACTCGGCCACCCTCGGCGTCAGTGCCTACGAGTTGGACCTGTTCGGTCGGGTGCGCAGCCTGACCGAGCAAGCCCTGGAAACCTACCTGTCCAGCGAGCAGGCACGCCGCTCCACGCAGATCGCCCTGGTGGCCAGCGTGGCCAACGCCTACTACACCTGGCAGGCCGACCAGGCGCTGCTGAAGCTGACCCAGGAAACCCTCAAGACTTACGAGGAAAGCTACGACCTCACCCGCCGTAGCAATGAAGTCGGGGTCGCCTCCGCCCTCGACCTCAGCCAGGCGCGTACGGCTGTGGAAGGCGCGCGGGTCAAGTATTCGCAGTACCAACGCCTGGTCGCCCAGGACGTCAACAGCCTGGCCGTACTGCTCGGCACCGGCATCCCGGCCGATCTGCCTCAGCCACTGGAACTTGGTGCCGAGCAGTTGGCCGAGTTGCCGGCCGGCCTGCCGTCCGACGTCCTGCAACGGCGTCCCGACATTCAGGAAGCCGAGCACCTGCTCAAGGCCGCCAACGCCAACATCGGTGCGGCGCGTGCTGCGTTCTTCCCGAGCATCAGCCTGACGGCCAACGCCGGTAGCCTGAGCCCGGACATGGGCCACCTGTTCGCAGGCGGCCAAGGCACCTGGCTGTTCCAGCCGCAGATCAACCTGCCGATCTTCAACGCCGGCAGCCTGAAGGCGAGCCTGGACTACTCGAAGATCCAGAAGGACATCAACGTCGCCAAGTACGAAAAGACCATCCAGACCGCCTTCCAGGAGGTTTCAGATGGCCTTGCGGCGCGCAAGACCTTCAAGGAGCAGCTGCAGGCGCAGCGTGACCTGGTGCAGGCGAACCAGGACTACTATCGTCTGGCCGAACGTCGCTACCGCATCGGTATCGACAGCAACCTGACGTTCCTCGACGCCCAGCGCAACCTGTTCAGCGCCCAGCAGGCACTGATCAGCGATCGTCTGTCGCAGCTGACCAGCGAGGTCAACCTGTACAAGGCACTTGGCGGTGGTTGGTACGAGCGCACCGGCGAGGCCAATCAGCAGGCTGCGGTCGGTACGCCGCAAGGCTGATCGCCCGGTCACGCCATCGAGCCCACCCTTGCGGTGGGCTTTTTGGCTTTTGGCTTTGGGGTTGGGTGGTTGATCCTAGGGATGTGGCGGCGCTACTGGCCCCTTCCGCCTTCGGCGGCGGCGCCGCCACGGGCGTTATCTTCGAAAGACAGATCGCGAGATCCGCAACAACCCAAAACGAAGGTAAAGGGAAAAGCGAGAGCGCAGCGATTCGCCTGCCGTTGCTCTGGCTTTTGATCTTGCTCTTCCTCTTGATCTTGCTTTTGATCTACCCGCGACCTCAGGAGGCCGCGCGGGCCCGCAAGCCGCCGGAGCGAGGGGACCCCGAAGCGCAGCGTAGGGGCCGTATGTGGGAGCAGGCGGTTTTGCGTCCCTTTTGCCAAGATGTATGGACCGGACACATGGTGGACACATGTACGGGGACATGGTGGACACATTATCGCCTGCCATCCGGGTTGTTGA
>NZ_JAHWIW010000032.1:0-68799 GCF_025377065.1 Pseudomonas sp. HD6422 | reverse complement strand
CGGAAGGGGCCAGTAGCGCCGCTACAAACAATGGATCAGCTCACGATCTAAATGCCAAGCCGCCAAGCCGCCAAGCCAACTCCCCGACAACCCGTGAAGAACCATAAAAAAGCCAGCTTGCGCTGGCTTTTTGTTTGCTGGCTGAAAACCTCAGGAGGCGTCTGCGGCCATTTCCACATCGTGCGCGATGAGGGCGACCAGGGCATTCTGCTGGCGGTGGGAGAGTTGGCGGAAGCGCTGCAGCAACTCGCGTTCATGCAAGGACAGCTCTGGGCTGTCCAGGCGCATGCTCAGCTCGTCGCCCAACGCACCTTCCTGGATGAGGCTCTGTTCCAGGCGCGCGATGATCTCGGAGTTCATGCTGCGGTGATGGTTGCGCGCTACCTCGGCAATGCGCTCACGCATTCCGTCTGGCAGGCGGACGACGAACTTGTCAGCAGTGCGGCTCGAATAAATAGCCTGTTTCATTGGGCGCATATAAATTGACCGGATATCTGGTTCAGGGGGAAGCGGTTCTCAAATTGGCCGCACGGGATGGAAGTACGACCGTGACGACGACAAAATGTTCAACCGATATGAAAAATAGGCGCTTCATTTTGCCATTTTTGCCGTTTCATTGGCGTCAATTCTGTGACTAATAGTGATCTCGGTGGAGGCTTTTTGCCAGTACCAATTATCAGAAATGCGTACTGGTTTGAAAACTTTTACTTAGTTTTACACTGAACGGCGCGCCATACCGTCAGCCGATTGCCGTCAACACCGGGTAAAACGCAGCAAAGGGTCCGGAAAATCCCTAAAATGCGCTCCTTCACCTCCTTAGAGCATAGTGGCTATGCAACATGACGCAAGCGATAGCTGTTTTCATTCAGCACGCCTGATTTTCCTGATGGGGCCTTCCGGTTCGGGCAAGGATTCTTTGATGGACGCCGCCCGGCCACGGTTGATCGACGCCGGTGTGAAAATCGCTCGTCGAGTCATCACGCGTTCCGCCGAAGCCAAGGGCGAAGCTGCTCAGGGCGTGACCTACGAGGAATTCGAGGCGATGCTGGCGGCCGGCGCGTTTGCTATGCATTGGCGGGCCAATGGCCTGGATTACGGGATACCGGTACAGGTGGATCGATGGCTTGAACAAGGGCATCCGGTGCTGGTGAATGGTTCGCGCGCCTACCTCACCCAAGCGCGGCAGCGCTATCCACATTTGCTGGCAATTCGTCTCGAGGTACGACCAGAGATCTTGCATCAGCGCCTGCTCGCCCGTGGGCGCGAAACCCCGGCTCAGGTGGCGCAGCGTTTAGCGCGTGGGGCCTCGCTGCAGGGCGCGGTGGATGCTGATGTGTATCGGTTGGATAACTCCGATTCGCTGGAGACGGCCGTCGAGGCGCTGATGGATTTGCTGCGCAGGGAAGAGGTGATACCGACCTGAGGTCGCAGCGATGACCGAGATGATTCTTGGGGGGCGATCTGGCTGCGAAGAGGCCGGTGTTGCCAGCGGAAAAATCGCTTGCCGTTCATCGAGGCATGACAAACGGCATCGCGCTGGTTAAGATGCTCGCCGTCCTCTCGCTCGGTTTCACATGCCGACAAAATGTCTCAGTAGCTCAATTGGATAGAGCATCCCCCTCCTAAGGGGAAGGTTGCAGGTTCAAATCCTGCCTGGGACGCCACGCTTCTTCTTTCAGCCTCCGCCTCCCTGCACGCGCACGTAGCCAATGACTACGATCATCGCGGCACAGAATACCCACTGCAATCCACTCAGTCCGGCAATTCGGTAGATGGCCTGCAAGGGCTTGCTCCAGCAGTACTCGGAATGCTGTGGGGCCAGTCCAGTCGGCTGCAGCACGCCGATGACTGCTGATCGAAGACGCCGACGCGCAAGCGCCGCAATCGGTTGCGTCCCAGGCCTGCATACATGGCGGGGCGCCGCAGGATGTGCGCCAAGCCAACGGCGATCGGCTATTGCGCTGACCCTTCGCGGGCAATAGCCGTTGCCAGTGGCGCGGTTCAGATATGCAATGCATGCCCCAATGCGCGCAGCGCCGCTTCCTGTACAGCTTCGCCCAAGGTGGGATGGGCGTGGATGGTGCCGGCGATGTCCTCCAGGCGCGCGCCCATTTCCAGAGACTGGGCAAACGCCGTGGACAGTTCCGAGACCGCCACCCCGACCGCCTGCCAGCCGACGATGAGGTGGTTGTCACGGCGCGCCACCACCCGTACGAAGCCGCTCTTGGCCTCCAGGCTCATGGCCCGTCCATTGGCGGCGAACGGGAACTGCGCGACGAGGCAGTCCAGACCCTGTTGGCTGGCCTGTTCGGGCGTGGTGCCGACCACCACCACCTCGGGGTCGGTGAAGCACACTGCAGCGATCGCGCTGGGCTCGAAGCGGCGAGCCTTGCCGGCGATGATCTCGGCGACCATCTCACCTTGAGCCATGGCGCGATGGGCCAGCATCGGCTCGCCGGCGACATCGCCGATGGCCCAGACATTGTGCATGCTGGTCTGGCAGCGTGCGTCGATGGCGATTGCCGTGCCGTTCATCTTCAGGTCAAGGCATTCGAGGTTGTAGCCTTGGGTGCGGGGACGGCGGCCCACGGCCACCAGCACCCGATCGGCCTCCAGGCGCAATTGTCCGCCTTGACCGTCGCGGGCCAGCAGGCAGCCGTCGGCGTAGCCCTCGACGCTATGCCCCAGATGCAGCGCAATGCCCAACTTCTTCAGCGATTCGGCCACTGGCGCTGTGAGTTCGCTGTCGTAGGTCGGCAGGATGCGCTCGCGCGCTTCGACCACACTGACCTGCGCGCCAAGCTTGCGGTAGGCGATGCCCAGCTCCAGGCCGATATAACCACCGCCGACCACCACCAGGTGGTCGGGTAGGGTTGTCGGGGCCAACGCTTCGGTGGACGAAATCACCGCTTCGCCAAAGGGCAGCATTGGCAGCTCGACGCTGTTCGAGCCGGTGGCCAACAGCAGGTGCTCGCACTGGATGCGCTGGCCGTCGACCTCGACATGTTTGCCGTCGAGGATTTTTGCCCAGCCGTGCATCACCTTGACGCCATGCTTTTTCAACAGCGCCGCGACGCCAGTGGTCAGGCGGTCGACGATGCCGTCTTTCCAGGCCACGCTCTGCCCGATATCCAGGCGCGGTGAGGTGACGCTGATGCCCAGGGGCGACTGGCCGGCCTGCCGAGTCGCCTGATGGAACTGCTCGGCCACATGGATCAGCGCCTTGGAAGGTATGCAGCCGATGTTCAGGCAGGTACCGCCGAGGGCCTGGCCCTCGACCAGCACCGTGGGGATACCCAATTGCCCGGCGCGGATGGCGGCCACGTAGCCGCCAGGGCCGCCACCGATGATCAGCAGGGTAGTGTCGATGATCGGTTGCATGGTCACTCCACGAACAGGCAGGCGGGTTGTTCGAGCAGACCGCGTACGGCCTGGATGAACAAGGCGGCATCCATGCCATCGACCACCCGGTGGTCGAACGAGCTGGACAGGTTCATCATCTTGCGCACGACGATCTGGCCGTCGATCACCATGGGCCGCTCGACGATGCGATTGACCCCGACGATCGCCACTTCTGGCGTATTGACCACCGGCGTGCTGACGATGCCGCCCAGGGCGCCGAGGCTGGTCAGGGTGATGGTCGAGCCGGACAGCTCCTCGCGGCTGGCTTTGTTGGTGCGCGCCGCTGTGGCCAGGCGCGAGATTTCGCTGGCGTTGGCCCATAGACTGGCGGCCTCGGCATGGCGCAACACCGGCACCATCAGACCGTTGTCGCCCTGGGTGGCGATGCCAACGTGTACTGCGCCGTGGCGGGTGATGACCTGGGCTTCGTCGTCATAGGTGGCGTTGATCTGCGGGAAGTCGCGCAGGGCGACCACCAGCGCACGCACCAGGAACGGCAACAGGGTCAGTTTGCCGCGGCTGTCGCCGTGCTTGGCATTGAGTTGCTGGCGCAGGGCTTCGAGGGCGGTGACGTCGATCTCCTCGACGTAGCTGAAATGCGCGACCCGGCGCTTGGCGTCCTGCATGCGCTGGGCAATCTTGCGGCGCAGGCCGATGACCGGCACCTGCTCGCTGTCGGTACGCTTGGCGTAGCCACCAGGAGCTTGCCCGGCAGTGCTCTGCGGCTTGCTCATGAAGGCGTCGAGGTCTTCGTGCAGGATCCGCCCGGCCGGTCCGCTGCCATGCACATAGCGCAACTCGATACCGGCATCCAGCGCGCGCTTGCGCACGGCCGGCGATGCCAGCGGTTTGTCGCCCGGCTGGCGCGGTACGATCGGCGCGGCGACAGTCTCGGCAGGCGCTTGGTAGGCCGCCGGCTGAGGTTGCGTTGGTTGTGCTTGCGGCTTGGCCGCTTCACTGGGAGGAGCGGCCTCGACGGGCTTGGTCTGGGGGATGTCGACGTGGTTGCCGCTGCCTTCGACCTCGATGCGGATCAGCTCGCTGCCCACGGCCATCACTTCCCCGGGCTGGCCACCCAAGGCCAGCACCTTGCCGCTGACCGGTGAGGGAATTTCCACGGTGGCCTTGTCGGTCATGACATCGGCCACCACCTGATCCTCGGCGATGAGGTCGCCGACCTTGACGAACCATTCCACCAGTTCGACCTGCGCGATGCCTTCGCCAATGTCCGGCATCTTGATGACGTGTGTGCCCATTCAGACCTCCATGACCCGTTTCAATGCCGCGCCGACCCGCGACGGCCCTGGGAAGTAAGCCCATTCCTGGGCGTGCGGATAGGGCGTGTCCCAACCGGTGACGCGTTCGATCGGTGCCTCGAGATGGTGGAAGCAGTGCTCTTGGACCAATGCCACCAGTTCGGCGCCGAAACCGCAGGTGCGGGTGGCTTCGTGGACCACCACGCAGCGACCGGTCTTGCGTACCGAGTCGACAATGGTCTCCAGGTCCAGCGGCCACAGGCTGCGCAGGTCGATGACTTCGGCGTCGACGCCGCTTTCCTCGGCGGCTACCTGGGCGACATAGACCGTGGTGCCGTAGGTCAGCACGGTGACATCGTTACCTGGCCGAGTGATCGCCGCCTTGTCCAGCGGCACCGTGTAGTAGCCATCGGGTACCGCGCTTTGCGGATGCTTGGCCCAAGGCGTCACGGGACGTTCGTGGTGGCCGTCGAAGGGGCCGTTGTACAGGCGCTTGGGCTCGAGGAAGATCACCGGATCGTCGCACTCGATCGAGGCAATCAACAGGCCTTTGGCGTCATACGGGTTGGACGGCATCACCGTGCGCAGGCCGCAGACCTGGGTGAACATCGCCTCGGGGCTCTGGCTGTGGGTCTGACCGCCATAGATGCCGCCGCCGCAGGGCATGCGCAGGGTCAGTGGGGCGATGAACTCGCCGGCAGAGCGGTAGCGCAGGCGTGCCAACTCCGAGACGATCTGATCGGAGGCAGGGTAGAAGTAGTCGGCAAACTGGATTTCCACGACCGGGCGCAAACCATAGGCGCCCATGCCCACGGCCGTGCCGACGATACCGCTTTCGGAAATCGGCGCGTCGAACACCCGCGATTTGCCGTACTTGTTCTGCAAGCCTTCGGTGCAGCGGAACACGCCGCCGAAATAGCCGACGTCCTGGCCGTAGATCACCACGTTGTCGTCGCGCTCAAGCATGATATCCATGGCCGAGCGCAGGGCCTGGATCATGGTCATGGTGGTGGTGGCCATGGCGGTTTCCGGATCGATGCTGTTGGTGTGGTCGTTCATCTCAAACCCCCAGTTCCTGGCGCTGACGGCGCAGGTGGTCAGGCATGTCCTTGTACACGTCCTCGAACATCGAGGCGGCGCTGGGGATATGGCCGTTGGCAAGGGTGCCGTATTGCTCGGCTTCCTTCTGCGCTGCGACCACGGCGGCTTCGAGCTCGGCGGAGGTGGCTTGATGCTCTTCCTCGGACCAGTGCCCGATGTTGATCAGGTGCTGCTTCAGGCGGGCGATCGGATCGCCCAGTGGGAAGTGGCTCCAGTCATCGGCGGGGCGGTATTTGGACGGGTCGTCGGACGTCGAGTGCGGCCCGGCACGGTAGGTGACCCATTCGATCAGACTTGGCCCCAGGCCCCGACGGGCGCGTTCGGCGGCCCAGCGGGAGGCGGCGTAGACGGCGACGAAGTCGTTGCCGTCGACCCGCAGCGAAGCGATGCCGCAGCCCACCCCGCGACCGGCGAACGTGGTGGCTTCACCCCCGGCGATGGCCTGGAAGGTGGAGATCGCCCACTGGTTGTTGACCACGTTGAGGATCACCGGTGCACGGTAGACATGGGCGAAGGTCAGGGCGGTGTGGAAATCGGATTCGGCGGTGGCGCCATCGCCGATCCAGGCCGAAGCGATCTTGGTATCGCCCTTGATCGCCGAGGCCATGGCCCAGCCGACCGCCTGGACGAACTGGGTCGCGAGGTTTCCGCTGATGGTGAAGAAGCCGGCTTCGCGTACCGAATACATGATCGGCAATTGGCGGCCCTTGAGAGGGTCGCGTTCGTTGGACAACAGCTGGCAGATCATGTCCACCAACGACACGTCGCGGGCCATCAGGATGCTTTGCTGGCGATAGGTGGGAAAGCACATGTCGGTGCGGTTGAGTGCCAGGGCCTGGGCGCTGCCGATGGCTTCCTCGCCGAGGCTTTGCATGTAGAAGGACATCTTCTTCTGACGTTGCGCGACCACCATGCGACTGTCGAAGATTCGCGTCTTGAGCATGGCGCGCATGCCCTGACGGAGCACCTGCGGGTCGATGTCCTCGGCCCATGGGCCCAGGGCGTTGCCCTGTTCGTCGAGCACGCGGATCAGGCTGTTGGACAGATCGGCGGTGTCGGCGGCATCGACGTCGATGGGAGGTTTGCGCACTTGACCGGCGTCGTTCAGACGCAGGTAGGAGAAATCGGTCTGGCAGCCTGGCCGGCCTGTAGGCTCGGGCACATGCAAACGCAGGGGGGCGTACTCGTTCATGCTGTTTACGCTCGCTCGAATGTTGTTTTTGTGAGCTTTGAAACGGTCGCTGCTGGCTGCCGGCTCGTGACTGGCAGGTCAGCGTTGATTACATCTTAGAGGGACGGCGGAAGAATTTTTCTCTCATGTTGGTTGCCTTTGCTCGCGAGCGCAGATAAACATTCCTCATAACCAGAAGAAACCGGTGAATTTGTCTCATGCGTAAGCTCGACCGTACCGATATCGGCATCCTCAACAGCCTTCAGGAAAACGCGCGCATCACCAACGCCGAGCTGGCGCGTTCGGTCAACCTGTCGCCGACTCCCTGCTTCAACCGGGTCAAGGCCATGGAAGAGCTCGGTGTGATCCGCCAACAGGTGACATTGTTGTCGCCGGAAGTGTTGGGGCTGGATGTGAATGTGTTCATTCATGTCAGCTTGGAAAAGCAGGTCGAGCAGTCGTTGCATCGCTTCGAGGAGGAGATCGCCGAACGGCCAGAGGTGATGGAGTGCTACCTGATGACCGGTGATCCGGATTACCTGCTGCGGGTACTGTTGCCGAGCATCCAGGCCCTGGAGCGGTTTCTCGATTACCTGACGCGACTGCCGGGCGTGGCCAATATTCGCTCGAGCTTCGCCTTGAAGCAGGTGCGCTACAAGACCGCGTTGCCGTTGCCTGCCAATGGGATGACGTTGCGGGAATAGGCCGGCCCAGACAAACCCGGCGGCTCAGGCCTGATCGCGACACAACCGCTACTGGACGCGCCCTCGTGTGGTTATTTTGCCGTTCAAGGCCTGCGTCGTCGGTGATTTGCTTTTATGCTTGGCTGCAACCCATTCGCCACCTGACCCGGGAGCCTCAAGGGACGTATGCGAAACATCTGGAAGTCTTTTCGCTCGCTGTATTTTGCCGCCCTGATGATGCTGATCGGCTCGGGTCTGTTGAGTACCTACCTGGCGCTGCGCCTGGCCGCTGAGAACGTCGACAGCCTGTGGGTCGGTGCATTGATGGCGGCCAACTATTTCGGCCTGGCGGTGGGAGGGAAGGTGGGTCACCGCTTGATTGGCCGGGTCGGACATATCCGCGCCTATGCCACGTGCGCCGGCATCGTCGGTGCTGCGGTGCTCGGCCATGGGCTGACCAGTTGGCTGCCGGCCTGGGTCGGGCTGCGGATGATCGTCGGCCTGGGCATGATGTGCCAGTACATGGTCCTGGAAAGCTGGCTCAACGAACAGGCTGACGCCAAGCACCGTGGCGCGGTGTTCAGCGGCTACATGATCGCCTCCTACCTGGGACTGGTGCTGGGCCAATTGATCCTGGTGGTGCATCCACAGTTGGGCCCGGAACTGCTGATGCTGGTCGCCATGTGTTTCGCCTTGTGCCTGGTGCCGGTGGCGATGACCCGGCGCATTCACCCGGCCCCTTTGCGCCCGGCACCGATGGAGCCGAAGTTCTTCATCAAGCGTGTGCCGCAGTCCTTGAGCACGGTGCTGGGGTCGGGGCTGATCGTCGGCTCGTTCTATGGCCTGGCGCCGCTGTATGCCTCCAGCCAGGGGTTGCCGACCGAGCAGGTCGGTCTGTTCATGGGTAGCTGCATTCTTGCCGGGCTGGTGGTGCAGTGGCCACTGGGCTGGCTGTCCGACCGTTATGACCGGGCGGTGCTGATTCGCGGCGTGGCGGTGGGGTTGGCGGTGGCTTCGGCGCCTTTGGCGATGTTGCCCAGCGTACCGATGGCGTTGTTGTTCGGCATCGGCTTCGTCATTTCGCTGCTGCAGTTCTGCCTGTATCCCTTGGCGGTGGCGTTTTCCAATGACCATGTGGAAAGCGAGCGGCGCGTTTCGCTGACGGCCATGCTGCTGGTGACCTATGGGGTCGGGGCGTGCATCGGGCCGCTGGCGGCCGGGGTACTGATGAAGTACCTGGGGGCGCAGATGCTGTACGCTTTCTTCGTGTTTTTCGCCCTGGTTCTGGTGTGGCGGATTCGGCCTAAGGCTGTCACCGGCCTGCACCAGGTGGACGATGCGCCGCTGGGCCACGTTGCCATGCCGGCGGCCGGCTCGCCGCTCTCGGCGGCCCTCGACCCGCGGGTCGATGAGCAGACCGTGCAAGATGTGATGCAGTCGCCGGTAGCGGCGGAAGACACCGAGGCCGAGGAGCAGGCCGAGCCGACCGAGACGCAGGCGGAGGAGGGGGTCGGCAAATCGGTATGAGACAGGGCAGTTCAGCGTAAACGAAAACGCCACCCGATCGGGTGGCGTTGCGGTTTGTACGAGGTGATCAGTAGTCGTCCTTGTCGAACCGCCGCGCTTCTCGCTGCAGCTGGTACACCAGGCTTTCGATCCGGCGTTGGGCCTGGCCATTGAGGTTGTGGAAGCGCACGCCGGCGAAGGTCGTGTTGATACGCTCTTCGAAGTGCAGGTGGCGCAGCTCGACCATGATATCGGTCAGGCCCAGCGGGTTGCCGGCCTTGAAGCGTTCGTACACCTGGCCCAGTTGCAGGCGCTCTTCGACATTGCCGTCGAAACGCAACTTGCAGCCGGTGGCGGAGATGTCCAGCAGTTTACCGCGTAGCGCGCCATTGCCCTTGAGGTGGGCACCGTCGAGGATGATGTCGAGCAGTTGCGACAGCTTCAGGGCCGCACGAAAAGCGTTGCGGCGCTGGTGATAGGTCATTTCTTCAGGGAGCCCGCCGCGGTAGCAGCGATGGCCGTCGATTTCGGTGATCTTCAACTCGCTGTGGCAATCCCAGGCGATGCGCACGCCATCATGGAAGCCTTCGACACGGAAGGGCTCGCCGTTCTCGATGAATTTTTCGCCGTCGCGAGGGATCAGTTCGTCCAGCGCCAGACAGTTACTGTCGCGATCGACGTGCACCACGTAGCTCTGGAACCGCTGGCTGCGCTCAGGGAAGGTGATGATCAGCGGATCATGGCTATCCATCAACTGGCGCAGGTTGGCCACGATCTCCAAAGGAGTGGTAAGCACCTTTGGCGGCTGCGGGGCATCGGTTTCATTGAACACGGGTAATCAATCTCCAGGCAAAAGCGACACACGCAAGTAACGGCATTTTGCCAGTATGTTCCGTGTCTTGAATAGGGAAAATCACACCTGGCTGAGCGCCCGGGGCTTGGCCAGCAGGGAAGTGGCACCACGGCTGTCGTAGAGCGACGGCGCATCGCCACCCATGAGGATACGGATCTGGTTGGCCGTGGAGCGTTGTTGAACCTGAATGATGTTGCCGTTGGTTACGTTGACCTTTTGGCAGGCATCGATCAGTTGGCTCAGGGTTTCAAGCTGTTGCAGGATCGCCGGGCCGTTGGTCGACTGGGCTGCGACAGCCTCGACCCCGGCATGGTCGGCGCTGAGACCGAGGCTGGTGAGCAACTGCCGGCGCTGCCGCCCGTGCTGTTCGAGCAGAATGATCAATGACTGCTTGCGCGCCAGGATCTGCTCCAGCAGCACCATGTTACGGCCATGCAGGGCAACCGACTCCTGGTTCAGGAGGTCGAGCAGTTCCTGGGTGGGCGCAATGTCATTGTCGATCAATTGCAGCAGCGTAATGTCGTGCATGGCTAACTCTTGGTTCTAGCGTCCGTGAAGCCAGCGCGCCCTGAGGTCAGCGCTGGGCTTCGAAATCAAGCAGCTTGCTGGCGACCCGGTCGGCGTCGACCTTGTAGCTGCCGTCGGCGATCGCCTGCTTCAACTCCGCCACGCGGGCGCTGTTGACGACCGGCTGATCGCGCAGCTTGTCGGTGACCTGCTGCAACTGCTGGGCCTCTTGGCTCAGGTGTACGGATTCTCCGCTGGTGCTGGCGGTTTTGTTGGCCTCGACGGTTTCGCCGGTCTTTTCGGCGTTGCCGGAGGCGCTGGAACCGCGCACGCCGCCCGTGATGGACGGAGAATTATTCAAACGACTGATGTCGATGACCATGATGAGAAAACCTCTGGGTATTGGGACGCTTGCCTTGTTTTCGGCCAATCCGAAAGAAACTTTAGGGGCAAATGTAAAGCCGCCTGTCAGTCGGCGCGCGTACCCAGGTATCGACACAGTTTAGGAAAAGCGGTTCCCCGCCGCCAGCCTTCTCTACATGGCCACCTCGACCTGGCCGGGTCCGGTAACCCGGGCCTTGATCACGCGTTTGGAATTAAGGTTGCGCACCCGGATCTGCTCGCTCAGGCCGCCTTTGCTCAGCGCCTCGCCGGGCATACGCACGCTAAGGCTGCCGCTGTGAGCGACGATCACGACATGATCGCCCTTGCGCACCACCTCGGCCTGTTCCAAGTGTTGCGGGGTGAGGACCTGGTCGATCACGGTCGGGCGCAACATCTTCATGCCCAGCACCTGGTCGAGCGCCGTCAGGTACCCTTGGGTCAGGGTGCCGACGTCACGCTCGCGCAGGGCGACGTCGCCTTCGCCGACGACGTTTTCCCGCTTCAGCGGCCGGGTCACCACCACCACGTCGCGAAACAGCCGTACGGTGGCGGGAACGAATACCGTCCAGGGCGCGCTGCTGTCGCAGCGTACCCGTACCGTCACCCGGCCAATCGGCGTTCCGCTGCTTTCCAGCGAGGCATCGAGCTGCCGACTGCACGCCGGCATGCGCAAGCGCGGATCCAGCGGGTTGACCTCGATCTCGTAGCGCCCCTCGGTCTGGGTAGTGGCCAGATAATCTTCGACGGTGAATTCAAGAAACCCCTGGGTGACACCGATAAGCTGTTCAGGCAAGGTGAACGCGCTCGCCAGCGTGCGGCCGGCGCAGGCCAGCAGACAAAGGGTGGCCAGCGAGCTGCACAGCACGCGCGTCAATCGTCGGGAAAATGTCGTTTTCGTGTACATGACGCTCAAAAAAGCAAAGCCCGTGCCGACTCGGTAGTAGATGGCTTTAAAAAAACGGGCTGATTCAACAGAGGAGTCTGGCATGGCTGGTGTTATGGATTCGGTCAACCAGCGCACGCAACTGGTGGGGCAGAATCGCCTGGAGCTGTTGCTATTTCGCCTCAACGGCGAGCAGCTCTACGGCATCAACGTATTCAAGGTCAGGGAGGTGCTGCAGTGCCCCGAGCTGACCGTGATGCCCAAATCCCACCGGGTGGTGCGCGGGGTGGCCAACATTCGCGGGGCGACCATACCGATCCTGGATCTGTCGATGGCGACTGGGTTGCCGGGATTGCAGGAAGAAACCCGCAACAGCTTCGTGATCATCACCGAGTACAACACCAAGACCCAGGGCTTCCTGGTGCATTCGGTCGAGCGCATCGTCAACATGAACTGGGAGGAGATTCACCCGCCACCCAAGGGGACTGGCCGTGACCACTATCTGACGGCCGTGACCCGGGTGGACAACCGCATGGTCGAGATCATCGACGTGGAAAAAGTGCTCGCCGAGGTGTCGCCGTCGTCCGAGTCGGTGTCCGCCGGGGTGGTGGATGCCGAGGTGCAGGACAAGGCCGTGCTGCTGCGGGTGCTGACCGTCGACGATTCGTCGGTGGCACGCAAGCAGGTCACCCGCTGCCTGCAGACAGTGGGGGTGGAGGTGGTGGCGCTGAACGATGGTCGCCAGGCGCTGGATTACCTGCGCAAGCTGGTGGACGAGGGCAAGCGTCCCGAAGAAGAGTTCCTGATGATGATCTCGGATATCGAGATGCCGGAGATGGACGGCTATACATTGACCGCTGAGATCCGTAGCGATCCGCGCATGCAAAAGCTGCACATCGTCCTGCATACTTCGCTTTCGGGGGTATTCAACCAGGCGATGGTCAAGAAGGTCGGTGCCGATGATTTCCTGGCCAAGTTCAAACCGGACGACCTGGCCCAGCGTGTGGTCGACCGGATCAAAGCCACCCATTGAAACCGCCGGGGGTAGCCCCGGCACCAGTGATTGAATAGAGGCGGCAGCATTGTCTACGGGTAATTTGGATTTTGAACAGTTCCGGGTATTCCTGGAGAAAGCCTGTGGCATCCTGCTGGGCGAGAATAAGCAGTACCTGGTCTCCAGCCGTCTCAACAAGCTGATGGAGCAGCAGGGCATCAAAAGCCTGGGGGAGCTGGTGCAGCGCATCCAGACGCAGCCGCGCGGCGGGTTGCGTGAGCTGGTGGTCGATGCCATGACCACCAATGAAACGCTGTGGTTTCGCGATACCTATCCGTTCGAAGTGCTCAAGAACAAGGTCATTCCCGAGTTCATCAAGAACAACCCGGGCCAGCGCCTGCGCATGTGGTCGGCGGCCTGCTCGTCTGGGCAGGAGCCGTATTCGATCTCGATGGCCATCGACGAATTCGAGCGCAGCAACCTGGGGCAGTTGAAAATGGGGGCGCAGATCGTCGCCACCGATCTTTCAGGATCCATGCTCAACAACTGCAAGACCGGCGAGTACGACAGCCTGGCCATTGCCCGTGGCCTGTCCCAGGAGCGCCTGCAGCGTTACTTCGACGCCAAGGGTCCGGGGCGCTGGGCGGTCAAACCGGCAATTCGCAGTCGCGTCGAGTTTCGTTCGTTCAACCTGCTCGATAGCTATGCGAGCCTGGGTAAGTTCGACATCGTGTTCTGTCGCAATGTGTTGATCTACTTCTCGGCTCAGGTGAAGAAGGACATCCTGATGCGCATCCACAGCACCTTGAAGCCAGGTGGATACCTGTTCCTCGGGGCTTCGGAGGCGCTGAACGGGTTGCCCGATCATTACCAGATGGTGCAGTGCAGCCCGGGGATCATTTACCAGGCTAAGTGAGCCGGTGTTCGAGCGCCGTAGTTCGGCTTGGGATTTTTAGGGGGGCGGATATCGATGCGCCGCGCGGGCGGCGCTCGATCTCAATGCCGCAACATCCCTCCCGTCAAACACGCTGCAGCCCCCTCATCCCTCTGACGTCAATTTTTTGTTTTGCCGCTTTTGCCGCCCGGCAATTGCCGCTTTCGCTTCCTCTGGCGGAAGCACTTTGCCGCTTTTCTGGCAGCGGCGCGTCCCATGAATTCCCTGAGGCCTTGCATTCAAAGGCTTCCAGCTGTTTGGCACAAGCCTTGCTAAAGCTTGCTCAACGACACTCTGGTCAACCTTTGAAGGTTTCCCCGACATGAGCATCAGTTTCGACAAGGCACTAGGCATTCACGAGAAGGCGCTGAGCTTCCGCGCCCAACGTGCCGAAGTGCTGGCCAACAACATTGCCAACGCCGACACGCCCAACTACAAGGCGCGTGACATGGACTTTTCGGCGGTGCTCGCCGCCGAAAGCGAAAAGCAGCAGCAGGGTGGCCGTTTCGCCCTCGATCGGACCAACAGCAAGCACATCGAGGCCGAAGGGCTAGCCATGGCCGACGATACCCTGCAGTACCGCACGCCGACCCAGCCGTCGATCGACCAGAACACCGTGGATGCGCAGATCGAGCAATCGAACTACACCGAGAACGCCATCGGTTTCCAGGCCAGCTTCACCTTGCTCAACAGTAAATTCAAAGGGCTGGTTTCGGCCCTGCGTGGAGAGTGACCATGTCCCTTGCCAGTGTCTTCAACATTGCCGGTAGCGGCATGAGTGCGCAGAACACCCGCCTCAACACCGTTGCCTCCAACATCGCCAACGCCGAGACCGTCTCGTCGAGCATCGACCAGACTTACCGCGCACGCCATCCGGTATTCGCCACGACCTTCCAGAACGCCATGGCCGGCAGCAGCCAGTCGTTGTTCGAGGATCAGGGCGAGGCCGGGCAGGGCGTCCAAGTCAAGGGCATCATCGAGGACCAGAGCAACCTCGAGGCGCGCTACGAGCCGAGCAATCCTGCCGCCAACAAGGACGGTTACGTGTACTACCCGAACGTCAACGTGGTCGAGGAGATGGCCGACATGATCTCCGCCAGTCGTGCATTCCAGACCAACGCCGACATCATGAACACCGCCAAGACCATGATGCAGAAAGTGCTGACGTTGGGTCAGTGAGAGGGATAGCCGATGACCACCACGAATGACGCTACCAGCGCTTCTGCGATCTACTCGCAATATGCCCTGGCCAGCGATAACGCCAAGACCAGTGGTACCGACACCCTGGGTAAGGATACTTTCCTGCAGTTGCTGGTAACCCAGTTGCAGAACCAGAACCCCCTCGACCCGCAGGACAACTCCGAGTTCGTCGCCCAGCTGGCGCAATTCAGTAGCCTTGAGTCGATGCAGACCCTCAATGACACCGTCGACACGTTGCTCGGCAACTACACCTCGACCCAGGCTCTGCAGGCCTCGTCGCTGGTGGGGCGTACTGTCATCGCTGAAGGCGATAGTGCCACCGTCGCGGCGGGTGTCGGCTTCAGCGGCCAGGTGGATGTCGCCAGTTCCACGACCGACCTGACCGTCAACGTCTACGACGCCGACGGCAACATCGTCAAGAACATCGACCTGGGCGCCCAGAGTGCCGGGACGGCCAACTTCACCTGGGATGGCACCGACAACGATGGCCTGGCGGTTGAAGCCGGGACCTACACCATCAAGGCCACGGCCACCGTGGAGGGTGAGGAGGTCGCGCAGACTACCTATCTGCCGTCGGTGGTCAACAGCGTCACCGTTGGCAGCACCGCAGGTTCGTACACGCTCAACCTGGCGAATGGCGAGAGCATCGCGCTTTCGGACGTCAAAACCATCGGATCGTAAGCCGGGCATCGGCACAGGAGTCAAGCAATGTCGTTCAATATCGGCCTCAGCGGCCTCAATGCAGCCAGCACCAGCCTGGATGCCACCGGCAACAACATCGCCAACGTCGGCACCACCGGTTTCAAATCGGCCCGCGCCGAGTTCGGTGACCTGTACGCCAACTCCCTGTTCCTCGGTGGCGGCCGTTACACCGTGGGCAGCGGCGTGGCCACCCAGGCGATCTCCCAGCAGTTCACCCAGGGCAACGTCAGCACTACCGGTGCGAGCCTGGACCTTGCCATCAACGGCAACGGCATGTTCATCACCAGCAACAATGGCTCGACCACCTACACCCGCGCCGGTGCCTTTGGTACCGACAAGGATGGCAATATCGTCGATGCCAGCGGCAACCGACTGCAGGGTTATGGTGTCAACGCCGATGGCAAGGTCGTCGAAGGCATTCTCACCGATCTCAAGGTCAGCACCGCCGCCGTCGCGCCCAAGGCCAGCACCAGCCTGAGCGAAACCCTGAACCTCAACTCGTCGGCCACAGTGCCGACCGAGACGCCGTTCGACGCCACCGACACCGATACCTACAACTACACCTTCAGCACCGACATCTACGACAGCCAGGGCAACGCCCATAGCCTGAGCCAGTACTTCGTCAAGACCGACCAGAATACCTGGACCATGTACGTCACCGTCGATGGTGTGAATCCGGCCAACCCAGCCTCCACTACGCCGTACACCGCCGACCTGACCTTCAACTCTTCGGGTGTCTTGACCGCCTCCGACAGCACCGATTTCACGGTCGACAGCCTGGGTAACCTGACGCTGACCAACTGGGTGCCTGCCGCCAAGAACGCTGCGGGCGTGATGGCCAGCAACGGTGCTTCGGCAGCCACCGGTGGCTTGACCATCGATATGTCGGCCACCAGCCAGTTCAACAACACTTCTGCAGTGACCGCCAAGTCTCAGGATGGCTATGCCCCGGGCAACCTGGCATCGCTGTCGATCGATGCCGATGGCAACCTGTTCGGTACCTACAGCAATGGTCAGTCGAAAGTCATCGGTCAGGTCGCATTGGCCAACTTCGCCAACCTCCAGGGCCTGACCCCGGTTGGCGCCACCGGCTGGAAAGAGTCGTACGCGTCGGGTGTGCCGGTAATCGGCGCGCCTAACACCGGTGTCATGGGTGATCTGACCGCAGGTGCGCTGGAGGACTCCAACGTCGACCTGACCTCGGAGCTGGTCAACCTGATCAAGGCGCAGAGCAACTACCAGGCCAACGCCAAGACCATCTCCACCGAGAGCACCCTGATGCAGACCATCATCCAGATGACCTGATGAAAACGCTCCTCAGGCTGGCGCGGGCGTTGCTGTTCGGGCTGCCCCTGGCGGCCCTGGCGGCGCCCGCGCCCTGGTACAAGTACCAGAGCATCGAGGCCGGCGTGTTCATCTGCACTCAGGTCGACCCCGGCAAGGCGTTCATTCGCTTTGCCGGCCCCTTCCGCAACGCCGCCTGCCGCTGAGCGCCAGGCGGCGTTTTTTCGAGCGTCAACACGTTGCCGCCTACCGGCAAACAACCGCCGATTTGCCGTCGCGTGAGCCCGTTCGCGCGATGATGGATGGCGTCCGAGGCCCGTAAACATTGAGCGGGCGCGCTGTCGAGGTTGTTGGCCCGAGACTTGCTAACACCTCATCAGCATGTCAGTGGCGGCGAAAGTCCGTCGAGGGAGAATTGAAGTGGACAAGATGCTGTACGTGGCCATGACCGGCGCCAGCCAGAATGCCTTGGCGCAAAAGGCCCATGCCAACAACTTGGCTAACGTTTCCACCAACGGCTTTCAGCGCGACCTGGAACAGGCTCGCTCGATGCCGGTCTTCGGTGAAACCTTGCCCTCGCGCGCTTTCGCCATGACCGAGCGGCCAGCCACTGACTTCGACCATGGCCCGTTGATCGAAACCGGGCGTGAGCTCGATGTCGCGGTCGACGGCGATGGCTGGATCGCGGTCCAGGCTCCCGACGGCAGTGAGGCCTACACCCGCACCGGCAGCCTCAACATCGACGCCCTGGGCGTGCTGCGCACCGGTAACGGCATGGCCGTGCTGGGCAATGGCGGGCCGATCGCCATTCCGCCGGAAGAGCATGTCGAGGTCGGCTCCGACGGCACCATCAGCATCCGCTCGCTGGGCGAAAGCCCGTCGGTGATGGCCGAGGTGGACCGGATCAAGCTGGTCAAGCCAGACCTCGCCACCCTGAGCAAGGGCACCGATGGCCTGATTCACAGCAGTAGCGGTCAGCCCCTGGTGGCTGATGCCTCGGTGAAGGTGGTTTCCGGTTTTCTCGAGGGCAGCAACGTCAACGCCGTCGATGAGATGACTTCGATCATGGCGCTGTCCCGGCAGTTCGAGCTGCAGATCAAGATGATGACCGCCGCCAAGGAAAACGACGAATCGATGGCGCGGGTGATGCAGCTCAGCTGACGCCCGGCCCACCTAACTGTTCGAGACTGACGGCGCGCACGCCGTCGCGAAAGGAGAATACACATGCTTCCGGCTCTCTGGGTCAGCAAGACCGGCCTCGCCGCTCAGGACACCAACCTGACGACCATTTCCAACAACCTGGCCAACGTCTCGACGACCGGTTTCAAGAAGGACCGCGCCGAGTTTCAGGACCTGCTGTACCAGATCAAGCGCCAACCCGGTGCTCAGTCGACCCAAGACAGCGAGCTGCCCACCGGTCTGCAGGTCGGTACTGGTGTGCGCATCGTCGGCACCCAGAAGAACTTCACCGCCGGCAGCCTGCAGACCACCGACCAGCCGCTGGACATGGCCATCAACGGTCGCGGCTTCTTCCAGATCATGCAGCCGGACGGCACCATCTCCTATACCCGTGACGGCACCTTCCACCTCGACTCCGATGGTCAGCTGGTGACCGCCAACGGTCTGGCGCTGGAGCCGGCCATCGTCGTTCCGGCCGATGCCCAGACCTTCACTGTCGGCACCGACGGCACCGTGTCGATCACCACCGCTGGCAATGCCGCCAACCAGGTGATCGGCAACCTGCAGACCGCCGACTTCATCAACCCGGCCGGCTTGCAGGCCATCGGTAACAACCTGTTCCTGGAAACCGCCTCCAGCGGTGCGCCGAACGTCGGCACGCCTGGCCTTAACGGTTTCGGTACCACCCTGCAGAACACCCTGGAGAACTCCAACGTCAGCACGGTGGAAGAGCTGGTGAACATGATCACCACTCAGCGTGCCTACGAGATGAACTCCAAGGTGATCTCGACCGCCGACCAGATGCTGCAATTCGTTACCCAGAACCTGTAATTCGAATCAGCCGACATCCTGAAGTACCCGTAGCACCGTGAGGTCATGAGCATGAATCGTTTGTCCGTCGTTTTCGCCGTAGGTGGCGCGTGCCTGCTGGCCGGTTGCATGGCCCCGCCGGCCAAGCCCAACGATCCATACTATGCGCCGGTGCTGCCGCGTACGCCGTTGCCGGCGGCGGCCAACAACGGGTCGATCTACCAGGCCGGTTTCGACCAGAACCTGTATAGCGACCGCAAGGCGTTCCGCGTCGGCGACATCATCACCATCACCCTCAACGAGAAGATGGCGGCGAGCAAGAGCGCCAACTCCTCGTTGGCCAAGGACAGCAACACCAGCCTCGGCCTGAGCTCGCTGTTCGGTGGGGGGGTGAAGACCGATAGCCCGTTCGGTGGTGGTTCCCTGAGCCTGGATGCGGGCTACAGCGGTACGCGTGACACCAAGGGCGATGCCAAGGCGGCCCAGGGCAACAGCCTGACCGGTTCGGTCACCGTGACCGTCGCCGAGGTCCTGCCCAACGGCATCCTCGCGGTGCGCGGCGAGAAATGGATGACGCTCAACACCGGTGAAGAGTTGGTGCGCATTGCCGGCCTGATCCGCGCCGACGACATCGCCACGGACAATACCGTGTCGTCCACCCGCGTGGCCGATGCGCGCATCACCTATTCGGGAACCGGCTCGTTCGCCGACGCCAGCCAGCCAGGTTGGCTCGATCGGTTCTTCATGAGCCCGTACTGGCCCTTCTGAGTGCGAATCGACATGTTCAAGTTCAAACCGCTACTGGTGCTGACGGCGCTGCTGTTCGCCTCCTTCGGTGCTCATGCCGAGCGCCTCAAGGACATCGCCAGCATCTCGGGCGTGCGCACCAACCAGTTGATCGGCTATGGCCTGGTGGTCGGCCTCAATGGCACGGGTGACCAGACCACCCAGACGCCGTTCACCCTGCAGACCTTCAACAACATGCTGGCGCAGTTCGGCATCAAGGTGCCGAGCAACACCGGCACCGTGCAGCTGAAGAACGTCGCCGCGGTGTCGATCCATGCCGATCTGCCGGCGTTCGCCAAGCCGGGCCAGGTCATCGACATCACCGTGTCGTCTATCGGTAACTCCAAGAGCCTGCGCGGCGGCAGCTTGTTGATGACGCCGCTCAAAGGTATCGACGGTAATGTCTACGCCATCGCCCAGGGCAACCTGGTGGTCGGTGGCTTCGACGCCGAAGGCAAGGACGGCTCGCGGATTACCGTCAACGTGCCGTCGGCTGGCCGCATTCCAGGCGGCGCGACCGTCGAGCGGGCGGTGCCGAGCGGGTTCAACCAGGGCAACAGCCTGACCCTGAACCTCAACCGTCCCGATTTCACCACTGCCAAGCACATCGTCGACAAGGTCAACGACATGCTCGGCCCTGGCGTCGCCCAGGCCATAGATGGCGGTTCGGTGCGGGTTACTGCGCCGATGGATCCGAGCCAGCGGGTCGACTACTTGTCGATCCTCGAGAACCTGGAGATCGACCCGGGCCAGGCCGTGGCCAAGGTCATCATCAACTCGCGCACCGGTACCATCGTCATCGGCCAGAACGTCAAGGTCTCGCCGGCGGCGGTGACCCACGGCAGCCTCACGGTGACCATCACCGAAGACCCGATCGTCAGTCAGCCCGGTCCGTTCTCCAACGGTCAGACCGCCGTGGTGCCGCGCTCGCGGGTCAACGCCCAGCAGGAGGCCAAGCCGATGTTCAAGTTCGGCCCGGGCACTACCTTGGATGAGATCGTTCGGGCGGTGAACCAGGTGGGGGCGGCGCCCAGTGACTTGATGGCGATCCTCGAAGCGCTCAAGCAGGCTGGTGCGCTGCAAGCCGACCTGATCGTGATCTGAGGCCTGCGCAGATGAAGACCGTCGACACTGGCGCCTACACCGACCTCAATCGCCTGAATGCGTTGAAGGTCGGTGACAAGGACAGCGAAGCGAACCTGCGCAAGGTCGCCCAAGAGTTCGAGTCGCTGTTCGTCAGCGAGATGCTCAAGTCCATGCGCGCGGCCAACAACGTGCTGGCCAAGGACAACCCGCTCAACACCGAGACGACCAAGCAGTATCAAGAGATGTACGACCAGCAGTTGGCGGTCAGCCTGTCCCGCGAGGGCGGCGGCATCGGCCTGCAGGACGTGCTGATGCGCCAGCTGTCCAAGACCGCCTCGAGCCAGCGTCCAGGCGGCAACCCGTTCAACCGCGATGCCGGCACCAGTGGTGCCTTGGGCGCTGTGCACAATGCCGCAGCGGACCACCAGGTGGCCAGTGCCCCGCACAACGACGTCGCCGCGCTCAACCAGCGTCGCTTGTCGTTGCCGAGCAAGCTCGCCGACCGCCTGCTCGCCGGTATCGTGCCAGGCGCCAGCCCGGCTGCCCCCGCCAACACATTGCGCCGTGGCGCCGACCACGCCGCCACCGCGGTGGGGGCTGCAGGCGAATACGGCGACTGGACTCAGTCGCCGACCTATGCCGGACTATTGGCCGGTGGCCAACGCAGTGTGGTTCAGGTGCCGCTGGCGCCGGGCAAGAGTGCTTTCGCCAATGCCGACGAGTTCGTCGCCACCATGCTGCCGATGGCCCAGGAAGCGGCTCAGCGCATTGGCGTGGAGCCCAAGGTCCTGGTCGCCCAGGCCGCCCTGGAAACCGGCTGGGGTCGGTCGATCCTGCGCCAGAGCGATGGCAGCAGCAGCCACAACCTGTTCAACATCAAGGCGACCGGTAGTTGGAAGGGCGAGCAGGCGAGGGCGCTCACCAGCGAGTTCCGCGATGGCCAGATGGTCAAGGAGTCGGCGGCATTCCGTGCCTACGACTCGTACGCCGACAGTTTCCACGACCTCGCCAACCTGTTGTTGAACAACGATCGCTATCAAGAAGTGGTCAAGTCGGCCGATAACCCAGAACAGTTTGCCGCTGAGCTGCAAGAGGCCGGTTACGCCACCGACCCGAACTATGCGCGGAAGATCTCGGCGATCGTCCGGCAGCTCGACAAGTACCAGACCTACGCAGCCAACGGCACACAAACGACTCTATAAGGCTTGAAGCATGTCGAATCTGATCTCTATTGGGCTTTCCGGGCTGTCGGCCACGCAAAGCGCGCTGGCGACCACGAGTAACAACATCACCAATGTGGCGACCTCCGGCTATTCGCGCCAACAGACGACCCAGGCGGCGGGGGCCTTGCAGAGCATCGGCGGTGCAGGTTACGTGGGCAGTGGTACCACCGTATCGGAAGTGCGCCGGATCTACAGCGCTTACCTGCAGAGCCAGGTCGGCTCGAGCACCGCGCTCAATAGCGAAGCGACCACCTATTCGACCCAGATTTCCTCGCTGGACTCGTTGCTGTCCGACAGCAGCACCGGGATCACCGCGGTGTTGGCAAGCTTCTATACCGCCTTGCAGACGGCGGCTTCGACCCCCAACGATACCGCTGCGCGGCAATTGTTCCTGACCTCGGCTTCGACCCTGAGCAACCGGTTCAACACCATCGCCTCGCAGATGAATCAGCAGAACGAGAGCATCAACAGCCAGCTGACCACCCTGTCGGGTCAGGTCAACTCGCTGACCAGCTCGATCGCCTCGCTGAACCAGCAGATCGTCGCCCTGTCGGCCAATGGCTCGTCGCCCAACAGCCTGCTCGACGCCCGCGACGAAGCCGTGCGGCAGCTCAATGAGCTGGTCGGCGTGACTGTGCAGCAGCGCGACGGCAACTATGACGTGTACCTGGGCACCGGCCAGCCGCTGGTGACCGGCAATACCGCCAACAAGCTGACGGCCCAGGGCAGTGCCAACGACCCAGGTCAGTACAGCCTGACCTTGCAGTTCCAGAACTTCTCCACAGACGTGACTTCGGTGGCCACAGGTGGCGAGATCGGCGGCCTGCTACGTTACCGCAAGGATGTGCTGAACCCGGCGATGAACGAACTGGGTCGCCTGGCCATCGTGGTCAGCGACACCATCAACAGCCAGTTGGGCCAGGGCCTGGACCTCAATGGCGACTTCGGTTCGCAACTGTTCGCCAGCGTCAACAGCGCTTCGGCCATGAGCCAGCGCAGCCTGGCCTCGGCGAGCAATAGCGCAGGTTCAGGCAACCTGGATGTCGCCATCAGCGATTCCAGCGCACTGACCACCTACAACTACCAAGTCAAGTTCACCAGCGGCACCGCGTACACCGTCACCCGTTCCGACGGTACCAGCATGGGCAGCTTCGACCTCACCGATGACCCGGCGCCGGAGATCGACGGTTTCACCCTGTCGCTGAACGGCGGCGCCCTGAGCGCCGGCGACAGCTTCAACGTCATCCCGACGCGCACCGGTGCGAGCAACATCGGCACCGTCATGACCGACGCCAACAAGCTGGCCTTCTCCGGTGCCCTGAGCGGCACGGCGGCCACCAGCAATACCGGCACCGGCGCGATCACTCAGCCGACGCTGAACACCGAGCTGGACATCTACGGCGGCACCGACTTGTCGCAGATGCAATCGGCCATCGAGAACGGTATGCCGGTCAAGCTGGTGTTCGGCGCCGCCAGCAACGGTACCCAGACCTACACTGTGTATAACGCCCAGGGCACCAGCATCGGTACCGGCTCGATCGTGCCTGGCCAGGACAATGCGTTGAGCATCGATGTGCCGATGCTCGACGACAGCGGCAACCCGATTCTCGACGGCAACGGCGTGGCGATGAGCTATAGCTTCGGCCTGACCTTCTCCGGCGCGCCGTCCAGCGGCGACAGCTTCACCGTGGCCTTCAACAGCGACGGCAGCAACGACAACCGCAACGCGCAGAGCGTGCTGGCCCTGCAAACGGCCAATACCGTCGGCGTCAACGGCAACAACACCGGCATGAGCATGGGCAGCAGCTACGCGACCCTGGTCGAAGGCGTCGGTGCCATGGCTTCGCAGGCGTCGCTGGACGCCACGGCAACCACCACCGTGCTCAAGTCCGCCACTGACAGCCGTGACTCGCTGGCGGGAGTGAGCCTCGATGAAGAGGCCGCCGACCTGGTGAAATTCCAGCAGTACTACACCGCCTCCTCGCAGATCATCAAAGCTGCGCAGGAAACCTTCTCCACCCTGATCAACAGCTTGTAAGGGAGGCGTCGATCATGCGCATTTCCACCGGCCAGTACTTCGCCAACAGCTCCAACAGCTACGCCAAGAACTTTGCCGACACGGCCAAGACCCAGGAGCAGATCTCCTCGGGAACCCGCCTGCAGACCGCTTCGGACGATCCGGTCGGTGCGGCCAAGGTGCTCAAGCTGCAGCAGCAGAGCGCCATGCTGACCCAGTACAGCAACAACATGTCGACCATCACCAGTTCGCTGACCTCCGAAGAGTCGATTCTCTCGAGCATCACCGATGCCCTGCAGCGCGCCCGCGAACTGACCCTGTCGGCCGGCAACGGCGGCATGAGCGACGCTGACCGCACCTCCATCGCCAACGAGCTCGGTGAGATCGAGGAAAGCATCTACGGCATGCTCAATACCAAGGATGCCAACGGCAACTACATCTTCGCCGGCAGCAAGAGCTCGACCCAGCCTTACGTGCGCAACAGCGATGGTACCTATTCCTACCAGGGTGACCAGACCCAGCTGAGCCTGCAGGTCTCCGATACCCTGTCGCTGGCGCTCAACGACACCGGTTTCAGCATCTTCGAGTCGGCCACCAACATCAGCCGCACCCAGGCCACGCTGACCGCGCCTGCCGTGAACGACGACCGCATCACCGTGTCGGCGGGGCAGATGACCTCGTCGAACAGCTACAACAGCAAGTTCACCTCCGGTGAGCCCTACACCCTGACGTTCCTAAGCAGCACCGAATTCACCGTCACCGATGCCGCCGGCAACGACGTGACCGCTGAAACCAGCACCAACGGCACCATCGACCCGAAGGACGACAACGGCACCACCATCAGCCTGCGCGGCGTGGAGTTCGAGGTCAATGTCACGCTCCAGGACACCGATGATGCCGCCGATGCCGACACGCTGATCGCCGGGCATGAATTCAGCCTGGCCAGCAAGCCGGACACCGTCACCGTCAACCGTACGCCGAGCAACCCCTCCACGGCGCAGGTGACGTCGGGTGTGGTGAGCAATGCCGGCGACTATGCCGCGGCGTTCCCCGATGGCGGCGCGGTGATCAAGTTCACCAGCGCCACCGACTACGCGCTGTATGCCGCGCCGATGACCGATTCGAGCAAGCCGATCACCACCGGCACGCTGACCGGCACCTCGATCACCGCGGCCGGGGTGACATTCGAAATCAGTGGCACGCCGGCTGCCGGTGACCAGTTCTCGGTAGGCGCCAGCTCGCACCAGACGCAGAACGTGCTCAATACCATCAGCGGCCTGCGCCAGGCGCTGCAAGTGCCGATCACCGATGCGCAGTCGTCGCTCGATCTGAAGAACGCCATCGCCTCGGCGTTGGGCAATCTTGACCAGGCCAGCCAGCAGATCGACATCACTCGCGGTTCGATCGGTGCGCGGGGTAACGCGCTGGATATCCAGCTGACCGAGAACTCGAGCATGACCCTGGCCAATCAGTCGACCATCTCCTCGATTGCCGACACCGACTACGCCACGGCCAGTATCCAGTTGACCCTGCAGCAGACCATGTTGCAGGCGGCGCAGCTGTCGTTCGCCAAGATTTCCCAGTTGAGCCTGTTCGACAAGATCTGACGGCAGGGCATGGCCTCGGTTGGTCGGTTGGCGTGCAAGCGAAACCCGTGTCTTTCGTATGAAAAACACGGGTTTTGCCTTTTTTGTATTTGGTTACATGTATTCTATAGTGGCGTGACGTAAGGCCCTGATTGTGACCCGTGGGTCTTGGCGCGCATCTTCACAGTAACCGTGTATTGGGTCTCGCTGGTCGGTCATGGCATTGCGCCGCGTCCTGCGCTGTTCACCCTCCCGTTTTTGGCGCCGCTCGGTGAACCGGGCGGTTGAGACCTGCTCTTTGTATTGGGAAGCCAGAATGATTGGCATTAAAAGCATCGCGAGCTATGTACCCTCTGCCGGCATCGACAACTATGCCCAGGGCGCTCGCTTCGGTAAGGACGAGTCCTTCATCATCGGCAAGATCGGTTCGGCCTTCCTGCCACGCAAGGCCGACGAGCAGGAAACCTCCGACCTGTGCGTCGAGGCCGTGCGCACGCTGTTCGCCAACCATCCGGAGCTCAAGCCCGAAGCCATCGATGCGGTGATCGTGGTCACCCAGAACGGTGATGAAGAGGGCCTGCCGCACACCGCTGCTATCGTGCAGGACAAGCTGGGTCTGCCAACTCATGTAGCTGCATTCGATATTTCCCTAGGTTGCTCGGGCTACGTCTACGGCATCTACGCCATGAAGGGCTTCATGGAGGCTGCGGGCCTGAAGAACGGCCTGCTGATCACCGCAGACCCGTATTCGAAGATCGTCGACCCGGAAGACCGCAACACCACCATGCTGTTCGGCGATGCCGCTACCGTGACCTGGATGGGCGAGGCGCCGGTCTGGGCGCTGGGCAAGTCCAAGTTCGGCACCGACGGTTCGGGCGCGCCGCACCTGAAGGTCAGCGACGGCACCTTCTTCATGAACGGTCGCCAGGTGTTCAACTTCGCGCTGATCAAGGTGCCTGCACATCTGCACGAGCTGCTCGACGATTCGGGCCTGGTGGCTGCCGACATCGATGCCTACTGCATTCACCAGGGCAGTGCTGCCATCGTCGACGCGGTGGCGCGTCGCTTCGAAGAAGGCGAGCCGGAGAAGTTCGTCAAGGACATGGTCGAGACCGGCAACACCGTGTCGTCGAGCATTCCATTGCTGCTGGAGAAGCACGCGGGTGACAGCACCTGGCAGCGTGTGGCCATCAGTGGTTTCGGTGTGGGCCTGTCGTGGGGCTCGGCGATTCTTTACCGCCCCTGATACCTGAAGCCTGACCAGCGGCGCCCTCGTGGCGCCGCAGTCGTTTCTGCGCCGTGCATTCCTTCGCGGCGATGCCTTCGGGCCTGTCTTCTTTTTGGCGCCAAGTCCTTGATTCGTTGGGCGGTGGCGAACTGCTGGCAATTTTTTTGCAAAAAGCCCTCAAGCAACCCGGCGAGCCGACGATAACAATCATGTAGGTTCTCTAGGCCACACCCGGCGGGAAGCCAGGGCCGGAAGCCGCAGTATCCATCCAACGAGGAATTCGTCATGGCTTTAACCGTTAACACCAACATCACCTCCCTCGGCGTTCAGAAGAACCTGAACAAGGCTTCCGACGCACTGGGTACTTCGATGTCCCGTCTGTCCTCCGGCCTGAAAATCAACAGCGCCAAAGACGACGCCGCCGGCCTGCAGATCGCCAACCGTCTGACCAGCCAGGTCAAAGGTCTGGCAGTCGCTGTCAAGAACGCCAACGACGGTATCTCGATCGCCCAGACCGCCGAAGGCGCGATGCAGGCTTCGACCGACATCCTGCAGCGTATGCGTGAACTGTCCCTGCAGTCCGCCAACGGCTCGAACAGCGATGACGACCGTGCTTCCCTGCAACAAGAATTCACCGCGCTGTCGGGCGAACTGACCCGTATCGCCAACACCACCACCTTCGGTGGTCGTAACCTGCTGGACGGCTCGTTCTCGAATACCAGCTTCCAGATCGGCGCCAACGCCAACGAAACCATTTCGTTCGGCATGAAAGACATCAGCGCTACTGGCCTGAAAGGTTCGTACAGCGAAGCTACCGTTTCTGGTAAAGAAATGACTGGCCTGACTGCTACCGCGCTTGGTTCGAAGCTGACCACTGGTACTGCAACCGCTACTGCAACTCTGGCAGGTGCTACCGCTGCTGCTGGCGAGGCTGGTACCTTCAAGGTCAATGGTACTGACGTGACCATCGCTGCAGGTGACACTGGCGCAGCTGTTGCTACCGCGATTGAAACCGCTCTGCAAACTACTGATTCCACCGCCACTGCTACCTTCGACGCGGGTACCAACAAAATCACGTTGTCTTCGACTTCGGATATCACTATTGCTGGCGCTGATGCGGCAAAAGTTGGTCTGTCCGAAGGTACCGTTAAGACCGTCGGCGCTGCTACCAAGACAACTGATAACTTGACTTCGACTGGCGCTATTACAGTAAACGGCACTGCTGTCAGCTGGGATGGCACCGGTACCGTAGGCGACCTGCTGACCGCAATTAAGGGCGCCGAAGGTATCGCTGACGCTACTATCGATGGTAATGGTCGCATCAACATCACTTCTAAGGACGGCAGTGACGTAACGTTGGCTAACACCGACGGCGGTTCTCTGGCCAAGCTGGGTCTGACTTCGGGCACCACCGACGCGAAAACCTCGGCTGATACTTCCGTCACCCTGAATGGTGTTGAAGTCAAATTCGCAGCAGGCAGCACCGCTAATGACGTCGTTTCGGCTATCAACAGCGCTTCGACTGGCGTTACTGCAAGCCTGACCGAAGATGGCAAATTGAGCCTGTTCGCTGACTCCGACATCACCGTTGCAGATGGTAGCGCTGGCACTGGTCTGGGTATCTTGGGTCTGGAGGCTGGTAAAACTACTTCCGTCACCATGGAAACCTCCGTTTCCAACCTGAGCATCAGCACCGCTGCCGACTCGCAGATCGCGATCCAGGCCCTGGACGCTGCCATCCAGTCGGTCGACAGCCAGCGCGCCGCCCTGGGTGCTGTGCAAAACCGCTTCGACTCCACCGTGTCGAACCTGGAAAGCATCTCGGAAAACTCCACCGCTGCCCGCAGCCGTGTGCAGGACGCCGACTTCGCGGCCGAAACCGCCGAGCTGACCAAGCAGCAGACTCTGCAACAGGCTTCCACCGCTATCCTGTCGCAAGCCAACCAGCTGCCGTCCTCGGTACTGAAGCTGCTGCAGTAATCGTCTTCGGATGATACCGACGGAAGGGTGCCCCGGCGCCCTTCCGTTTTTTGATTACTAGGGGTCGATCAACATGGACATGAATGTAGATCTGAAAACCGCTTACCCCGCAGGTCTTGCGCCTGCAAGCGCCAGCCAAAATGGCGTGAAGGCTACCCAAACCAAAGATTCCAGCGACGTGCAGGGCACCGAACCCGAGCGCGCGCAACTCGAACAAGCGGTCAGTGACATCCAGGACTACGTCAGCAAGGCGCAGCGCAACCTGGAGTTCTCGATCGACGACACGACCCACAAGGTCGTGGTCAAGGTCATCGCCACCGAGAGCGGTGATGTGATCAGGCAGATCCCTTCCGAAACCGTCCTGATGCTGGCCCAGCGCCTCCAGGAAGGCGGCACCGGTCTGTTCGACGAAATGGTATAACGCAGAACTGGCACAAAGTTTGAAGGCTGGACCCGGTTGGCGTCATGAGCGTCAAGAATTGGCCTGGCATCACCACCAAGGAGAGTAATCATGGCGGTCATCAGCAGCACCGGTACCGGACTCATCACTTCGACCGGCGTGGGCAGCGGTATCGACACGTCTTCGATCGTCGAAGCATTGGTCAATGCCGAAATCAGCCCCAAGCAGAACCAGATCACCAAGCAGCAGACTGCGGCGGCCACGCAGCTGTCGGCGTTGGGTACCGTGAAGAGCGCTCTGGATACGTATCGCTCCGCTATTTCCGCCCTGAATTCCACCACTAAGTTCAATGGTCTGGCAGCAACGTCCTCTGACGAGAAAGTCGCCACTATTACCCTCGGTACGTCTGCTGCAGCCGGTACCTATGAGCTTGAAGTCACTCAGTTGGCCAAAGCCTCGAAAATCTCCACCGGTGTTTACGACAGTGCTTCGGCTTCGGTAAATACCACTGGCGCCAGCACCACGCTCACCATTTCCCAGTCGGGCAGCGACTACAACGTCACTATCGCCGCAGGCGCGACACTGACCCAGGTGCGCGACCAGATCAATACCCAGTTGGCCTCCAAGAATATCTCCGCCAACATCCTGACCGATGCCAACGGCTCCCGGCTGGTACTGAGTTCGAACACCACAGGGGAGGGTACCGATCTCACCCTCAGCGGTGATTCGGGCCTGGCAACCGACTTCACTACAGTGACCGCAGCGCAAAATGCCAAGTACACCATCGACGGCATCGAGATGGAGTCCAAGAGCAATACGGTGACGTCCGCCATCAGTGGTGTGACCTTGAAACTGCTCACCGAGGATAAGTCTACCATCGAGGTGTCCACCGACAGCGACACCTTGAAGGCCTCGGTGAAATCGTTCGTCGATGCATATAACACCATGATGAAGGCGATCACTGCGCAGACTGGCGTGACTTCCTCGGACGAAGACGTCTCTGCAGGGGCGTTGACGGGAGATTCGACCATGCGCTCGATGGTCAGTGCCATGCGCAGTGAGTTGCTCAAGAGCTTCGGTACCGGTGCAGTCAACACATTGTCGAACATGGGTATCACCACCGATCAGACCACCGGTCTGCTGACCCTGGACGACACCACCTGGAATGCCGCTGTCGCCAAGACCGGCGGCGTAAGTCAGATCGTCAGCGTCTTCGTCGGCGACAATGGCTTGCTCAAGGGCATGACCACCGCCACCGAGCCGTTCGCCGGTACCAGCGGTATCCTGACTTCGCGGGTCAACAGCCTCAATACCAAACTTTCCGACCTGGACACCCAGCAGGAAGCCCTGGACCGCCGCGAAGCCACCTTGACCTCGACCCTGACGGCCAAGTACACCGCCATGGATACCCTGGTCGCCCAGCTCAACGCCACCAGCGACAGCATCATGACCACCCTCAACGCGCTGAACAATAACAACGACGATTGATCTGCGCTGACCGGGCCGTCCGCTGGCGGCCCGCCAGGTTAAAGTTTCCCATCGATAGGCCGACATGTAGGCTATACGTCACACATTTTCCGCGAGAGGTTCGCCATGCATCCCCTTAAAGCCCTGCGCCAGTACCAGAAAGTCAGCTCCCACGCGCAGGTCTCCGAGGCCAGCCCCCACCGCCTGGTGCAGATGCTGATGGAAGGTGCACTGGACCGCATGGCCCAGGCCAAGGGCGCATTGTCGCGCGGCCAGATCCCCGAGAAGGGCGTGATGCTCGGCAAGGCCATCGACATCATCGGCGGCCTGCGCGAAGGTCTGGATGCCGAAAAGGCCGAAGACCCGGCCTACATCGCCGAGCTGGACAGCCTCTATGCCTACATGATGACCCGCCTGACACAGGCCAACCGCAGCAACGACACGGAAATCATCGACGAAGTCGCGCGCCTGATGATCACCGTCAAGTCCGGTTGGGATGCGCTCGCGGCCGCCGAATGATGAGCGCGCCAGGAGATGCCATGAGCCCGCTGGACAAGATCGCGCAGACCCGTGCGGCCCTGGAGGCGGCGTTGCAAGCGAAGGATTGGGCGCTGATCGGGGAGCTCGATCAGGAGTGCAGGGCCTGCGTGGAGTCCATCAACAACGCCCAGGTAGATGACCTGGACTTGTTTCGGGTCAATTTAGAGGCACTTCTGGTCCTGTATCGTCAATTGCTCGACGCCAGTAGAAATGAGCGTGGCGCTGTTTATGACGAAATGAACCAGTTTCGCCAAGCAAAAAACGCCGCTAAGGTATACCATCTGTTCAGTTAACTCGAAACGCCCCGTACGGGCGCCATAAAATTGACCTTTACAGATTTTCGACTTAACTAGTGTCTATTTAACCATTTCCGGCATCAAACCATGACCGTTTGGTCGGCTTTGAGCTAACTACGCCCTTTGGCGCCGAGAATTGACTAGGGAAGTTGCTATTGCATGTGGCGTGAAACCAAGATTCTCCTGATCGATGACGACAGCGCCCGCCGCCGCGATCTGGCGGTGGTCCTGAATTTCCTCGGGGAAGAAAACATTCCGTGCTCCAGCCATGACTGGCAGCAATCGGTAGCTTCGTTGTCTTCCAGCCGCGAAGTGCTGTGCGTGCTCATCGGCACCGTCAATTCCCCAGGCAATGCGCTGGGCTTGCTAAAGACAGTGGCAGGGTGGGATGAGTTCCTTCCGGTTTTGCTTTTAGGCGAAATTTCTTCTGCGGACTTCCCGGATGACCTGCGCCGTCGGGTGCTGGCCAACCTGGAAATGCCACCGAGCTACAGCCAACTGCTCGATACCCTGCACCGTGCCCAGGTCTACCGCGAGATGTATGACCAGGCGCGTGAGCGTGGCCGTCAGCGCGAGCCCAACCTGTTCCGCAGCCTGGTCGGCACCAGCCGCGCGATCCAGCACGTGCGCCAGATGATGCAGCAGGTGGCCGATACCGATGCCAGCGTGTTGATCCTCGGCGAGTCGGGCACTGGCAAGGAAGTGGTTGCGCGTAACCTCCATTACCACTCCAAGCGCCGCGAAGCGCCGTTCGTGCCGGTCAACTGCGGGGCGATCCCGGCCGAGCTGCTGGAGAGCGAACTGTTCGGCCACGAGAAGGGCGCCTTCACCGGGGCCATCACCAGCCGCGCCGGGCGTTTCGAGTTGGCCAATGGCGGTACGCTGTTCCTTGACGAAATCGGCGACATGCCGCTGCCGATGCAGGTCAAACTGCTGCGCGTGCTGCAGGAGCGCACGTTCGAGCGGGTGGGCAGCAACAAGACCCAGAGCATCGACGTGCGGATCATCGCCGCGACCCACAAGAACCTCGAAAGCATGATCGAGGACGGCACCTTCCGCGAAGACCTGTACTACCGGCTCAACGTCTTCCCCATCGAGATGGCACCGCTGCGTGAGCGGGTCGAAGACATTCCGCTGCTGATGAACGAACTGATCTCGCGCATGGAGCACGAGAAGCGCGGTTCGATTCGCTTCAATTCGGCGTCGATCATGTCGCTGTGCCGCCACGGCTGGCCGGGCAATGTCCGCGAGCTGGCCAACCTGGTCGAGCGCATGGCGATCATGCATCCGTACGGTGTGATCGGGGTGTCGGAGCTGCCGAAGAAATTCCGCTACATCGACGATGAAGACGAGCAGATGGTCGACAGCTTGCGCAGCGATCTCGAGGAGCGCGTGGCGATCAACGGCCATGCGCCGAACCTGGGTAATCACGCGATGCTGCCGCCCGAGGGGCTGGATCTCAAGGATTACCTCGGCACCCTCGAACAAGGGTTGATCCAGCAGGCGCTGGACGATGCCAACGGTATCGTGGCGCGGGCGGCTGAACGTTTGCGTATCCGGCGTACGACCCTGGTGGAGAAGATGCGCAAGTACGGCATGAGTCGCCAGGGTGGCGAGGAGGCGGCGGAGGACTGACGGTCCGTTCGCTGGGGATTTGCGGTGGGGCGACCAATCTCGCCTCCACCGCAACCGCCAAACCCTCATCCCCGGCACGGCTATTGCACCACCGCTGGCAACACACCGTTTTTATGACGGTCAGCCACGCGAGAGAGCACGATGCCCCAGGCCGCCCACTTTTCCCGAGCCCCCGATCCGCAGGGGCGTACCCCGATCGAGCAGGAAAGTCGAGAGGGGCTTGAGCAGGCGTTCGCCCTGTTCAACCAGATGTCCACCCAGCTCACCCAGTCCTACAGCATGCTCGAAGCCCGGGTCAGCGAGCTCAAGGGCGAGCTGGCGGTGGTCAGTGCTCAGCGCATGGCTGAACTGGCGGAGAAAGAGCGCCTGGCCAACCGTCTGCAGAACTTGCTGGACCTGCTCCCAGGCGGGGTGATCGTGATCGACGGTCACGGCTTGGTTCGCGAGGCCAATCCAGCCGCCTGCGACTTGCTCGGCGAGCCGCTGGTCGGCCAACTGTGGCGTCAGGTGATCGCCCGCAGTTTCGCTCCGCGCAAGGACGATGGTCACGAAGTCTCGTTGCGCGACGGTCGCCGCCTGTCCATCGCTACCCGCTCGCTGGATGCCGAACCCGGCCAGTTGGTGTTGCTCAACGACCTGACCGAAACCCGTCGTCTGCAAGACCAATTGGCGCGCCATGAGCGCCTGTCTTCGCTGGGACGCATGGTTGCCTCGCTGGCCCATCAGATTCGCACCCCGCTGTCCGCGGCCATGCTCTATGCCAGCCATCTGGCTGACGACCTGCAGACCCTTGCCCCGCAAACCCGCCAGCGCTTCGCCGCCCACCTCAAGGAGCGTTTGCACGAACTGGAGCACCAGGTGCGCGACATGCTGGTATTCGCCCGTGGCGAGTTGCCGCTGAGCGACCGGGTAACGCCCAAGGCACTGTTCCAGGCCCTGCAGCAGGCGGCCCAGGTGCACGTCCAGGGCCAGGCCGTACGCTGGCAGTGCGACAGCCACCTGGGTGAGTTGCTGTGCAACCGCGATACCTTGGTCGGTGCCTTGCTCAACCTGATCGAGAACGCCATTCAGGCCAGTGCCGAGCCCGCCCGGCTGAAAGTGCACCTGTACCGCCGCGAGCAGACCCTGCACCTGTGCATCAGCGACGCCGGCTGCGGTGTCGCCCCCGACCTGCTGGAGCGCCTGGGTGAGCCGTTCCTGACCACCAAGTCCACCGGGACCGGCCTCGGCCTGGCCGTGGTCAAGGCGGTGGCGCGCGCCCATCAGGGGCGGGTCGAGCTGCGCTCCAAGGTCGGTCGTGGCACCTGCGTGAAGGTGTTGTTGCCGCTGATCGTTACGGAGGCCAAGTGATGGAGATCAACGTCCTGCTGGTCGAGGACGACCGCGTGCTGCGCCAGGCCCTGGGTGACACCCTGGAGATCGGCGGCTTCGCCTATCATGCCGTGGGCAGCGCCGAGGAAGCGTTGCAGGCGGTGCGGGCCGAACCGTTCAGTCTGGTGGTCAGCGATGTGAACATGCCTGGCATGGACGGCCATCAGTTGCTGGCCCAGCTGCGTCGCTTGCAGCCGCAGTTGCCGGTGCTGTTGATGACCGCCCATGCGGCAGTCGAGCGGGCTGTCGAGGCCATGCGCCAGGGCGCGGTGGATTATCTGGTCAAACCGTTCGAACCCAAGGCACTGTTGAGCCTGGTACAGCGTCATGCCGGCGCTGCTGGCCTGGCCGAAGAGGAGGGGCCGGTGGCCTGTGAGCCGGCCAGTCGGCAGTTGCTGGATCTGGCAGCGCGCGTGGCGCGCAGCGACTCCACCGTACTGGTGTCCGGTGAATCGGGTACGGGCAAGGAGGTGCTGGCGCGCTTCATTCATCAGCAATCGCCCCGGTCGAGCCAGCCTTTTGTCGCCATCAACTGCGCGGCCATCCCCGACAACATGCTCGAGGCCACGCTATTCGGCCATGAGAAAGGTGCCTTCACCGGGGCCATCGCTGCCCAGGCGGGCAAATTCGAGCAAGCTGAGGGCGGTACGCTGCTGCTCGATGAGATTTCCGAGATGCCCCTGGGGCTGCAGGCCAAGCTGCTGCGGGTATTGCAGGAGCGCGAAGTGGAACGGGTGGGCGGGCGCAAGCCGATCCCGCTCGATATCCGCGTACTGGCCACCACCAACCGCGACCTCGCCGGCGAAGTCGCTGCCGGGCGCTTCCGTGAAGACCTGTACTATCGCCTGTCGGTGTTTCCCCTGGCCTGGCAGCCGCTGCGCGAACGCACCGGCGATATTCTGCCGCTGGCCGAGCGCCTGCTGGCGCGCCACGTGGCCAAGATGAAGCACGCGCCGGTGCGTCTGTCCGCCGACGCCCGTGCCTGCCTGCAGGGATATGCCTGGCCGGGCAATGTGCGTGAGCTGGACAACGCCTTGCAGCGTGCCCTGATCCTCCAGCAGGGCGGCGTCATCGAAGCGGCGGATTTCTGTCTGGCTGGCGCCATTCCCTTGTCGGCGGGGCGCCCGCCCACCACTTCACAAGCTGCAGTGGAGCCGGTCGAGGCCCAAGGCGATCTCGGCGGCGACATGCGTCGCCACGAATTCCAGATGATCATCGACACCCTGCGCGCCGAGCGCGGTCGCCGCAAGGAGGCTGCCGAGCGGCTCGGGATCAGTCCGCGCACCCTGCGCTACAAGCTCGCCCAGATGCGTGACGCGGGTCTGGACGTGGAAGCCAGCCTCTACGGCTAAACCAATTAAGCGATCAAACGGCGGGCTGGCACTCTTGTTGCTAGTTCCAGGCTATCCGCCGCATGCGTGTCAAAAAAATGCGGCCGCCGGAGAGAGAAGTTCATGAGCCAAGGTGTTGAATTCAATCGTCTGATGTTGGACATGCGCGCCATGCAGGCCGATGCCATGTCGCTGCCAAAAGCCACTGCCGCTCCTGAGTTGGCAGAAGGTCAGAGCAGCTTCGCCGACTTGCTCGGCCAGGCGATCGGCAAAGTCGACGCCACCCAACAGGCCTCGACTCAGCTGGCCAACGCCTTTGAAATCGGCAAGAGCGGCGTCGACCTGACCGACGTGATGATCGCCTCGCAAAAGGCCAGCGTATCCATGCAGGCATTGACCCAGGTGCGCAACAAGCTGGTCCAGGCGTACCAGGACATCATGCAGATGCCGGTTTGAGGACGGAAGTAAGTCATGGCTGAAGCAGTCGTCGATAACGCCCCCGCCAAGAGCGGCCCACCAGCGTCGAAGCCGCCGCTGTTCGGCATGGCGTTCCTGGAAAACATCTCGCAGATGCCCATGCTGCGTCAGATCGGCCTCATGGTCGGGCTGGCCGCCAGCGTGGCGATCGGTTTTGCCGTGGTGCTCTGGTCGCAACAGCCGGATTACCGTCCGCTGTACGGCAGCCTGGCGGGCATGGACACCAAGCAGGTCATGGACACTTTGGCGGCGGCCGACATTCCGTACAACGTGGAACCCAACTCCGGCGCACTGCTGGTCAAGGCCGACGACCTCTCCCGGGCGCGCCTGAAACTGGCGGCCGCTGGCGTGGCGCCAAGCGATGGCAACATCGGCTTCGAGATTCTCGACAAGGACCAAGGCCTGGGCACCAGCCAGTTCATGGAAGCCACTCGCTACCGTCGTGGCCTGGAAGGCGAGCTGGCGCGTACCGTCGCCAGCCTCAACAACGTCAAGGCCGCGCGCGTGCACCTGGCCATTCCGAAAAGCTCGGTGTTCGTGCGAGACGAGCGCAAGCCCAGCGCTTCGGTCCTGGTCGAGCTGTACCCAGGCCGCGCCTTGGACGCTGGCCAGGTTATGGCCATCGTCAACCTGGTGGCCACCAGTGTGCCGGAACTGGACAAATCCCAGGTGACCGTAGTCGATCAGAAGGGCAACCTGCTCTCCGATCAGCTGCAGGATAACGCCCTGACCATGGCTGGCAAGCAGTTCGACTACAGCCGGCGCATGGAAAGCATGCTCACCCAACGGGTGCACAACATCCTGCAACCGGTGCTGGGCAACGATCGCTACAAGGCCGAAGTGTCCGCCGACCTCGACTTCAGTGCAGTCGAATCGACCTCCGAACAGTTCAACCCGGACCAGCCGGCGCTGCGCAGCGAGCAGTCGGTCAATGAACAGCGCTCCAGCAGCCAGGGCCCGCAGGGCGTACCGGGCGCGTTGAGCAACCAGCCGCCGGCTGGAGCCTCTGCGCCTGAGAACGCCACTGCTGGGGCGCCGGCCGCCGGCGCCATTCAGCCAGGCCAGCCGCTGGTGGACGCCAACGGTCAGCAGATCATGGATCCGGCCACCGGTCAGCCGATGCTGGCGCCGTACCCGGCCGACAAGCGTGTGCAGACCACCAAGAACTTCGAACTCGACCGTTCCATCAGCCATACCCGTCAACAGCAAGGTCGCCTGACCCGGCTGTCGGTAGCGGTGGTGGTCGATGATCAGGTCAAGGTCGATGCCAACGGCGAGAGCACCCGGACCCCATGGGGCGCCGAAGATTTGGCGCGCTTCACCCGCCTGGTTCAGGATGCGGTGGGCTTCGATGCCAGCCGTGGCGACAGCGTGACGGTGATCAACGTGCCGTTCTCCGCCGACCGAGGCGAAGTGCTGGCCGATATTCCGTTCTACTCGCAGCCGTGGTTCTGGGACATCGTCAAGCAGGTGCTGGGCGTGGTGTTCATCCTGGTACTGGTGTTCGGCGTGCTGCGACCGGTACTCAACAACATCACTGGCGGCGGCAAGCAGGCTGCCACGGACAGCGACATGGAGCTGGGCGGCATGATCGGTATGGATGGCGAACTGGCCAACGACCGCGTCAGCCTGGGTGGCCCGACAAGCATTCTGTTGCCAAGCCCGAACGAGGGTTACGAGGCGCAGCTCAACGCAATCAAGGGCCTCGTGGCCGAAGACCCGGGCCGCGTGGCCCAGGTCGTGAAAGAGTGGATCAACGCCGATGAGTGACAACCGAGCCGTTACCGCCAAGCTGAGCCGCGTCGACAAGGCGGCCATCCTGCTGCTCTCGCTGGGCGAGACCGACGCTGCGCAGGTGCTGCGCCACATGGGCCCCAAGGAAGTGCAGCGGGTCGGCGTGGCCATGGCGCAAATGGGCAACGTGCACCGCGAACAGGTCGAGCAGGTGATGAGCGAGTTCGTCGATATCGTCGGCGACCAGACCAGCCTGGGCGTGGGCTCCGACGGCTACATCCGCAAGATGCTCAACCAGGCCCTGGGTGAGGACAAGGCCAACGGCCTGATCGACCGCATCCTGCTCGGCGGCAACACCAGCGGCCTGGACAGCCTCAAGTGGATGGAGCCGCGTGCCGTGGCCGACGTCATCCGCTACGAGCACCCGCAGATCCAGGCCATCGTGGTCGCCTACCTCGACCCGGACCAGGCCGGTGAAGTGCTGAGCAACTTCGACCATAAAGTGCGCCTGGACATCATCCTGCGCGTGTCGTCGCTCAACACCGTGCAGCCTGCGGCGCTCAAGGAACTGAACCTGATCCTCGAGAAGCAGTTCTCGGGCAACTCCAATGCCGCTCGCACCACCTTGGGCGGTATCAAGCGTGCCGCCGACATCATGAACTTCCTCGACAGCTCGGTCGAAGGGGCATTGATGGACTCGATCCGCGAGATCGACAACGACCTGTCGGAGCAGATCGAAGACCTGATGTTCGTCTTCAACAACCTGGCCGATGTCGACGACCGTGGCATCCAGGCGCTGCTGCGCGAGGTGTCCTCGGACGTGCTGGTGGTGTCGCTCAAGGGCGCCGACGAGCGGGTCAAGGACAAGATCTTCAAGAACATGTCCAAGCGTGCCTCGGAACTGCTGCGCGACGACCTCGAGGCCAAGGGCCCGGTGCGCGTCAGCGACGTCGAGACCGCGCAGAAGGAAATCCTCACCATTGCCCGCCGCATGGCCGACGCCGGCGAGATCGTGCTGGGTGGCAAGGGTGCCGAGGAAATGATCTGATTTTCGCAGGCAGCTTTGGATCCTGTGGCAACGGGCCTGCCCGTGAAGCAGGCACCGCGGTGAATGGCACCGGCTTTGCCGGTGTTCGCGGGCGAGCCCGCTCCCACACAGGCTGCATCGGCAGTTGTTGAGTACCTGAAAACATGCCTACCAAAGAATCCCATCCCAGCGATCTGATCCGCGCCGGCGACCTCGAAGGCGTCGACGTCTGGGCCCTGCCCAGCTTCGACCCAGAGCCGGAACCCGAGCCCGAACCCGAGCCGGAACCGGAGATCATCGAGGAGGAAATCGAGGAAGTGCCGCTGGAGGAAGTCCAGCCGCTGACCCTCGAGGAGCTCGAAGCCATTCGCCAGGAAGCCTACAACGAAGGCTTCGCCACCGGCGAACGGGAAGGTTTTCACAGCACCCAGCTCAAGGTTCGCGAGGAAGCCGAAAAGGCCTTGAACGCCAAGCTCGGCAGCCTCGAGCGCCTGATGAGCCACCTGCTGGCACCGATCGCCGAGCAGGACACGCAGATCGAGCAGACCCTAGTGCACCTGGTCGCGCACATGACCCGGCAGGTCATCGGCCGCGAGCTGCGCAGCGACTCCAGCCAGATCACCCACGTGCTGCGTGAAGCGTTGAAACTGCTGCCGATGGGTGCCGAGAACATCCGCATCCATCTCAACCCGCAGGATTTCGAGCTGGCCAAGGCCCTGCGCGAACGTCACGAAGAACAGTGGAAGCTGCTCGAAGACGACACCCTGCTGCCAGGTGGCTGCCGTATCGAGACTCTGCACAGCCGGATCGACGCGACCATGGAGACCCGCATCGAGAAAGTCGTCGCGCAGTTGTTCGACCAGCTTCACGATCAGGCCCTGCATCCGGCCAAACCGGACATGCGTATCGACCTGGATGCCGCCGATGCGCCTTGATCGCACCAGCTTCGGCAAGCGCCTGGGCAGCTATGCCGAGGCGGTCAAGCTGCCTGCCCAGCCGGTGGTCGAGGGCCGTCTGCTGCGCATGGTCGGCCTGACCCTCGAAGCCGAAGGCCTGCGCACCGCAGTTGGCAGTCGTTGTCTGGTGATCAACGACGACAGCTACCACCCGGTGCAGGTCGAAGCCGAAGTGATGGGCTTTGCCGGCAGCAAGGTGTTCCTCATGCCGGTCGGCAGCATCGCCGGTATCGCCCCAGGCGCGCGGGTGGTGCCGCTGGATGACAGCGGCCGTCTGCCCATGGGCATGAGCATGTTGGGTCGTGTGCTCGATGGCGCCGGTCGTGCCCTGGATGGCAAAGGCGGGATGAAGGCCGAAGACTGGGTGCCGATGGATGGTCCGGTGATCAACCCGCTCAACCGTGACCCGATCAGCCAGCCGCTGGACGTCGGCATTCGCAGCATCAACGGCCTGCTCACCGTCGGCCGTGGCCAGCGCCTGGGGCTGTTCGCCGGTACCGGTGTGGGCAAGTCGGTTCTGCTGGGCATGATGACCCGCTTCACCGAGGCGGAGATCATCGTCGTTGGCCTGATCGGCGAGCGTGGTCGCGAGGTGAAGGAGTTCATCGAGCACATCCTCGGCGAGGAGGGGCTCAAGCGTTCGGTGGTGGTCGCCTCGCCCGCCGACGACGCGCCGCTGATGCGCTTGCGTGCGGCCATGTACTGCACGCGTATCGCCGAGTACTTCCGCGACAAGGGCAAGAACGTCCTGTTGCTGATGGACTCGCTGACCCGTTTCGCCCAGGCGCAGCGCGAAATCGCCCTGGCCATCGGTGAGCCGCCTGCCACCCGCGGCTATCCGCCGTCGGTGTTCGCCAAGCTGCCCAAGCTGGTCGAGCGTGCCGGTAATGGCGAGGCCGGGGGAGGGTCGATCACCGCTTTCTATACGGTCCTGTCCGAAGGCGACGACCAGCAGGACCCGATCGCCGACTCGGCGCGCGGCGTGCTCGATGGTCACTTCGTGCTGTCGCGGCGCTTGGCCGAGGAAGGCCATTACCCCGCCATCGATATCGAGGCATCGATCAGCCGGGTCATGCCACAGGTGGTCGATGCCGATCACCTGCGCCAGGCGCAGAAATTCAAGCAGTTGTGGGCGCGTTTGTCGCAGAGCCGCGATTTGATCAGCGTCGGCGCCTACGTGGCCGGTGGCGACCCGGAAACCGACTTGGCCATCGCCTTGCAGTCGAAACTGGTCGACTACCTGCGCCAGGGGCTCGACGAGCACGCCGGCATGGAGCAGTGCCGGGCTGAGCTGGGGGCGATCTTCACGCCTCCGGCCGGGCACTGATAGGCCATGGCCACGCCCAGCCGTGCCGCGCGTTTGGTGCCGGTGGTGAACATGGCCGAGGAGACCGAGCGCAAGGCCGCTCAGCGGCTGGGGCATTTCCAGCAACTGGTCGTGCAGTCGCAGGCCAAGCTGGCCGAGCTCGAAACGTTTCGCGAGGGGTATCAGGCTCAGTGGATCACCCGCGGTGGGCAGGGAGTCGATGGCAGCTGGCTGCTGAACTACCAGCGCTTCCTCGGCCAGCTGGAAACGGCCATGACCCAGCAGCGCCAGAGCCTGCAATGGCATCAGAACAACCTCAACAACGCCCGCGGCACCTGGCAGAAGGCCCATGCGCGGGTCGAAGGCTTGCGCAAGCTGGTGCAGCGCTACCTCGACGAGGCGCGTCGCGCCGAAGACAAGCGCGAGCAGCGCCTGCTCGACGAACTGTCGCAGCGTTTGCCTCGCCAAAGCCAGTTCTGACAACGGTTTCAGGGCTTGTCCCAGAACGGTTTGCAAGCACCCTCAGTGCCTGCTAAACCTTCAGGACGGGTATCCGCCATCATCGAAGGAATCGCTAGCATGGCCGTCGAAACCGATTTTTCGCAGGATGGGAAAAAGCTGACGATCAGGATCAAGGGCCGCTTCGATTTTGGTCGTCACCAGGAGTTTCGGGACGCCTACGAACGGCAGAATCGCAGACCCGACGTCGTGGTCGTGGATCTGGGTGCCGCCACCTACCTCGACAGCTCCGCGCTGGGCATGTTGCTGTTGCTTCGCGACCATATGGGCGGGGACGACGCGGAGGTGAGCGTGGTGCACGCCAATTCGGACGTGCGCAAGATCCTGGCCATCTCCAATTTCGACAAGCTGTTCGACATCAGTTGAGTGACGCAATGGCCGTCGAGCAGGCGTTGACCGTGCTGGTGGCCGAGGATGGTGCCGCCGATCGCCTGTTGCTGGCACAGATTGTCCGCCGACAGGGGCATGAAGTGCTCACCGCGGAAAATGGCGCGCAGGCCGTGGCGCTGTTCGCCGAAAAGCGTCCGCAACTGGTCCTGCTCGACGCCCTGATGCCGGTGATGGACGGATTCGAAGCGGCGCGGCAGATCAAGGCGCTGGCCGGCGAGGCGCTGGTGCCGATCATTTTCCTGACCTCGTTGAACGAAGAGCAGGCGCTGGTGCGCTGCCTGGAGGCCGGAGGTGACGACTTCATGGCCAAACCCTACAGTGCGGTGATCCTCGGCGCCAAGATCTGCGCCATGAACCGCTTGCGCCGTCTGCAGGCCACGGTGCTCGAACAGCGTGACGAGATCGCCCGGCACCACCATCACCTGCTCAACGAACAGCGGGTGGCCAAGGCGGTGTTCGATAAGGTCGCCCACTCTGGCTGCCTGGGCGCGCCTAATATCCGCTACCTGCAGTCGCCCTACGCGCTGTTCAACGGCGACCTGTTGCTGGCCGCATTCACCCCCTCCGGCAACATGCATGTGCTGCTCGGCGATTTTACCGGCCATGGTCTGCCGGCAGCGGTCGGCGCGATGCCCCTGGCCGAAGTGTTCTACGGCATGACCGCCAAAGGCTACGGACTGGCTCAGACCTTGCGCGAGATGAACGCCAAGCTCAAGCGAATCCTGCCGGTGGACATGTTCTGCTGCGCGGTGCTGCTCAGCCTCAATCCCCAGCGCGGTACACTGGAGGCCTGGAACGGCGGCATGCCGGACGGCTACCGACTGTCTGCCGACGGCGAGGTGCTAGGTGTGCTGCGCTCGCGCCATCTGCCGCTGGGGATCTTGCCAGCCGAGCGTTTCGACGACAGCACCGAGGTACTGCCGATGGCCGCAGGCGAACGCTTGTTGTTGCTGTCCGATGGTGTCGTGGATACCGCCGATGAGCAGGACCGTCTGTTCGGCGTACAGCGCCTGCGCACGGTGTTGGCAGGCAACCGCGACCCGTCGCGGTTGTTCGACGAACTGTTGCAGGCGTTGCAGTGTTTCGGCGGACGTGCCCGGGACGATATCAGCCTGTGCGACATCCGCATGTTCGCCCAGGGCGAGCAAGTGCCGGCACCGACCCTGTACACCGACAGCGGGCGATCCAGTCCGTTGGACTGGTCGTTGGGCCTGGAGCTGCGCGGTGACAGCCTGCGACGTTTCAATCCGGTTCCCTATCTGGTGCAACTCTTGCAAGAGATCCATGCCCTGCGCCGGCATACGGGCACCTTGCACAGTGTGCTGAGCGAGTTGTATACCAATGCCCTCGAGCACGGCGTATTGGGGTTGGATTCGCGGCTCAAGCGGGATGTGCATGGCTTCACCGAATATTACCGGGAGCGGGCCCGGCGCCTGGACGCCCCCCTCGATGGCTTCGTGCGCATCGACCTGCGGGTGGAACCTCAGGCCGAAGGAGGACGTCTGTTGATTGAGGTGCGCGACAGCGGCGCAGGTTTCGATGTCGTGGCTCAGCAGGCAAAGCCGGTCCGTGAACGGCGTCTGAGCGGGCGCGGCCTGAGCCTGGTGCAGGGCCTTGCCAGCTACGCCGAATGGTGCGAGGGCGGGCGCTGTGCCAAGGCGGAGTTGAAATGGTGAGCCACTGCGGTGGCTTGGGTGTGATCCAGCTTGATCAAGGAGTGAGCAAGTGGTTGAGATACATATCGATCAAAAGGTACTGAGCGACCTCAAGGAGGTCATGGAAGACGGCTTCCTGCAGTTGGTGGATACCTTTCTGGAGGACTCCGAGCGACGCCTGAGCCAGTTGCACGAAGCCAAGAGCGCCGAGGAGCTCGGCCTTGCCGCCCATAGCTTCAAAGGCAGCAGCAGCAACATGGGCGCGGTGATCCTGGCTCAGCTGTGCGAGCAGCTGGAAGAGCGCGCACGCCATCCGCCGCTGTATGGCATCGAGGACCTGGTCAGTCGTATCGATCAGGAGTACCTGGAGGTTCAGCGCTTCTACCGAGACGAGCGGCAGGGTGTATCGGCTCCCTGACCTGGCGCGAGTCTTGCACATCTTCGTCCAGACGATTTTTTTGATCCTGGCGCGGAGATCCACAAATGCCTGTCGCTTCCAATCCTTTGTTGCAAGCCAGTGTCACCAGCGCCCCCTCCCGAGGGGCTGGCGCGGTGGCCGACAAACCGGCGCAGACAGCGGCAGAGCAGGGCGGCGGCTTCGATCAGGTGATGGCCAGCCAGGGTCGCGACAAGCCTTCGCTGCAGTCCGACAAAGGCGTGCAGAGTAAGCCCAAGGACAAGCCGGAGACCGCCCAGGGCGGCAAGGATGTGACCGCCGATAAACCGGCGGTTGCCGATGACGGCAAAAGTTTGCCAGCCACCGATGACGCCGATACCGCTGCGAGCGATGGCAGCTTGCTTGACGCCAGCCTGGTGGCTGGCCAGGTCACCGATGCGCAGCCTGGCGCGCAACTGATCCAGGCCCAGGCCGAAGCCGTGGCACCGGTCCTGCAGGCGGCGGTTCAGCAACCGGCGGTCGCCGACCAGACGCCTGCGGCTGCGGACGATTTCGATCCGGAGGCCGACCCGCTGGCCAACCTGCCGACCTTGCGCCTGGCTCTTGAGCAGAACGCCCAGGCCAAGGGCGCCACCTCGGCCCATGCTGCACCGGCCGCCGACGGCGCCCAGGGCGACAATAACCAGGCCACCGTCAATAGCTTGGCGAGCCAGGCCGCCCACGGGCAAGCCGAAGCGGGTCAGTCCGATACGGGTGACAAGGCCTTCGGTGCCTTGCTCGAAGACGGCCTGAAAGATACCAAGAGCGCCAGCAGCGACACCCGGGTCGACGATTTCGCCGACCGTCTGGCCAGCCTGAGCCAGGCTGTCACTGCGAAAACCACCCAGGCTTCGCCAGTGACCGCCAACCCTCTGCAGCAACCCTTGTCGCTGAACCAGAATCCGTGGGCCGAGGGGTTGGTGAACCGGGTGATGTACATGTCCAGCCAGAACCTCAAGTCGGCGGATATCCAATTGGAGCCGGCCGAGCTCGGTCGCCTGGACATCCGTGTCAACCTGGCGGCGGACCAGTCCACCCAGGTGACGTTCATCAGCGGCCACGCTGGCGTGCGTGATGCGCTGGACAGTCAGGTTCATCGTCTGCGCGAGCTGTTCGCCCAGCAGGGGCTGGCGCAGCCAGACGTCAACGTGGCCGACCAGTCGCGTGGACAGCAGCAACAGGCGCAGCAGGAGTCGAACCTGTCCGGTGTCGCGGCGCGACAAGCGCAGACAGGCGACCGTGATACCGCCGAATTGGCCGAAGTGTCGCGGCCGATGGAGCAGCAGGTGGTCATCGGCGACAGTGCGGTCGATTTCTACGCCTGATTTGCTTTGCCTGTACCGGCCCTTTCGCGGGTAAACCCGCTCCCACAGGTTCTACACAGCCTGTGAAAACTGTGGTGTACCCGCGAAAGGGCCGCTACAGACGAAACTTTCCAATCTGGCATAACACTTGCTCAAGCCACGTCATCCTCCTTGAAACCCCGCTGGACGACGGATTATTGGCATGGCGAAGAGCGACGCAGTGAAAGACCCCGCCACTAAAGGCAAACTCAAGCTGATCCTGCTGATGGTGCTGGCCCTGCTGCTGGCCGTCGGCCTGTCGGTGGGTGCCACCTGGTTCATCATGCACAAGAGCGAATCGGCCCCTGCGGCGGATGCCGCGGCCAGCAACGTCAAGCCGGCGGCGATCTACGAGCCCTTGGCCCCGGCCTTTGTGGTGAACTTCAACCAGAACGGCCGCCAGCGCTACATGCAGGTGAGCATCACTCTGCAGGGTCGCAATCAAGCTGACCTCGATGCGCTGAAAGTGCACATGCCGGTGATCCGCAACAACCTGGTGATGATGTTCTCCGGGCAGGGCTTCGACACCCTGGCCAGCAGCCCAGTGGGCCAGGAGATGTTGCGCCAGAAAGCCACCGCGGTTGTGCAGGAAGTGGCGCAGAAGGAAGTCGGCAAGCCGGTCATCGACCAGCTGCTGTTCACCAATTTCGTATTGCAGTAGGAGCCCGTCATGGCCGTACAGGACCTGCTGTCCCAGGATGAGATCGATGCGCTGCTGCATGGCGTCGACGATGGTCTGGTGCAGACCGAAAGCGTTGCCGAGCCGGGTAGCATCAAGAGCTATGACCTGACCAGCCAGGATCGTATCGTCCGGGGTCGCATGCCGACCCTGGAGATGATCAACGAGCGCTTCGCCCGCTATACCCGCATCAGCATGTTCAACCTGCTGCGTCGCTCCGCCGACGTGGCGGTGGGGGGCGTACAGGTGATGAAGTTCGGTGAGTACGTGCATTCGCTGTACGTGCCGACCAGCCTCAACCTGGTCAAGATCAAACCGTTGCGCGGCACCTCGCTGTTCATCCTCGACGCCAAGCTGGTGTTCAAACTGGTGGACAACTTCTTCGGTGGCGATGGCCGCCACGCCAAGATTGAAGGCCGCGAATTCACCCCGACCGAGTTGCGCGTGGTGCGCATGGTCCTGGACCAGTGCTTCGTCGACCTCAAGGAAGCCTGGCAGGCGATCATGCCGGTCAACTTCGAGTACATGAACTCCGAGGTCAACCCGGCCATGGCCAACATCGTCGGCCCGAGCGAGGCGGTGGTGGTATCGACCTTCCACATCGAACTGGATGGCGGTGGCGGCGATCTGCACGTGACCATGCCGTATTCGATGATCGAGCCGGTGCGCGAGATGCTCGATGCCGGTTTCCAGTCCGACCTGGACGATCAGGACGAGCGTTGGGTCAAGGCCCTGCGCGAGGACGTGCTGGACGTGGCTGTGCCGCTGACCGCCACGGTCGCCCGACGCCAGCTCAAGCTGCGCGACATCCTGCACATGCAGCCCGGTGACGTCATCCCGGTCGAGCTGCCTGAACACCTGGTGTTGCGCGCCAACGGCGTGCCGTCGTTCAAGGCGCGCCTGGGCTCGCACAAGGGCAACCTGGCGCTGCAGATCATCGACCCGATCGAGCGCCGCTGACGGCGTACCGGCCGCTCCCCAAGAATTGAATGCCTGTCGAGGAAATCATGGCTAACGAAAACGAGATCAACTCCCCCGAGGAGCAGGCCCTGGCCGATGAATGGGCTGCGGCCCTGGAAGAAACCGGTGATGCTGGCCAGGCCGACATCGATGCATTGCTCGCCGGTGATGCCGGCCCTGGGCGTCTGCCGATGGAAGAGTTCGCCAGCTCGCCCAAGCCAAGCGACAACGTGAGCCTCGAAGGCCCCAACCTGGACGTGATCCTGGACATTCCGGTGAGCATTTCCATGGAGGTAGGCAGCACCGAGATCAACATCCGCAACCTGTTGCAGCTCAACCAAGGCTCGGTGATCGAGCTCGACCGCCTGGCGGGCGAGCCGCTCGACGTGCTGGTCAACGGCACACTGATCGCCCATGGCGAAGTGGTGGTGGTCAACGAGAAGTTCGGCATCCGCCTGACTGACGTGATCAGCCCAAGCGAACGCATCAAGAAGCTGCGCTGAGTGAAGGGCTCGATGCGGGCCGTGACGGCCCTGGGCGCGCTGCTGGCCAGCGAGATCGCCATCGCCGCCGCCACCCCGACCCCTGCCGTGCCGGCGGCACCTGGCAGCCTGGGCGGCCAGTTGGCGCAGATGGTCTTCGGCCTGCTGCTGGTGGTGGGGCTGATCTTCTTCCTTGCCTGGTTGCTGCGCCGTATGCAAGGCGCGGCGCCCAAGGGTGGCCAGGTGATCGAGATCGTCGGCAGCCGCGCCATCGGCCCGCGTGACCGCTTGCTGCTGGTGCAGGTCGGCAAGGAGCAGATCCTCATCGGCCACAGCCCAGGTAGCATCGAAGCCCTGCATGTCATGGCCGAGCCGGTCGAGGTGCCTGCCAGCGCCCGTCAGGCGGCGCCGGAGTTCGCCCAGCGCTTGCTGGAACTGATGGGCAAGGACCAGAAGGACAAGAAGTGATGAGCCGCGCCTTGCGCATGTTGTTGAGCACCTTGCTGCCACTCGCGCTGCTGTTGGCCGCGCCGTTGGCGTTGGCCGCCGATCCGTTGTCGATCCCGGCGATCACCCTGTCCAATGGCCCGGACGGCCAGCAGGAATACTCGGTCAGCCTGCAGATCCTGCTGATCATGACGGCGCTGAGCTTCATTCCAGCGTTCGTCATCCTGATGACCAGCTTCACCCGCATCATCATCGTGTTCTCGATCCTGCGTCAGGCCCTGGGTCTGCAGCAGACGCCGTCGAACCAGGTGCTGACCGGCATGGCGCTGTTCCTCACGCTGTTCATCATGGCGCCGGTGTTCGACAAGGTGAACCAGAGCGCCCTGCAGCCATACCTGAACGAGCAGATGACCGCCCAGCAGGCGATCGAGACCGCCCAGGGGCCGCTCAAGGACTTCATGCTGGCGCAGACTCGGCAGAGCGACCTTGACCTGTTCATGCGCTTGTCCAAGCGCACCGACATCGCCGGCCCCGACCAGGTGCCGTTGACCATCCTGGTGCCGTCGTTCGTCACCTCCGAACTGAAGACCGCATTCCAGATCGGTTTCATGATCTTCATTCCATTCCTGATCATCGACCTGGTGGTGGCCAGTGTCTTGATGGCCATGGGTATGATGATGCTGTCGCCGTTGATCATCTCGCTGCCGTTCAAGATCATGCTGTTCGTCCTGGTCGATGGCTGGGCGTTGATCATGGGTACCCTGGCCGGCAGTTTCGGCGGCGTCTGACGCCGCCAAGGAGAGCCACGCATGACACCTGAAGTAGCTGTCGACCTGTTCCGAGACGCGCTCTGGCTGACCACCCTGATGGTCGCCATCCTGGTGGTGCCGAGCCTGCTGGTGGGCCTGCTGGTGGCGATGTTCCAGGCTGCCACGCAGATCAACGAACAGACTCTGAGCTTTCTGCCGCGCCTGCTGGTGATGCTGGTGACGCTGATCGTCGCCGGTCCCTGGCTGGTGCAGAAGTTCATGGAGTACATCACCGGTCTGTACACCAGCATTCCGCAGTTGATCGGTTGACCGGGCGATGCTGGAGCTGACCGACGCGCAAATCGGCACCTGGGTCGCCACGTTCCTGCTGCCGCTGTTCCGGGTCACGGCGATGCTGATGACCATGCCCATCTTCGGCACCAAGATGCTGCCCGCGCGCATCCGTCTCTATGTGGCGGTAGCCATCACCGTAGTGATCGTTCCGGCCCTGCCAGCGCTGCCCGAGTTCGATCCGCTCAGCCTGCGCGGCCTGCTGCTGTGCGCCGAGCAGATCATCGTCGGGACTTTGTTCGGCCTGGCTCTGCAGCTGTTGTTCCAGACCTTCGTCATTGCCGGTCAGATCGTCTCCACGCAGATGGGCATGGGCTTCGCCTCGATGGTCGACCCGGCCAACGGTGTCAACGTGGCCGTGGTCAGTCAGTTCATGACCATGCTGATCAGCATCCTGTTCCTGCTGATGAATGGCCACCTGGTGATGTTCGAGATATTGACCGAGAGCTTCACCACACTGCCGGTCGGCAATGCGCTGGTGGTCAGCCATTTCTGGGAGATGGCCGGGCGCATGGGCTGGGTGTTCGGTGCCGGGCTGTTATTGATTCTGCCAGCGATCACCGCGTTGTTGGTGGTGAACATCGCCTTCGGCGTGATGACCCGTGCCGCGCCGCAGTTGAACATCTTTTCCATCGGCTTCCCCCTGACCCTGGTGTTGGGTATGGGGATCTTCTGGATCGGCCTGGCCGATGTGCTGTCGCATTACCAGGCATTGGCCAGCGAAGCGCTGCAGTGGCTACGTGAGCTGGCGAGGGCGGGCTGAGCATGGCGGAAAGCGAGAGCGGCCAGGACAAGACGGAAGACCCCACCGACAAGCGCAAGCGCGACGCGCGCGAGAAAGGTGAGATCGCCCGTTCCAAGGAGCTGAACACGGTCGCGGTGACCCTGGCCGGAGCCGGCGGATTGCTGGCGTTCGGTGGCCATCTGGCCGAGACACTGTTGGAGATGATGCGCCTGAATCTGTCCCTGCCCCGCGAAGTGATCGTCGATGAGCGGGCCATGGGCGCGTTTCTGTTGGCTTCGGGCAAGATGGCGGTATGGGCAGTGCAGCCGGTGTTGATCCTGCTGTTCGTGATCTCGTTCGTGGCGCCCATTGCCCTGGGTGGGTTCCTGTTCTCCGGCAGTCTGTTGCAACCCAAGTTCAGCCGGCTGAATCCGCTGTCCGGGATCAAGCGCATGTTCTCGGTCAATTCGCTGACCGAGTTGTTGAAGGCCATCGCCAAGTTCTTCGTGATCCTCCTGGTGGCGCTGGTGGTCTTGGCCGGCGACCGCCAGGCGCTGCTGTCGATCGCCAACGAGCCAACCGAACAGGCGATCATCCACAGTTTGCAGGTCGTAGGCTGGAGTGCGCTGTGGATGGCGGCAGGGTTGCTGCTGATCGCGGCGGTGGATGTACCGTTCCAGCTCTGGCAGACGGCCAAGAAACTGAAGATGACCAAGCAGGAAGTGCGCGACGAATACAAGGAGCAGGAAGGCAAACCCGAGGTCAAGCAGCGCATCCGCCAGTTGCAGCGCGAGGTGTCGCAGCGACGCATGATGGCCGCGGTGCCCCAGGCCGATGTGATCATCACCAACCCCACGCACTACGCCGTGGCTTTGCAGTACGACCCGGAGAAGGGCGGTGCGGCGCCGTTGCTGCTGGCCAAGGGGACCGACTTCCTGGCGCTGAAGATCCGCGAGATCGGCGTCGAGCACAAGATCCAGATCCTCGAGTCGCCAGCTTTGGCGCGGGCGATCTACTACTCCACCGAACTTGAGCGCGAGATCCCGGCAGGGCTGTACCTGGCGGTCGCGCAGGTGCTGGCCTATGTCTTCCAGATCCGCCAGTACCGGGCGGGCAAGGGCAAGCGGCCGGATCCGCTCAAGGAAGATCTGCCGATACCGCCGGATCTGCGGCGCGACGAATGATTTCGGCTGTCTGTGCCGGCCTCTTCGCGGGCAAGCCCGCCCACGGAGCCCCCCACAGACGTTGAAACTTGTGGGGTGCCTGTGGGAGCGGGCTTGCCCGCGAAGAGGACAGGACAGACACGCCGAAAGGCCCCGTGGGCGTCAAAGTTGGAAGGCTTCTTGCACAGCCACGCCGAAACGCCCTGTGGGCGTCAAAGTTTTGCAGCAAGAGGACTCGCGGTGGATCGCACTCAGTTAATCAGCAACGCTCGCAACAACCTGGCCGGTCTCGGCCGGGGCAGCCTGGGCGTGCCGCTGCTGTTGCTGGTGATGTTGGCAATGATGATGTTGCCGATGCCGCCGTTCCTGCTCGACGTGTTCTTCACCTTCAACATCGCTTTGTCGATCGTGGTCCTGCTGGTCTGCGTGTATGCCCTGCGCCCGCTGGATTTCGCCGCCTTCCCGACCATTCTGCTGGTGGCCACGCTGCTGCGCCTGGCGTTGAACGTGGCGTCCACCCGGGTGGTCATGCTCCACGGCCAGGAGGGGCATGGCGCTGCCGGTAAGGTGATTCAGGCCTTTGGTGAAGTGGTCATCGGCGGCAACTACGTCGTCGGTGCCGTGGTGTTCGCCATCCTCATGATCATCAACTTCGTGGTCGTGACCAAAGGTGCCGGACGTATTTCCGAGGTCAGCGCGCGCTTCACCCTGGACGCCATGCCGGGCAAGCAGATGGCCATCGACGCCGACCTCAACGCCGGTCTGATCGACCAGGCGGGGGCCAAGGCACGGCGTGCCGAAGTGGCCCAGGAAGCCGAGTTCTACGGCTCGATGGACGGTGCCAGCAAATTCGTCCGCGGCGATGCCATCGCCGGTCTGTTGATCCTCTTCATCAACCTCATCGGCGGCATTCTGATCGGTATGCTGCAGCACAACATGTCGTTCAGCGAGGCTGGCAAGGTCTACGCATTGCTGACCATCGGTGACGGTTTGGTGGCGCAATTGCCATCACTGCTGCTGTCCACCGCCGCTGCGATCATGGTTACCCGTGCCTCGGGTTCCGAGGATATGGGCAAGCTGATCAATCGGCAGATGTTCGATTCGCCCAAAGCCCTGGCCGTGTCCGGCGCGCTGATGGTGGTCATGGGCTTGGTGCCAGGCATGCCGCACATCGCCTTCCTCAGTCTGGGCTTGCTGGCGGGCGGCGGTGCCTACCTGGTGTGGAAGAAGCAACAGGCGACCAAGGCGGCGGCGCAAGCCGAAGCCAAGCGCCAGCAGGATCTGCTGCCTTCGCCGCAGCGGGCGATGGAAACCAAGGAACTGGGCTGGGACGATGTCACCCCGATCGACATGATCGGCCTGGAAGTCGGTTACCGGCTGATCCCGTTGGTCGACCGCAATCAGGGAGGTCAACTGCTGGCGCGGATCAAGGGGGTGCGCAAGAAGCTGTCCCAGGACCTGGGCTTCCTCATGCCGACCGTGCACATTCGCGACAACCTCGACCTGCAACCCAGTGCCTATCGCCTGACGCTGATGGGCGTGATCCTCTCCGAAGCCGAGATCTACCCGGACCGTGAGCTGGCGATCAACCCAGGTCAGGTGTTCGGCACGCTGAACGGCATTGCCGCGCGTGATCCGGCGTTCGGCCTGGAGGCGGTGTGGATCGATGTCGGTCAGCGCGCCCAGGCGCAATCGCTGGGCTATACCGTGGTCGACGCCAGTACCGTGGTCGCCACCCACCTCAATCAGATCCTGCAGAAGCACTGCCACGAACTGATCGGCCACGAAGAGGTTCAGCAATTGCTGGCGGTATTGGGCAAAGCTTCGCCGAAACTGGCCGAAGAGCTGGTGCCGGGTGTCATTTCGTTGTCGGGGCTGCTCAAGGTACTGCAAGCGCTGCTCGCCGAGCAGGTGCCGGTGCGAGATATCCGCAGCATTGCCGAAGCCATCGCCAATAACGCTGGCAAGAGTCAAGATACCGCCGCGCTGGTCGCCGCAGTGCGCGTCGGATTGTGTCGCGCCATCGTGCAAAGCATTGTCGGCACTGAGTCCGAGCTGCCTGTGATCACCTTGGAGCCAAGGTTGGAACAGATTTTGCTCAATAGTCTGCAAAGGGCCGGACAAGGTCAGGAAGAAGGTGTTCTTCTGGAACCGAGCATGGCCGAAAAGCTGCAGCGTTCGTTGATCGAAGCGGCCCAGCGTCAGGAGATGCAAGGCCAGGCGGCCATCCTTCTGGTGGCAGGCCCGATCCGCGCCATGCTGTCGCGCTTCGGTCGCCTGGCCGTACCGAATTTGCATGTTCTGGCGTATCAGGAAATACCGGACAACAAGCAAGTCACCATCGTTGCCACCGTGGGCCCAAATGGCTGAGGTAGTGGGTTATGCAAGTTAAGCGTTTTTTCGCCGCCGATATGCGCCAGGCCATGAAGCTGGTTCGTGATGAGCTCGGCTCCGATGCCGCCATCATCGGCAACCGTCGCATCGCCGGTGGCGTCGAACTCACTGCCGCGCTGGACTACAAGCTGTCGGCCCTGGCGCCGCGGGTACCCAATGCCGAGCTCGAGGAAGAGCTGCGCAAGACGCAGTCGCGTATCGCCTCGGCCCAGGCCGAGTTGGCCAGCCGCGAAGGCGAGGCCTTGGGGAACCGCCAATTGTTCGCCGGCCAGTCGCTGACCGCCGCCGAGCCGTTGATCGAGCCCCATGTCGATGAGCCGGTGGCACCAGCGCCGGCACCGGCTGCGGCGGTCGACCCGCGTCTGTTCGATGCCATGCGCTCGGAGCTCTCGGGCCTGCGTGAACTGCTCGAAGTGCAGCTCGGCTCGCTCGCCTGGGGGCAGTTGCAAGGCAATCAGCCGCAGCAGGCCAACCTCTGGCGGCGCCTGTTGCGCATCGGCCTGTCCGGGCCGATCGCCCGACAACTGCTCGATCTCACCCAGGGCATCGAAGAGCCGCGCCAGGCCTGGCGCATGCTGCTGGCACACCTGGCGCGGATGATCGAAGTGCCTGAGGTCGAGCCGATCGAAGAGGGCGGGGTGATCGCCATGGTCGGCCCGGCCGGCATGGGCAAGACCACCACGCTGGCCAAGCTGGCGGCGCGCTATGTGCTCAAGTACGGCCCGGCCAATGTCGCGCTGGTGAGCATGGACAGTTTTCGCATCGGCGCCCAGGAGCAGCTCAAGACTTTGGGCCGTATCCTCAACGTGCCGGTCACCTATGTCGATCCGGGCGAGTCCTTGGCCCAGGCCCTGGAGCCGCTGCTGCGCAAGCGTGTGGTGCTGATCGACACCGCTGGCCTGCAAGCCAGCGATCCGGCTCTGCGTATGCAACTGGAAACCCTGGCCGGGCGTGGCATCGCTGCGAAGAATTACCTGGTACTGGCCACCACCAGCCAGAAGCAGGTGCTGACGGCCGCCTACCACAGCTACAAGCGCTGCGGCCTGGCTGGATGTATCCTGACCAAACTCGATGAGACGGCGAGCCTCGGCGAAGTGCTGAGCCTGGCCATCAGTCATGAACTGCCCGTGGCCTATCTGACCGATGGCCCGCGCATTCCTGACGACCTGCACTTGCCGCGCAAGCACCAACTGGTGAGTCGCGCCGTCAGCGTGCAGATGCAGGACGAGCCCAGCGAGGAGGCCATGGCCGACATGTTCGCTGATCTCTATCACAACCCGCGCCGTGCGGGTTGAAGGCAAGACATGTGCAAGACAGCTATACCAAAGTACCTACACCCAGGGGCCTGCACGCTTGCCCCTCGTGTGGCCCAGGTCCAAGCGAGACAAGGTAAATAACAGATATGGGTAGCATGCACCCCGTACAGGTGATCGCCGTGACTGGCGGCAAAGGTGGCGTCGGCAAGACCAATGTTTCAGTGAATCTGTCACTGGCATTGGCCGAGCTCGGCCGCCGCGTCATGCTGCTGGACGCCGACCTTGGCCTGGCCAACGTCGACGTGCTGCTGGGGCTGACCCCCAAGCGCACCATCGCCGATGTCATCGAAGGCCGTTGCGAACTGCGCGATGTCCTGCTGCAAGGTCCCAACGGTGTGCGCATCGTACCGGCGGCCTCGGGCACGCAAAGCATGGTGCACCTCGCGCCGGCCCAGCACGCTGGCCTGATTCAGGCCTTCAGCGAGATCGGCGACAACCTCGACGTACTGGTCATCGACACCGCTGCCGGTATCGGTGACTCGGTGGTCAGCTTCGTGCGGGCCGCCCAGGAAGTGCTGCTGGTGGTGTGCGACGAACCCACCTCCATCACCGATGCCTACGCACTGATCAAGCTGCTCAACCGTGACTATGGGATGAGCCGTTTCCGCGTCCTGGCCAACATGGCGCAGAGTCCCCAAGAGGGGCGCAACCTGTTCGCCAAGCTGACCAAGGTGACCGATCGCTTCCTCGACGTGGCCCTGCAGTACGTCGGCGCCGTGCCCTACGACGAATGCGTGCGCAAGGCGGTGCAGAAGCAGCGCGCGGTCTACGAGGCCTTCCCGCGCTCGAAATGCGCCTTGGCGTTCAAGGCGATCGCGCAGAAGGTCGACAGCTGGCCGCTGCCGGCCAACCCGCGTGGCCATCTGGAATTCTTCGTCGAGCGCCTGGTGCAACCCAGCAGCGCGGGGCCGGTGTTATGAACGCCAGCGGCTTCAAGATGTACAGCAAGGCGTCCAAGGATGCCCAGTACGAGCTGATCGAGCGCTATGCGCCGCTGGTCAAGCGTATCGCTTATCACCTGCTGGCACGCCTGCCGGCCAACGTCCAGGTCGAAGACCTGATTCAGGCCGGCATGATCGGCCTGCTGGAAGTGGCCAACAAATACGATGCCAGCAAGGGTGCGAGCTTCGAAACCTACGCTGGCATCCGCATCCGTGGGGCCATGCTCGACGAGGTCCGCAAGGGTGACTGGGCACCCCGCTCGGTGCACCGCAACACTCGCATGGTCAGCGACGCGATGCGCGCCGTCGAAGCAAGAACGGGACGTGACGCTAAAGATCACGAGGTTGCTGCCGAACTCCAATTGAGTCTCGATGATTACTACGGGATTTTGAACGATACCTTGGGTAGTCGCCTGTTCAGCTTCGACGACCTGTTGCAGGACGGCGAGCACGAAGGGTTGCATGAGGACGGCGCCAGTGGCCAGGTCGAGCCTTCGCGGGATTTGGAAGAAGAGCGCTTCCAGGCTGCCCTGGCCGATGCCATCGCCAACCTGCCGGAGCGCGAGCGCCTGGTGCTGGCGCTGTACTACGACGAGGAGCTGAACCTCAAGGAAATCGGTGAGGTGCTGGGGGTCAGCGAATCGCGTGTCAGCCAGTTGCATAGCCAGTGCGCCGCGCGTCTGCGCAGCCGCCTTGGAGAATGGCGGGCACGTTGAGCCCGGGGTCGTTGCAGTCGTTTGCCGTTGTACCGAATTGATTGAGTGCGTGCTCGCAGGCGAGCGCGTTTGAGACTGCTTGGAGGTCTAATTGAACAAAGACATGAAAATCCTCATCGTTGACGACTTCTCGACGATGCGGCGGATCATCAAGAACCTGTTGCGTGATCTGGGCTTCACCAATACCGATGAAGCCGATGACGGCACCACGGCGCTGCCGATGCTCGAAAGCGGCCACTACGACTTCCTGGTGACCGACTGGAACATGCCGGGTATGTCCGGTATCGACCTGCTGCGCAAGGTGCGCGCTCACGAGCGCCTCAAGGGCATGCCGGTGCTGATGGTGACTGCCGAGGCCAAGCGCGACCAGATCATCGAAGCGGCCCAGGCCGGCGTCAATGGTTATGTGGTCAAGCCGTTCACCGCCCAGGTGCTCAAAGAAAAGATCGAGAAGATCTTCGAACGCGTCAACGGCTGAGTCACGTCAGGGGGCGCCATGGAACCATCACATTCGTCTTTGGGGGAGTTCGAGTCGACCCTGAAGAAACATGCCGAGGAATTGGTCGAGAGCCTGGAAAAGGGTCGTTTCGGCGATGCGGTGCAGCTGATTCACCAGCTGAACCAGACCCGCGACCGCGGCCTGTACCAGGAAGTCGGCAAGCTCACCCGCGAGCTGCACAGTGCGATCGTCAGCTTCCAGATCGACCCGCGCATGCCGCAGGCCGAGGAAGTTTCGCAGATCACCGACGCCACCGAGCGCCTGTCCTACGTGGTGAAGCTCACCGAGGGCGCCGCCAACCGCACCATGGATCTGGTGGAGCAGGGCACTCCGGTGCTCAACGAGCTGGCGGCCGAGGCGCAGAACCTGAGTGTCGATTGGCAGCGTTTCATGCGCCGCGAAGTCGCTGCGCCGGAGTTCCGTGACCTGGTCAAGCGCGTCGACAGTTTCCTGACGCATAGCGCCGAGGGCAACCGCCAGGTCGCCGGCTACCTCAACGACATTCTCCTGGCCCAGGACTACCAAGACCTCACTGGCCAGGTGATCAAACGGGTCACCGCATTGGTGACCGAAGTCGAAAGCAATCTGCTCAAGCTCGTGCTGATGGCCAGTCAGGTCGACCGCTTTGCCGGTATCGAACATGACCATCAACAGCTGCGCGCTGAAAAAGATCAAGAAAAACATCCGACTCGGGGTGAAGGTCCGCAGATTCATGCCGATAAGCGTGAAGACGTCGTATCCGGTCAGGATGACGTCGACGATCTGCTGTCCAGCCTGGGTTTTTAAGGAGCACGTTTAATGAGCTTCGGCGCCGATGAAGAAATCCTTCAGGATTTCCTGGTAGAAGCCGGCGAAATTCTTGAGCAACTGTCCGAGCAACTGGTCGAGCTGGAAAGCCGGCCCGACGATGCCGACCTGCTCAATGCGATCTTTCGCGGTTTCCACACTGTAAAAGGGGGCGCCGGCTTCCTTCAGCTCAACGAGCTGGTGGAGTGCTGCCATATCGCCGAGAACGTGTTCGACATCCTGCGCAAAGGTGAGCGCCGGGTCGACGCAGAACTGATGGACGTGGTGCTTGCCGCGCTCGATACGGTCAACAGCATGTTCGGCCAGGTGCGCGAGCGCAGCGAAGTGACCCCGGCCACCCCGGAGCTGCTGGCGGCGCTGTCGCGCTTGGCAGAGCCAGCTTCGGCCGACGAGGCCCCCGCGGTCGCCGAGCCCGAGGCTGTACTCGAGGCCCCCGCAGCGCAAGAGGACATCACCGACACCGAGTTCGAGCAACTGCTCGACTCGCTCGATGCGGTCAAGGCCGAAGCGGCTGCTGCTGAGCTCACGCAGGGCGAGGCTGCCGGTGGCGAAGGTGACGAAATCACCGACGCCGAGTTCGAGTCGCTGCTCGACCAGTTGCACGGCAAGGGTCAGTTCAGTGCCGAAGCGGTCGCCAGCGAGTCGCCCGCGGTCGCCAAAGAGCCGGCCAGTGACGAGATCACCGACGAAGAGTTCGAGTCGTTGCTCGACCAGTTGCATGGCAAGGGCACCTTCCAAGCCGATGCCCTGACGACGGCCAGCGCCGCAACGGCAGAGCCCGCTGCTGGCGGTGACGAAATCAGCGACCATGAATTCGAAGCGCTGCTCGATCAATTGCACGGCAAAGGCAAGTTCTCCGGTGAGGCGGTCGCAGCGCCGGCGCCTGCCGCCGTGGCCAGCAAGCCCCAGGCCAAGCCTGAAGCCAAGGCCGAGCCCAAGCCTGAACCCAAGCCGGCTGCTACTGCTCCGGCAGCGGTCGCCAAGCCTGCTGCGCCGGCCCGTACCGCTGCGCCGGTGGCGGAAAAGCCGGTGGCCAGCGAAGCGGAAACCACCGTACGGGTCGATACTGCGCGCCTGGACGAGATCATGAACATGGTCGGCGAACTGGTGCTGGTGCGTAACCGCCTGGTGCGCCTGGGCCTGAACAGTGGCGACGAGGCCATGTCCAAGGCCGTGTCGAACCTCGACGTGGTCACCGCCGACCTGCAGACCGCGGTCATGAAGACCCGCATGCAGCCGATCAAGAAGGTCTTCGGGCGCTTCCCGCGCCTGGTTCGCGACCTGGCCCGCCAGCTCAAGAAAGAGATCAACCTGGAACTGGTCGGCGAAGAAACCGACCTCGACAAGAACCTCGTCGAGGCCCTGGCCGACCCGTTGGTGCACTTGGTGCGCAACGCCGTCGACCACGGTGTCGAGATGCCCGAAGAGCGCGAGGCCTCGGGTAAACCCCGGACCGGTCACGTGGTGCTCTCGGCGGAGCAGGAAGGCGACCATATCCTCTTGTCGATCTCCGACGACGGCAAGGGCATGGACCCGAACGTGCTGCGCGCCAAGGCCGTGGAAAAGGGCCTGATGGACAAGGACGCTGCCGACCGCCTGAGCGAATCGGATTGCTACAACCTGATCTTCGCCCCGGGGTTCTCGACCAAGACCGAGATTTCCGACGTGTCCGGCCGTGGTGTCGGCATGGACGTGGTGAAGACCAAGATCTCCCAGCTCAACGGCTCGATCAACATCTACTCGGCCAAGGGCCAGGGTTCGAAGATCGTCATCAAGGTGCCGCTGACCCTGGCGATCATGCCGACCCTGATGGTCATGCTGGGCAATCAGGCATTCGCCTTCCCGCTGGTCAACGTCAACGAGATCTTCCACCTGGACCTGTCGCGCACCAACGTGGTCGACGGCCAGGAAGTGGTGATCGTGCGCGACAAGGCGCTGCCGCTGTTCTATCTCAAGCGCTGGCTGGTCCAGGACCAGGTGCACGAGGAGCAGCGCGAGGGCCATGTGGTGATCCTGTCGGTCGGGACCCAGCGCATCGGTTTCGTGGTCGACCAATTGGTCGGCCAGGAAGAGGTGGTGATCAAGCCGCTGGGCAAGATGCTCCAGGGAACCCCCGGCATGTCTGGCGCCACCATCACCGGTGACGGCCGCATCGCGCTGATTCTCGACGTTCCGAGCATGCTCAAGCGTTACGCGGCGCGGCGTATTTGATTCTGCTGGCGCTCCCCGCGAGGGGCGCGCCGGCTAATGGAGTGTTTATGGCAGTCAAGGTCCTGGTGGTGGATGATTCCGGTTTCTTCCGCCGCCGTGTCTCGGAAATCCTCTCGGCCGACCCGACCATCCAGGTCGTGGGCACCGCGACCAATGGCAGGGAGGCGATCGACCAGGCGCTGTCGCTCAAGCCCGATGTCATCACCATGGACTATGAAATGCCCATGATGGATGGCATTACCGCGGTACGGCACATCATGCAGCGGTGCCCGACGCCGGTGTTGATGTTCTCCTCGCTGACCCACGAAGGCGCCCGCGTCACCCTCGACGCCCTGGACGCCGGTGCGGTCGACTACCTGCCGAAGAACTTCGAGGACATCTCGCGCAACCCGGAAAAGGTCAAGCAACTGCTGTGCGAGAAGGTCCACACCATTTCCCGCAGCAATCGCCGCTTCGGCAGCTACGCCGGCCCTGCAGCGGCCACCGCAGCCGCCCCGGCCAGTACCGCGCAGGCGCCTGCCAGCAGCCTGGCGTCGGCCACCCCGGCACCGGTGCGCAGTGCTGCGCCTGCTCGTGTCGCGCCTGCAGCGGCGTCGCCTGCGCCCAAGCGCAAACCCTACAAATTGGTGGCCATCGGTACCTCCACCGGCGGCCCGGTGGCCTTGCAGCGAGTGCTGACCCAGTTGCCAGCCAGCTTCCCGGCTCCCATCGTGTTGATCCAGCACATGCCGGCGGCATTCACCAAGGCCTTTGCCGAACGCCTCGACAAGCTGTGCAAGATCAGCGTCAAGGAAGCCGAGGACGGCGACGTGCTGCGCCCAGGCCTGGCCCTGCTGGCCCCAGGTGGCAAGCAGATGATGGTCGATGGCCGGGGTGCGGTGAAGATCCTGCCGGGCGATGAGCGCCTGAACTACAAGCCGTGCGTGGACATCACCTTCGGCTCGGCGGCTAAGTCCTATGGCGACAAGGTCCTCTCGGTGGTGCTCACCGGCATGGGCGCGGACGGGCGCGAGGGCGCGCGGTTGCTCAAGCAGGGCGGCAGCACGGTGTGGGCCCAGGATGAAGCCAGTTGCGTGATCTACGGCATGCCCATGGCCATCGTCAAAGCCAACCTGGCCGATGCGGTGTACAGCCTGGACGAGATCGGCAAGCACCTGGTTGAGGCCTGCGTCTGATGGATGTGTTGAGCCTGATCGGCCTGAGCCTGGCCTTCGTCGCCATCGTCGGCGGCAATTTCCTCGAAGGTGGCCATGTCGGTGCCCTGATCAACGGCCCCGCCGGCCTGATCGTGCTAGGCGGTACCCTGGCGGCGGCACTGTTGCAATCGCCGTTGCCGGCGTTCAAGCGGGCGCTGCAGATCCTGCGCTGGATCATCTTCCCGCCACGGGTCGACCTGGCCGGGGGTATCGACCGGGTGGTCAACTGGAGCCTGACAGCGCGCAAGGAAGGCCTGCTGGGTCTTGAAGGCGTCGCCGATGGCGAGCCCGACCCGTACGCGCGCAAGGGCCTGCAACTGCTGGTCGATGGCGCCGAGCCTGAGTCGATCCGCAGCATTCTCGAGGTCGATTTCCTGACCCAGGAGGCTCGTGATATCCAGGCCGCCAAGGTGTTCGAAAGCATGGGGGGCTACGCGCCGACCATCGGCATCATCGGTGCGGTGATGGGGCTGATCCACGTCATGGGCAACCTCGCCGACCCGTCGCAGTTGGGCAACGGCATCGCCGTGGCCTTCGTCGCCACCATCTATGGTGTGGCCAGTGCCAACCTGATACTGCTGCCGGTCGCCAACAAGCTGAAGGCCATCGTCCTGCGCCAGTCGCGCTACCGCGAGATGCTGCTCGAGGGGCTGCTGTCGATTGCCGAAGGGGAAAATCCACGCTCGATCGAGCTGAAGCTGCAAGGCTTCATGGAGTAACCCATGCGTCGCCGCCGTCATACCGAAGAACACGAGAATCACGAACGTTGGCTGGTGTCGTACGCCGACTTCATCACCTTGCTGTTCGCGTTCTTCGTGGTCATGTACTCGATTTCTTCGATCAACGAAGGCAAGTACAAGGTCATCTCCCAGGCCCTGCTGGGGGTGTTCAACGACCCCGAGCGGGCGATGAAACCCATCCCAATCGGCGAGGAGCGGCCGCTGAGCGTGCGCCCGGCCGAGCCGTTGATCAAGGACAGCGAGCAGACCGATGCGGGCCTTGCGCAAACCAGCGTCGATCCGCTCAAGGCCATCAGCGACGACGTGCGCGATGCCTTCGGCGACCTGATCAAATCCGACCAGATGACCGTGCGCGGCAACGAACTGTGGGTCGAGATCGAACTGAACTCTTCGCTGCTGTTCGGCAGCGGTGATGCCATGCCCAGCGACAAGGCGTTCGACATCATCGAAAAGGTGGCGAACATCCTCAAGCCGTTCGCCAACCCGGTCCATGTGGAAGGCTTCACCGACAACCTGCCGATCCGCACCGCGCAGTTCCCGACCAACTGGGAGCTGTCCTCGGCACGGGCGGCGAGCATCGTGCGCCTGCTGGCGATGGAGGGGGTCAACCCGGCGCGCATGGCAGCGGTGGGCTATGGCGAGTACCAGCCGGTAGCCGGCAACGATACCGCCGAAGGCCGGGCACGCAACCGTCGGGTGGTGTTGGTGATTTCCCGTAACCTCGAAGTGCGCCGCAGCCTGACCGGTTCAGGGAGTGCCAACGCCACGCCGGATGCGGCCTTGCGCCGTGCTGGCACACAAAGTGCACCAGCAGTCGGGAGTCGTTGACTCGTCAATTCTCCGTCACGGCGTCAGCTTGAGGGTGCGATCCCGCAAGGATGGGCGCTAAATTCATGAGTCAGAGTTGTCCTATGAGAGTCTGGGCAGTAGCCAATCAAAAAGGTGGCGTCGGCAAGACCACCACCACGATCGCCCTGGCCGGCCTGTTGGCCGAGGCGGGTAAGCGCGTGGTCGTCGTCGACCTCGACCCCCATGGCTCGATGACCAGCTATTTCGGCCACAACCCCGATGCGCTGGAGCACAGCTGCTACGACCTGTTCCTGCACAAAGGCGCGGTGCCCGAGGGCCTGCCCGGCCAATTGCTGCTGCCGACCAGCGACGAGCGCATTTCCCTGCTGCCCTCGAGCACCGCGCTGGCGGTGCTCGAGCGCCAGTCACCGGGACAGAACGGCCTGGGCCTGGTGGTCGCCAAGAGTCTGGCGCAACTGTGGCAGGATTTCGACTTCGCCCTGATCGACAGCCCTCCCTTGCTCGGGGTGCTCATGGTCAATGCCCTGGCTGCCAGCCAGCAGTTGGTGATTCCGGTGCAGACCGAGTTTCTCGCGGTCAAGGGCCTGGAGCGCATGATCGGCACCCTGGCCATGATCAACCGTTCGCGCAAGCAGGCCCTGCCTTACCAGATCGTCCCGACTCTCTTCGATCGCCGCACCCAGGCTTCGCTGGGCACGCTCAAGGTGCTGCGCGACACGTACGACCAGCAAGTCTGGCAGGGTTATATCCCAGTCGATACGCGCCTGCGCGACGCCAGCCGCAACGGCGTCACGCCGTCGCAGTTCGATGGCAAGAGCCGCGGGGTGATCGCCTATCGGGCCTTGCTCAAGCACTTGCTCACCTATAAAACTGCGCTGCGGGTGGCCTCATGAACCGTCCTGTCGGTACCCGTCCGCAACTGGCCTTGCAGTCGTACCTCGATGGATTGTTGCAGGAAGCCACCGAGCCCGACGAGTCGAGCGAGGTCGCCCAGGTCCTTACCGCCGAGCCAGGCGATGAATTCGCCGCCGCCGTGCGCGAAGAGCAGGCTTTCGATGCCCGCCAGCAAGCGTCCGTGGCGCCACCCACCAGGCGGCCCTTCGCCGAGCCGCAGGCAGCGATCCTGCCGGCCGTGATGCCAGTCGAAGAACCGGTGGTCGCGGTGGTTGCCGCCGACGTGGTAGCCGAGGCGAGTATTCCGGTCTTGACCGAAGTCCAGGCCGCCGAGCCGGTAGCGCCCCTGGTCGACCTGCACCTGCCGATAGCCGGCGTGCCGACGCCGCCGACCACGGTCGATGGTCGCCCGGCCTGGGCCGCTGAGCCGTTCGAGTGCCTGTTGTTCGACGTCGCCGGGCTGACCCTGGCGGTGCCGCTGGTGTGCCTGGGTTCGATCTACAGCCTCGAAGGCCAGGAGCTGACACCGCTGTTCGGCCAGCCGGACTGGTTCCTCGGCATCCTCACCTGCCAGGCCGGCAACTTGAAGGTATTGGACACCGCGCGTTGGGTCATGCCCGACCGCTATCGCGATGATTTCCGCCAGGGCTTGCACTATGTGATTTCGGTGCAGGGCTATGAATGGGGACTGGCGGTGCATCAGGTCAGCCGCTCGCTGCGCTTGGACCCGAACGAGATCAAATGGCGCAGCCAGCGCGGCCAGCGCCCGTGGTTGGCCGGTACGGTCATCGAACACATGTGTGCGCTGCTGGATGTCGCCGAGCTGGCCGAGTTGATCGCCAGCGGCGCCGTCAAGCAGATGCACAGCCAACAGCAATGACACCTAACACACCGCCAACGGCGGATTTCAAGGGGTAGGGGAATGAAAAAGTCGTCCGCACAAGGTTCCGAAGATCCGATCCTGCAGTGGGTAACCTTCCGTCTGGACAACGAGTCCTACGGCATCAACGTGATGCAGGTGCAGGAAGTGCTGCGCTATACCGAAATCGCTCCCGTGCCGGGTGCGCCAAGTTATGTGCTGGGCATCATCAACCTGCGCGGCAACGTGGTGACGGTGATCGACACCCGCCAGCGTTTCGGCCTGATGCCGACCGAGGTGACCGACAACACCCGCATCGTCATCATCGAGGCGGACAAGCAGGTGGTGGGCATTCTGGTCGACAGCGTTGCCGAAGTGGTCTACCTGCGCCAGTCCGAGATCGAGACCGCGCCGAACGTGGGCAACGAAGAGTCAGCCAAGTTCATCCAGGGCGTTTGCAACAAGAACGGTGAGCTGTTGATCCTGGTCGAGCTGGACAAGATGATGACCGAGGAAGAGTGGTCCGAGCTGGAGAACATCTGAGTTGATTTTCGAGGCTGCTGTCATCTTCCTGGCGCTGCTCTGGGCAGTGAGCCTGTGGTTGTTCCTCAACTACAGCAAGCGCCAGCGAGAAATGGCCGCCGAACAGGCGGCGGGCGATGCGCTGCGTGATCAGCGCATCAAGGACTTGGCCAAACGCCTGGACGACTACCAGAACGGTACCGTGCGCATGGGCGAGGCCATTCACGAGCTGCGCGCGGTGTTGGCGCCGCTGCCCGAGAAAGTCCAGCAACTCGAGCAGCGTGATCCCAACAGCGTGACCTTCACCCAGGCGGCCAAGCTGGTCGGCATGGGCGCCAGTGTCTCCGAACTCACCGAAACCTGCGGCCTGACCCAGGCCGAGGCAGAGTTGATGAGGAAGTTGCACCGAAGCGAATGACCCAAATGGGCGTCCCGAAGCGCGCGGCTGCGCGCTCAGGCCGCCCAGCTGTGTGCCTGTCCCATCTTCGCGACCCTGTCCAGGGGTACGTGTTCGCGCAGTGCGCGGGTCAACTCGCTGAAGTCCACGGTGGCCGCGATGTCATGAATCGGCGACGCCATCAGGTTGCACACCTCACGCAACTGCCTGAGCCAGGGTAGGCGTTCGTCGATCACATCGTTGAGCACTCCAGGTCCACTGATCAGGCTGAGCTTGCGCGCGTAGTCGCGGAAGGGCAGGGGTTGCAGGATCGGGACGCGTGCGGTAGAAGGCAGGGGTCTGGGCGTAGCGCTGGAGGATGCGCTCGGAAATCGCATCGAGCGTCGGGTTGCCTGGGTGGCTGCCGATCATGCTGCTGTTGAACTTGATGTGCATGCCCAGCAGGTCATTGGACACCGGCGGCGAAAGCACCAGGCCATCCTGGGTGGTCTTGAGCTCGATTCGCTGCAAGGGCAACTCTGCTTGTGCGTCGGAGGCCAGTAGCAGGCGGTCATCGGCATCCAGGTAGAGCCCGCCATAATGCTTGAGCAGGCGATAACGCAGGACGTCGCAGGCCGAGCTGAAATTTCTCGCTAACCCGCCATTGCCCTCGATGGCGTCCCGGTACTGGCGGTAGTAAGGCGATCGAGCGAAGTCGTGGAAGAAGCCTTGGTCTTCCAGAGGCATCAGTAACGCGTTCGGCGCCTGTCGGCGCAATAGCCGCAAGTTGCCTTGATAGACCGCGTGGTTCTCCCGCGACAGAAAGACCTGGTAGCGATACGCGGTGCCCTGCAAGGCTTGTGCATTGTGGGTCAGCGCTTCGAGAAACTCTCCCTGCAGCGGCTGATCGCCCAGCCAGACGCTGCTCACCACCTGGGGAATGGCGGTGCGCTGCAGATCGGTAAAGCTCTGCAAGTCCAGCGGCAGCTGCAGATCGATCCCCAGCCCGCGCAAGGTGGCCATGCGTTGCGCATTGTTGGAGATGCGCGGCCCGGAGGTGGTGGCAACCAGGGCAAACTCACCGTCGCCCTGGATGATCCAGCGCGTAGGCTCGGGCAACCGGGCGTCCTGAATGCGGATGAAGCTGTCACTGGACACTTCGTACTGCACCCAGTCGTTGATGATGCCGCGATCGGTTCGCAGCCAGGCAGCGAAGCGAGCGTATAAACGCTCGTCGATGCGCGCCACCAGGGTCGAGGTGGCTTGCGCCGAGACGATCACAGGTTCACGGAACGCCAGTTCGGCGGGCTCGAGCTCCAACTCTTCGACCTGCGGCGCAGCACCGACCGGCACTTCCAGCAGCTCTGCAAGACGTTTGCTGGAGAAGAACCCGCGACGGGCGTAGGCAAATACGCTCGCGGGCCGCGCGACGATATTGCCCAGCCCAGGCAGGGCATTGAACAGACCGAATACTTGTTCGCTCAGCCCCTGCTCGCGCTGTTGCAGGTCCTTGCCGTTGATCGCCGCGTCCAGGCCCAGGCCGAATTGTCCGACGCCGCCAGCCAATAACAGCGGCGACAGTTCGGGTAGCACGATGACCAGAGGAGCGAGGAGGGTCGTCATCAGGTTCAGATAGGACCCCCAGCGCGCTTTGTCGATTTCGTGGTTGCTGGTGATCTGGCTGTCGGCGTCGGCGTAGGCGCGTTGTTTCTGCAGCTGGGTCAGGGCTTGGAACAGGTCTCCCTCGATGGGCGGACTGTACTTCTCGGGCCTGAAGTTGATGACGTTTTCCGGTTTCCAGAAACCACTGGTGGCGAAGCCCGGATGCTCGGCAGACAGGCGATGCGGGCGTGGATACAAGCCCAGCCCGTCGAGCGCGGTGCGCAGGCCGCTGAATTCCAGGCCGTCCGGCCAATCGGCACGAGCGAAGTGGCCGAGCAGGGCTGCCCGTTTGTCGCTCTCGCGGCACTGCGCCGCCAGCCACTGCTGCATGGCCGTAGCGCTGGCGAACTCATGGAAGGGCGACAGGTTGCCCGGAATGTACAGTATCACCTGCGGCCGCGATGCCTGGCTGATCTGCACGATGCTCGATGAGACATACCCGTAGATGTTGAGCATCGTGGTCCGGACATCCTGGCGCGGCGTCAGGCCTGCAGCCCGCCAGATCGCCAACTGGCTGTCGGCCGAGAGGCTCCCAGCCTGGACCTGCCGGTTGCAGGCAGCGATGAAGGCGATCTTCAGGGCCCGTTGGTAGTGCACCTGGCGGCGTTGCCAGTAGGTATCCAGCCGGGACTTGAAATCGGTGTGGAAATGCAGGTTCCAGAGATAGGACTGGAAGTCCTCGGCGCGTACGGGCAGGCGTGTGTCGGGGGCGTAGCGGGCAGCTTGAGTACGTCGATAGAGCCCGTTGAAGATCAGGTAGGGGGACGCGTTGGAGAACAGGCCCAGCGGCTCCAGGCGCTCGACCAGCTTCACTGGTCCGGTCGGTGCGATGCCAGCCCAGTTGCCGTAGTGAAAGCCGCCGTACCCGGCAGCGCTTTCGCCCTGCCAGTTGGCCAGGAGGGCTTCGACCAGGTTCATCTTCTGAGTGATGACGGCATTGTCCTGGGTGTACGCCCGACCCTCGCCCAAGGGTTCGGTCTGATAATGGAAGGTGATGACGTCGATATCGAGCGGGCTGTCGGTGATGCCTTGCGCGGCTAGCCAAGTCTGCAGCTTCTCTTTGGCGATCAGGTCCGGCCGGGGGATATCGAGCAGTGCCTGGCGGACCAGGCCGCGGTTGGCAGGGGGGATGGTGTGCATATGCTGGCCTTCGGGTTGAAAGCGTCCAGCGTGCCGTGTCGGTGGCCCTCGGGCGCGTTAGATAGTGCTATCGCTCGGGGGCAACGCCTGGGTGACGGGGGACACGTCGCGTGGGGACGTCGGGCTATCGTCGAAGCCAGGTGGCACCTTGCCGCGCAACTGCCAGGCGAAAGCGATGATTTCGGCGATGGTCAGGTACAGCGCCTGGGGAATCTGCTCGCCCAGCTCCAGGCGCGCCAGCAGGCGCACCAGCTCGGCGTTCTCGTAAATGGGTACCTCGTGCTCGCGGGCCAGGGCGAGGATAGCTTCGGCCAGGGCATCGTCGCCTTTGGCGCTGAGGGTCGGTGCCTGTTGGCCGTCGTAGCTCAAGGCAATGGCCTGGCGCGGTTGTCTGTCGTTCATCGGTTTTCTCCGCGAGATACCCCGTACTTTAGTGCGGGGAGGGGTAGCGAGGCGTGCGAACTGCGCGCCCTTACGCCGGCCTGTCTTGCTGCTCGATGTAGCGCCGAACCCCGTGCAATGG